>VHCO01000087.1 GCA_016871715.1 Verrucomicrobiota bacterium
AGCGCCGCACCGGCTCCGCCTGCGCCCCCGGCCACCGCGCCGGCGTCGGCGCCCCCGCCTATGCCGGTTCCGATCGATCCGGCCGCCGCGCCCGTGCCGGCCCTACCCGCCACCGCGACCGAGGCAGCGGGGCAAATCTAGACGTGTCGAGCGGGCCGTGAGGGGCGCAGGTTTGCGTGCCTCGACCCGCCGCGCGAGACTTGGCATTTACGCGAATCTGCTATGGCTGACATTACTCCAACCCTGATCTCCAAACTGCGCGAAATGACCGGCGCAGGCATGATGGACTGCAAACGCACCTTGGTCGAAGCAGGTGGCGACCTCGACGGCGCAGTCGATCTGCTGCGCAAGCGCGGCATGGCTTCCGCGGCCAAGAAGGCGCTGCGCGAGGCTCGCGAGGGCGCGATTGCCCAGTGCATTCTTCCTGGCTCACGGATTGGGGTGCTTGCCGAGGTGAACTGCGAGACGGACTTCGTGGCCAAGAACGAGACCTTTCGGGCCTTCGCGGAACAAGTGGCCAAGGCGTTGGCGGAGAACCCCGCCGCCGAACTGGAAGCGTTGCGCGTCGAGATGGTCGCCAAGACGGGTGAGAACGTGAAGCTGGCGCGCCACCAGCGGTTCGAGGTCAGCGGCCACGGTCTGGTGGCGGCTTACATCCACACCGGCGCCAAAGTGGGGGTGCTCGCCGAGGTGGGCTCGGGCACGGAGGCCACGGCGAGCCGAGACGAGTTCAAGCAACTGGTCAAAGACATCACCCTGCAGATCGCCGCGGCCAACCCCTTGGCGGTTACGCGCGAGAAGCTCGACCCCGCGGTGATTGCCAAGGAAAAGGAGATTACGGCCAGCTCCGACCTGGTGAAGAACAAGCCGCCGCAGGCGATCGCCAAGATCGTCGAGGGCAAGCTCGAGAAGTTCTACCAGACGGTCTGCCTGCTGGACCAAGGGTTCGTCAAACGCAATTCGGAAATCACCGTGCGCGAACACATCGCCGGTGTCGCCAAAGACGTGGGGGACGACCTGACCGTGCGGCGGTTCGTCCGGTTTCAGGTGGGCGAAGCCTTCACCGCCTGAGGTTGCGGGCCCCGGCTTACTGATGAGAGCCAGGGATGGACGTATGGCCAAACGCGCCCTGCTCACCGGCATCACGGGCCAGGATGGTTCGTACCTGGCCGAGTTGTTGTTGGGCAAGGGCTACGAAGTCCACGGCATCATTCGCCGAGCTAGCACGTTCAACACGGGGCGCCTGGACTCGATCTACGCCGATCCCCACACCGAGAAGGCGCGGCTGCACCTGCACTATGGCGACCTGAGCGACGCGAGCGCCTTGGCCCGGTTGATCGGCAAGATCCAGCCCGACGAAGTCTACAACCTCGCCGCCCAAAGCCACGTCCGCGTCAGCTTCGATAGTCCCGAGTATACCACCGACATCACCGCCACCGGCGCGGTGCGGTTGCTCGAGGCCATCCGCGAGACGGGCATCCGGCCGCGCTTCTACCAGGCGTCATCGAGCGAGATGTTCGGTAAAGTGCGCGAGATTCCCCAGCGCGAGACCACGCCGTTCTATCCGCGCAGCCCCTACGCCTGCGCCAAGGTCTACGCCTACTGGGTCACGGTCAACTACCGCGAGTCCTACGGCCTCCACGCCAGCAACGGCATCCTCTTCAACCACGAATCCCCGCGCCGCGGCGAGACGTTCGTGACCCGGAAAATCACGCGCGCGGTCGCCCACATCCAGGCCGGACTGCAGGAGAAGCTTTACCTGGGCAACCTGGACGCCAAACGCGATTGGGGTTACGCCAAGGAGTATGTCCAGGCGATGTGGCTCATGCTCCAGCAGCCGGAGCCGGACGACTACGTCATTGCCACCGGCGAAACCCGGTCGGTGCGCGAGTTTCTGGCGGCAGCTTTCGGTCACGTGGGATTGGATTGGGAGCAACACGTGGCCGTCGACGAGCGCTACTACCGGCCCGCCGAGGTCGACCTGCTGGTGGGAGACGCCTCGAAGGCAAAGCAAAAGCTCGGCTGGGAAGCCCGCACCCGGTTCCAGGATCTCGTCGGCTTGATGGTCGATGCCGACGTGCAGTTGCTCAAGGCCCACCGCGAAGGCAAGATACGAGTGACCTGCTAGCCCGCGCCCACGGCTGCGAGCGTGGCGCGGTCTGCCCAGGCCACATCACGGTGAGACCTCGAGATAGCGGACGGTTTGCAGGCAGGGCGCGCAGTCCTCTGCGCGCCGCCAACCGATCTGGACGCGGGAAGCCGCGGCGCGCAGAGGACTGCGCGCCCTACCGCTGCCTTGTGGACCATCTCGGCAATTCCAGAGCATGCGCCGCGCTTTTATCACCGGCATCACTGGCCAGGACGGCTCGTACCTGACCGAGCTGCTCCTGGACAAGGGCTACGAGGTGCACGGCATCGTCCGGCGCACCAGCGCCCTGGCGCGCTCACGGCTCGATCACCTTTACCACGACGCGGCCATCTACGGCCACCGGCTCTTCCTGCATTACGCCGACCTGGACGACCCGACCACGTTGCGCCGGGCGCTGTTGAAGGCGGCGCCGGCCGAGGTTTATCACCTGGCGGGCCAGAGCCACGTCGGGTTGAGCTTCGACATACCCGAGTCGACCTGCGAACTGACGGCCATGGGCACGCTGCGCCTGCTCGAGATGATGCGCGATTTGCCGCAGCCGGCGCGCCTGTTTCACCCCGCCTCGAGTGAGGTCTTCGGCCGACCTGCCGCAGCCCCCCAGGCCGAGGCCACGCCGTTCGCCCCCGTGAACCCCTACGGCTGCGCCAAGGCGTTCGCCGCGCACATGGTTCGCGTCTACCGCGCCACCTTCGGCCTGTTTGCGTGCAATGGCATCATGTACAACCACGAATCGCCCAGACGCGGCGAGAACTTCGTCACCCGCAAGATCTGTCGGGGGGCGGCGGCCATCAAACTGGGGCTCGAGACCGGGCTAGCGCTTGGTGACCTCGAGGCGCAACGCGACTGGGGTCACGCTCGCGACTATGTCCGGGCCATGTGGTTGATGCTCCAAGGCGAGCGCCCGGACGACTACGTCATCGCCACGGGCCAACTCCACGCGGTACAGGACGTCGTCCAGGTCGCCTTCGGCGCCGTGCAACTGGATTGGCGCCCCTACGTGCGGCGCGACGAGCGCTTCTTGCGGCCGGCGGAGCCACACAACCTGGTGGGCAACCCCGTCAAGGCCCGCCGCCAGTTGGGCTGGGAACCGACCGTTTCCTTCGAGCAGATGATCCAGGAAATGACGGGCGCGGAGCTGGCTGGCTTGAGTTCGTTGGCCGGGCTGCCCAGGTGACCCCGCGCGGGAAGGGGCCGCTTAGGGCTCGAGCGGCAACAGTTCGACCTTGCGGAACTCGACCGGATGACTCTCGGCCTGGAGCGAGATCCACCCTTCGCGGAGCAGCTTGTCGCCCTCTCGGATCAGCTTGCGGGCGTCGGCGTCGCCCTCGTCGAGTTGGGGTTGTTCGTATTCGAGGACAAGCTCGCCGTTGACGAAGTGCCGGATGACGCCGCCGCCGCGGACTTCGACCTCGACGGTGACCCATTGGTCGCCGTGGTAGGTCTTCGACTTTGAGTCGTTGCAGTGCTGGGTGACGAGCTTGCCGTTCATGACCACGTGCGTGCCGGGCGTGCACAGGTTCGCCGTCGAACGCTTGTCCCGCCCGTTGCCGCCCAAGAGTTGGACTTCGATCGAGACGGGAAAGTCCTGGTCCTTCCGCAGGCTTTCGGGCGCCTGGCCATGCAGCATCAGGCCACTGTTCCGGAACGCCCAACTCGGTCCGCCGGGCGTTTGCTCGCCCACGAACCGGTACTCAGCCCGCAATCGGTAATGGGAGAATTTGTCCTTGTAGAAGATGTGACCGAACTTGCCGTCGAACTTCGTGTACTTGTCGTAGGCCACCCGCAGGACCCCGTCCTCGACTCGGAAGGTGTCTGCGTGATTGTCGTTGAGCTCGAACCCCTTGATCTTGACGAGCCAGCCCTCGAGGTTCTTGCCGTTGAATAGGCTGATCCATTGGCCCTGTGCCAGAGCCGCTGGTTCCGCGGCGCGCAAGGGAGCCCAGGCGAGCCCTAGCAGGCAGGCGACCAGGGCTGCGTGGCGGCCCCGGGTCTCGATCAGATGCGGGTTCGGTTTCGAGGAGGCGTAAGCAGTATCTTCGCGTGGCATGTGCATGGGCCTTTGATGCCACGGATCTGCCTGCGCAGCAAGCGCGAGTCAACGGCGCCATGGCGCCATGGCGCCGCGATCGCGATCGCGATGGCGACACGGGGCGCAGGGCGCAGGGTGGCTTTGGGTACTCGATGTGTTCCTTGCGGGAGAAGCACTTGGCGAAAGTCGGGGAGGGGATCCGCTGTGCAACTTAATATGACAGAGTTATAGAACTTGACACGATTTGGACGGTTTCGCTGGATGTGTGTGCCGGTGGGCGAGGTTGGGATCGGCACCCGATTGGCAGGAACTGGTTCGAGGGGAGCTTGCCAAGTCGACGGAGGCGGTAGGCGTTAGGCCTGAGCTCGGGCGGCTTCGGCGCGCAACCGGGCTAGGGCGCGGACCCAGAGCATCCGCGCTGCGCCCGGGGCGCGGTTCATGCGCCGGGCGATTTCCTCAAAGCCGAGTTCGTCGAAGTGGCGGAGACAGATCACCTCCCTATAGTCCGCAGGCAATCGTTCCAACGCGGCAGCCAAGGCCAAGTCGTCCTCGCCGCGGACTGCGCCTTGGCTGGGCGAAGTGATGGGCGAGATCAGGACCTGGCTCAGGCGATGAGAGGACAGCGCCAAGGCGGCTTCGAGGGACCGTTCCCGGTTCAGGTCTCGTTTCTGGGCGCCGCGGTAGCGCCTGATTTCATGAGCCAACGCATGCGACAGAAGTCGGCGCAACCAGGCGCGCCACTCGACCTCGGTCGACCCTCGGAACGCTCCTACGGCGCGGCAGGCTTCGATCAAGGTCTGCTGGACGACGTCCGAGGGGTCGAATTTGGCGTTGAAGCGGCTTTCGATGTCGGCTCGGGCCAAGAGCCGCAGCCAGGGGCGATAACGTTCGAGCAGTTCATTTCCGGCGAGCATATCGCCGCGGCGAAGGCCTGGACCAGCTCAGCGGACTGGCTGGCGAGGGAATCGACGCGGCGCGTGGCTGCTTGCTCGGCACGATGGGCTTTGGTCTTGCCGCCGCGCCACGGCCAGCGCTAGGCTCGGGATCATGATGGCGCAGCAGCTTCCATGCGGCCTGGTAACCGCGCGGACTTGCGGGGCGCGCCGGCAACGCGCCCCTGGGAGCTTGTGATTGGCCGAGTCATGAACGAGAACCAACGATGAACATCCGAGAAGCTTCGCCGTCCCCTGCGCTTGCGCGTCGGGGCCCGACTGGCTTTGGGTCCGCCTTCACGCTGATCGAGCTGTTGGTGGTCATTGCGATTATCGCGATCTTGGCCAGCCTGCTCTTGCCGGCCCTGAGCCGGGCCAAGGACCGCGCGCAAATGTCGCTCGACCTCAATAACGTCAAACAGATTCTCCTGGCCGGCCACCTGTATGCCGGGGACAGCCAAGACTATCTCCCGCATCCGACTTGGGGCGGCAACCTGACCGGCCCGGACGGCTGGGTCTACGCCACCCGCAACAACGGCCGGATCCCGGGCGGTCCCAGCGCAGCGGTATCGGCTGCTGGCTTTGACGTGCACTCCGCTCAGTTCAGCAATCAAGTGGCCTTCTTCAGAATCGGCCAACTGGGGCCCTACTTGGCCAACTACGAGATTTGCTGGTGTCCCAAGGACGTCGCCACCCGCGGGGTCGGCCGGCTCAAGCAGTTGTGGCTGGCGCGCCCGGTCAAGCTGACCTCTTACTGCTGGAACGGCACCATCGGAGGGTACAACAACATCGGCCGAGCGTCCTTGAGCCCGGAGGGCAAGACCTACAAATTGAACGACTTCTTGGCGACGGACTGGCAGATGTGGGAGATCAACGAGTTGGATGCCTACAACTTCAACGACGCCGCCAACGTGCCGCCTCCGGGAAATATCGGCAACGGCATGTCCATCCGGCACGCGGGCCTCGCAAACTGGTGGTCGGTCTCCCTTCCTAACGCCCAAACCACCATCTCCGGCCTGCCGGGCGGAGCCGTCGTCGGCACCTTCGGCGGCACCGCCACGCTGGTGAAATGGAAGCGTTCCTGGGAACTGATCAACCAACTGCCCTACCCCAACGACATCTTCAACGGTCCCATCTACCAAAGATGAACCCGAGTTGTGGCGGCGCTTGGCCGGTCATGTCGAGCGACTGGGCTCGAACTCAGCCCCAGGAACCGGGTCGGGCAATCGCGTCAGGCCATAACGCCAGCCGTACGCGGCCAACGCCAAGAGGGCCACGGCACCCAACCCCAGCCAAGCTCAGAGGAACTTCAACCGCCGCGCGGCGAACCCGACCATGCGGGCCAGCAGCCAGCCGTGTCGCCAGCGTTGGATGTTGGTGGCGCCGTAGGTGCGCGCATGGTACCGGATCGGCAAGTCGACAATCCGCAAGCTCAACTTGGCCGCACCGAAGAGCAGATCGAAATCGCCAAAAGGATCAAACTCACCGAAATAACCTCGGCCCCGGGCAATAGCCTCGTAGTCCGCCCGCCACAGGACTTTCGTGCCGCACAGGGTGTCCTTGATGGGCTGGCCCAGCAACCAGCTAAACGCGAGGCCGAAGAGCTTGTTGGCTACCATGTTCAAAAACCGCATGGCGTGTGGCTCGCGCGGATAGACGAGGCGCACGCCGTTGATGAACTCGCCCGTACCCCCGCGGGCCGCCTCGTAAAACTTGGGTAGTTCCTCCGGGGCCACCGTCAAGTCCGCATCCAGAATGAACAGCAAGTCGCCGGTAGCAACGGCGAAGGCCTCGCGGACTGCGCCGCCCTTGCCTCGGCTCTTCTGTTGCAGGGTCTTAAGCCGCCGGTCCGGATGCCGAGCGGCCACCCGCCCCAACTCTTCCCAGGTGTTATCCGTCGAGTGGCCCTCGATGAGGATCAATTCGGTGCCTAGCCCCAGCTCCGGTACCCGCGTGACCAGCGCCTCGAGGTTGCCCGCCTCGTTGCGCGCCGGCACAACCACCGAACAGGTGAACTGGCGCTCCGCAGCCACTCGGGGCTTCGGCCGGGCCACGATGAACACGGCCAGACACAGGTGCCTGAGCAAGGGTGCCAACCACCGGTTGAGCAGGCCCTCCCAGACCGGAGTGCGAATCGGCCACAGAATCCGGCAATCGGTCCGAAGGACCTCCCAACCCGCCAACTCGAGCAGGTTCCGCATGTCGGCCGTCGAAAGCCAGTTCTGATCGAGGGTCGGGGCCTTGAAGCCCATCCGCTCCGCGCAGTCCAGCACAGGGCGCCAGAGGTTGTTGAAAAAGTTGAGCACCAGCCGAGACCGCGGATGAGTGAGCCGTAACGCCCGCTCCAACGTCACCTGGACATCCGGCAAGTCGTTCACCAGGTCCGACAGCAGCAGGTAATCGAAACCCTCCACGCTCTCGTACGTGGCCGCGTCAGCCACCCGGAAGGTCAGCGACGGATGCCGGGTGCGCGCCTCCTCGATCATGGCAGGGCTGAAGTCGATCCCCACGCCGTGCGCCGGTCCCACGGACGCCAACAGGTCGCCCAGCCCACACCCCAACTCGATCACGCGCTGCCCCGGTGGGACCAGAAACGCGTAGTAGCGTTCGAGCAACCGATAGTACCAGCGCTCGAGCTCTCGCGGCCGAGCCGCGGCTCGACCTTCATAAAACTGACGCCGGTCCATGGACACGAGCAGAGAATCGTCTGGCAACGGCCGTGACTTGAGTCCAGGCGCCAATCCCGAGGACCCGCGGCCAGACGGGGGGAGGCTCAGCAAGCCGCGGTTTAACTCGAGTCATGCCCAGCGTCATGTCCGAGGAGAGTAGGGGCTAACGCGGGCTTGTCCAGTCAGGCCCAAAAGGCGTGTCAACAACTAATCGCCTGTTGTATTGCACAGTACTCAGAGCTCAGACGCCGGCCCTTCGTCGGGCAGCGGTTCCATGGCGAATTCATCATGATCGCCTGCACTGTTGGCCTGCGGGTCGCCTTGGATCGTAGTGTCAACTATTAATCTCCTGTTGAAATGTACTCGGCAGAATGGACTCGCGTCGGATAGGGCTTGGGGGGCAAGCTCAACAACTACGTGGCTCCAGTGGACCGGATCGATGGACCGCGCGCTACGGGCTGCGGTGGGGTGTCGTGCGCGGGCGACGGGACGGGGGATGGAGGCGCGGGCTGCGGCGCGACGCGAAGCGAATCAAAGTGTAGTGAAGGACCCGGAGGACGCGATGGCGTTCGTCGACATGGGAAAACAACTGGCGGTGACCCTGCTCCAGCGCAGCCTGGAGCGGGGACGGCTGGGTCATGCCTACCTGTTCGTCGGCAACCAGTTGGCTGAACTCGAGACGGCAGCGCGCACGTTGAGCAAGACCCTGGTTTGCCAAGCGCCGCCGCGCCAAGAGCCGAAGGGGCTGCCCTTGGACTGCTGTGAGGCTTGTCTGGCGTGCCGCAAGGCAAACGGCGACCTCCACCCGGATGTGCAGTGGGTCCGGCCGGAATCCAAGTCGCGCGTGATCACCGTCGAGCAGGTGCGCGAGTTGCTCGGCTTGGTCCACCTCCGGCCCGCGGAGGCCGCTTACAAGGTCGCCGTTTTGGTGGCGGCAGACCGGCTCAACGTGCAGGCCGCCAATGCGTTTCTCAAGACGCTGGAGGAACCGCCCGCCAAGTCGGTCCTGGTACTGCTGACGACTGACCCGCAGCGGTTGATCGAGACGGTGCTTTCGCGGTGTTTGCGGCTGAACTTTGGCGGCGGCTTGGAAGCGCCGCGCACCGAGGAGCACCTGGCGTGGCTGGGGCGGTTTGGCGAGGCAGGGGGAGGAGACGCCAAGCGGGGGTTGTTGGGTCGGTACGAGTTGTTGGCGGTCTTGGCGAATGAGTTGGGGCGGCGCCGAGAAGCGGTCGAGGAGCGGTTGGCGGCAGCCTCGCCGCTGGAGCGCTATGAGGACGCCGGCGCCGAGTTGCAGACGAAGTGGGAGGAGGAGCTGAAGGCAGCCATCGAGGCCGAATACCGTCGGCAGCGGAGCGAGGTGTTGGCCGGAGTGCAATGGTGGCTGCGAGATGTCTGGTGGCTGAGCCAGGGGCTGGCGGAAGACCGGTTGACCTATCGCGAACTGGCGGCCAGCACTCGAGCGGTCGCCGGGCGGATCTCGGCGGCCGAGGCTAGGGCGAACCTCGAGATCATCGAGCAGACCCAGCGCCTGCTTTACTCGAATGTCCAAGAAGCCCTCGCTTTGGAGGTTGGGTTGCTCAAGCTCAAGCTGTGACGCGGTGAGGGAGACCGCGGCCATCGGTGGGGCGGCGTGGTCCGCCTCAGTCGAGGGTTGTGGTCCACGCCGCCGTTGACGCGCCTGCGCCCGGCAAGGAAACTCCCGCCGCGATGGCCCGACGTTCCCCGAAGCCGAAACTGCAAGCGCCCGAGTTGCGGCGGGCGGTGTTTGGGGGCGTGAGCGGGGGGTTCCTCGGGTTGAGCCTGCTGAAGTTCGGTAACCCGGTCATTCTGGACGTGTACGTGGTCGCGCCGACGAACGGGTACGAGTTGGCGTTGCAGCCGTGGCCGATCCTTTGGGGTTACGGCTTGTGGGTGGCAGTTGCATTGGCGGGCTTGCTGTGCTGGCCATGGCGACGGCCGAGCCGCGACTGGCTGGTTTGGTTGCCGTTGGTGTGGTTGGCTTGGCAGTCCGCCTCGGCGACCCAGACGGTGGATGCGCGGCTGACGGGGGCGACCTTACCCCATTTCAGCGCGGGGGTGGCAGGTTTTTATCTGGGGCTGATGTGCCTGGCGCGGGTCGAGCGGTTGGGCGCCTTCTGGGTAGGGCTGTTGGTTGGGTTTCTGGCGATGCTGTGGACGGGTTTCGAGCAGCATTTCGGCGGGCTCGAGGCGACGCGGCGCTACGTCTTCTCGCAGCCGGGCTGGGAGAATCTGCCGGCTGAGCATTTGAAGCGGATTCGGAGCGAGCGCATTTTTGGCACGATGCTTTATCCGAACGCGTTGGCGGGGGTGGTGTTGTTGCTGCTGCCGGTCCTGGTGGCGGCCACTTGGGAGGTGAGCGGGCGCCTGACCCGCATCACGCGCGCGGTGTTGACAGGTTTAGTGGGGTACGCTGGGCTGGCCTGTTTGTATTGGTCGGGCTCGAAGGCGGGCTGGTTGATCGGGCTATTGCTGGGTCTGGTGTGCGTGTTGCACCTGAGGTTCGACCGCCGGCTCAAGTGGGGTGTGGTGGGAACGCTGTTGGTGGTTGGGCTGATCGGGTTCGGGTTTAGGTACTCGGCCTACTTTGCCAAAGGGGCCACCAGTGTGGGCGCACGCTTCGACTACTGGCGCGCGGGTGTGCAGACGTTCTTGGATCGACCGGTTTGGGGGTCGGGTCCGGGGACCTTTTCCGTTTGCTACGCCCGGCTGAAGCGGCCGGAGGCCGAGATGGCGCGGTTGGCGCACAATGATTACCTGCAGCAGGCCTCGGATTCGGGGGTGTTGGGGGGTGCGGCGTATACGGTTTTTGTGGTGGGATCTCTGGTGCGGGTGTACCGAAGGAGCCGGGCGGTGGGTGTGCGGTTGGGTTGTTGGCTGGGTTTAGTGGGATGGGCGGTGCAGGGGTTGGTCGAGTTCGGGCTGCACATTCCGGCGATCGGATGGGTGGCCTTTTGGCTATTGGGCTGGTTGCATGGGACGCCTGAGCCCGACGGAGTTGTAGGTGGGGCGGAAGCGAAGGAAATGGCGATCGGTGGTGGATCCAGGGCGTCACTATCGTTAACGGGAGGCTGAAACCGGCGGGAATTGGTGTGGTGGAGTGGGGGGGGGAGTTCGGGGGTGTGGGCATGGAAACTGGGCTTGACGGAGTGGTCTGGCGCCCCTACGCTGCGCCTGATTCTTGTGACCGTCCGGAGCAGGGTCGATTATCGGCTGCTGCTCTTTTGCTTAATGAGATGTTTTAGTGTTCTAGCGGCCAACCCAAACCAGCCACGCGGCCAACCAGGAGGATGCTGTGGACCTGAAAGACATTAAGGCCATCATCGACCTGATGAAGAAGAACTCGATCTCGGAGTTCGAGCTCGAGAAGGAGGGGTTCAAGATCCGGCTTCGCCGCGGCGTGAACGGGCCGGTGGCCGGGACGCAGCCTGAGGATGTGGCGGTTCCGCTGCCGGTGGTGTCGTCGCCGCTGGCGGCGATCCCGCAGTCGGTCTCGGCGACGGCGCATGGGGCTGGGGCCAGTCTCGAGACGGAGATCAAGTCGCCGATGATCGGGACGTTCTACCGTTCGCCGTCGCCGGAGTCGGCGCCGTATGTCGAGGTGGGGAGTGAAGTCAACCCGGAGACGGTGGTGTGCATCATCGAGGCGATGAAGGTGATGAACGAGATCAAGGCTGAGGTGCGCGGGGTGATCACCCAACTGCTGCTCGACAACGCCAAGCCGGTCGAGTTTGGCCAGCCTCTGTTCAAGGTCCGGCCGGCCTGAGCGCCGGTGGCCGCCGGCGGGACGGACCTTGATTCCCTAAGCCGCATCCGATGTTCGAGAAAATCCTGATCGCCAACCGCGGCGAGATCGCCGTCCGCATCATTCGCACGTGCAAGGAACTGGGCGTTCGAACGGTGGCGGTGTACTCGGAGGCCGACGCGAACTCGATGCATGTGCAGTTGGCGGATGAGGCGATTTGCATCGGCCGGGCCCCCAGCAGCGAGAGCTACCTACGGATCGACCGGTTGGTGAGCGCAGCGGAGATTGCCGATGTCGACGCTATCCACCCCGGGTACGGCTTCCTGTCCGAGAACGCGCACTTTGCGGATGTGTGCGAGAGCTGCAACATTCGGTTCATTGGGCCGAGCTCGCGCGCGATGAGCGCGCTGCAAGACAAGGCGGTGAGCCGGGCGCTGGCGAAGAAGGCGGGGGTGCCGGTGCCGCCGGGATCGGAGGGGGTGGTCGAGAACGAAGCCGAGGCGCTGGCGACGGCCAAGAAGATCGGCTATCCGGTGATGATCAAGGCGATTGCGGGGGGCGGAGGGCGAGGGATGCGGATTGCGCACAATGACATTTCGCTCATGAAGGGCTACCACACGGCCCGGAACGAGGCCGAGAAGGCCTTCGGCAACTCGGGTGTGTACGTCGAGAAGTACTTCGAGAACCCGCACCATATCGAGTTTCAGATTCTGGCAGATGCGCGGGGGACCATCATTCATCTGGGCGAACGCGACTGTTCGATTCAACGGCGTCACCAGAAGCTGATCGAGGAGACGCCCTCGCCGCTCCTGGAGGGCAAGCTGAAGGATCTGCGCAAGAAGATGGGCAAAGCGGCGATCAAGATCGCCGAGCTGGCTCAGTACAGCAACGCCGGCACGGTCGAGTTCATTGTGGACGATCAAGGCGGTTTTTACTTCTTGGAGGTCAACAAGCGCATTCAGGTCGAGCACCCGGTGACGGAAGAGGTGACGGGCATCGATTTGGTGCGCCAGCAGATCATGATCGCGATGGGCGAACCGCTAAAGCTCTCCCAGGGCGACATCCACGCGCGCGGCCATGCTATCGAATGCCGCATCAACGCCGAGGATCCCTACGACGACTTCCGGCCGTCGCCTGGGCGGATCGACATGTACTACGCGCCGGGCGGGCACGGTGTGCGAGTCGATAGCCACGCCTATGCCGGGTACGCCATCCCGTCGAACTACGACTCGATGATCGGGAAGTTGGTCACGTACGGCAAAGACCGGCGGGAGGCGATTGACCGGATGAGCCGCGCCTTGAGCGAGTACCTGATCACCGGCATTAAGACCACCATTCCCTTCGAGCAAGCGGTGCTGCAAGACCCCGATTTCCGCCGCGGTGTCTACTCGACCGGATTCATCGAACAGTTGCTGCGCCGGGGCGCGCAATAGCCCGCTCAGGGCGGCGTCACTTGTGGCGTCACTTGTTGGGGGGCTGGGCCCCTCGAGTTGCGGGCGCCCTCGATCACCGAGAACAGCAAGAGCAACGCCCCGGCAAAGAAGGCCAGCGCGATGAGGGCGGCCAGCCACTTCAAGAGGGCTGCCTGTCGCTGCAGCCGGTCGCGGCTGGTCCGCTCAGCGTCGCGGAATTGTTCCCATTCCTCTTCGAGCGCCCCGCTCAGCAAGGCCTCGTCGCGGAGGCTCAGGGTCGCCCATTTGGCGCGCGGGTCAACCCAGGCAGCGGGCAACCGCTGAAGGTCCTGGTCTGTTGCGGGGTGGAAACCCCGCGCGAGCCAGGGTGCGCTTGGGGGCGCGCGCAGCCAGAGGCGCGCCAGGCCGCGGTTGTGGGCCAGGCTTTGGAGGCGCGCCCAGAGCTGGGTTTGGCATTCGGCAGCCTGAGCCGCAGAATAGTAGGCCTCGCTGTGGACCAGCCCGTGGACGCCAGCGATGCGCAGCGCGACGGTACCCAACGCGACGCCGTCGGGACGCAGCACGAGTTGGAACTCGGTCAAGTGCTTTTCCAGCTCGAGGCTCGGCAGGTGATTCACGCTCCAGAGGGCCTTGAGCACGGGCAGGTCCTCGAGGTTCGCGCGACGCACTTGGTACGGGTAGGCGTCCACGCCGGCAACCTAACGGTTGGGGTGGGGAGGGTAAAGCGTTTGGTGCGCGGCGGGGGGCAGGCCGCAAAACCTTTGACCTGGGCGGGCAGAGCGGTTACACCAAGCCCCTAAAGCGAGGGCGATGCGCCTGGGCTGAAAGATGACTTTGTCGCTGGCATTCTTTGCGGAGACGCAAACGGACCTGCTCTACGTGTGGCAGCGGACCACACTGGAGGGCCGGGCCATTATCATTGTTTTGATCATCATTTCGATCTTTGCTTGGTCGATCATGGCGACCAAGGCGGTCGAGATGCGGCGAGCCCGGCGGTTGAACAAGCTCTTCGACGGCGAGTTCCGGGCGCAGAAGCGCGTGCTGGGCATTTATGATCGACGGGTGCAGGTCGAGGGCTGCCCCTTGTTCTCGGTCTACCGCCCGGGGTGCGCCGAGTTGGATACTCGGCTCCGGTCGGCGAATGGGGGCGAGCGCTCGGGCCCGATTTCGCTCAAGGGGGTCGAACATGTCAAACGCACGCTCGAACGCGCGGTAGCCCAGGAGGCGCTGCGGTTGGAGTCGGGTTTGATCCTGTTGGCGTTAGCGGTGAGCGGCTCGCCGTTTCTGGGTTTGTTGGGGACGGTTTGGGGAGTGATGAGCGCTTTCAGCGGGGTGGCGCAAGCGGCGGCGGCGGGTCACCGGCCCGACCTGGCCTCGATGGCCCCCGGGGTATCGGGGGCGCTGATCACGACGGTGGCGGGTTTGCTCGTTGCCATTCCTTCGATGTTTGGCTACAACTGGTTGGTACACAACTTGCGCGTGTTGACGGTGGAGCTAGACAACTTTGCGCAGGAACTGGTTTCCCGGATGGAAACCGAATACTTAGGCGATGATGAGCGCGAATGAGGAACGTCCGGCGGTGCAGCCGGACCTTGAAGCACTCGGCGGTTCAGGGGAGGAATCGGCGAGCGAGGGGCGGGACTTGGAGCGCAACCAGCCTGGCGTTTTGTGCCCCAAGTGCGATCACCTCAACTACCGCAACCAAGAACTGTGCGAGCGCTGCGGGGCGCAACTGTACGTGGATTGTCCACGGTGCGGTTACAAGAACGAGCGCGTGTATCTGCGCTGCCGGCAATGCCACAAGCGCCTAGCCGGGGGCCTCTTCAAACACCACCGGCACCGCCGCCACGGCCGCTCCTGGTTCCGGAAGGTGTCGTGGCAGGTCTTCCAGGTGCTCATCGTGGTGTTGGGGATTGTGGCGGTCGGGTTGCTGATCTACTTGACCAACAAGATGTGACCTGTCCCGCTGCGCGACCTGCCCATGCGCCGCTTCTCCCAACGCAACTCGCTGGTCACCCTCAGCGACATTAACATCACGCCGCTGTTGGACCTGGCGTTTGTGTTGTTGATCATTTTTGTGATCACCGCGCCCCTGCTCGACCCGAGCATTGACCTGCGCCTGCCCGAGGGCGGCCGCGTCGCCCAGCGCGTGGATCGGAACCGCATCCGAACCGTCGAGATCGACAAACAGGGCCGCTACCGCCTCAATCAGCAACTCCTCCCGCTCGACCAACTCGCCGAGGCCCTGGCCCAGGCGCACCGGGACGAGCCCGACCTCGTCGTTCGCATCCGCGCCGACCGCGAATGTCTCGCCCAGGATTTCTATCCGGTGGTCGACCGCTGCACCCAGATTGGGATCCGCAATTTCTCGTTCAGCACGCAGGGACCCGCTCGCCGATGAACCGCCTCCGCCAGCGTTGCTTTGCCGCGTCCATCGCCCTGCATGGCCTGCTCTTGGCCCTGATGTTCTTCGGGTCCGGCTTCCTCGATTCTCGTCGGGAGACGGTGACCCTCGAAATCCTGACCTTCATCCCCGAGGTGTTGACCGATGCGCCTTTCTCCGGCGGCGGCAACCCCAACGCCCCGCCGCGGACCGCCCCGCCACGGCCGGCGCCACCCGCGCCCGCGCCCGTACCCAAAGCGCGCGAACCGAAGGCGCCCGAGCCCAGACAGACCGAGCCGAAGTCGCCCCCCCGCTCGCCGAAACCGGACGAAGCGGCGCCCGTCATCGAGGGCCCGGCCGAGAAGCCCAAGACCGCGCGGCGCCCCGTCGAGGTCAACCTCACCCCCGTCGTGCGCGGGGCACCGCCCGTGGTCGACCGGGAGAAAGCGGAGCGCGAGCGCGCGGCGGAGCAGGCGCGGTTGGCGAACTTGCGCCGTCAACAGATCGAGCGGACGGTCAAGGGTATTAACTCGAGGCTCTCGGACAGCACGGTCGCAGCCGAGGCCCAGGGTCCCGGCGGTGGAGGGCCGGTCTACGCCAATTGGGAACAGTACGCCGTGAGCGTGTTCGACCGAGCTTGGGATGCGCCCGAGGAAGTCGCCGAACAGAATGCCACCGCCAAGGTGCGCGTGGTCATCGCCCGTGACGGTCGAGTGCTCTCCGCCGAGTTTATCGACCGGTCCGGCCTGGCGGTCTTGGACAAGTCCGTCCGTGCCGCCTTGGACCGCGTCGAGACGATCGGTCTGCCCTTCCCCGAGGGAGCGCGCGAGACCGAGCGCACCCTGCTCTTGAACTTCCGCTTAAAACCCAGACGTGCTACCGGATGAGATTCCTCTGCTGCCCCCTGCGCCTTGCCCTTCTTGTGACGCTCACGCTGGTCGCCCGCCCCGGGCGCGCCGCTCCTGGTGAGCACGACCTAGTGCGCTACCCGACTCTCACGGCCAAACCGGTTCCGATCAACCTCGCCGGGTACAGCGGCGAGGTGGCGCAAGTCCTGCGCTTCGACCTCGAAGTCGCCGGCTTTAGGATCGTGTCGGACCGTGAGGCGCAGTATCTTTTGACAGGCGGCGGTGGCGGCGAGGTGCGAGGGCACTTGGTGGACGCCATCAGCAAGGCCACGAAGTTCAACCAGGTGTTCACCGGCGGCACCCTGCGCGCGCAAGCCCACGCCCTTTCGGACGCGGTGGTCCTGGCGGTGACGGGAGTGCCGGGGATTGCGACGACGAAGATCGCTTTCAAGGTCACGCGCGGGCAAGCCAGTGAAGTTTACTATGCGGATTATGACGGTCACGGCGCCCGGGCCTTGACGCGCGACCAGTCCGTGGTGGCCGCTCCGGTGTGGGCGCCCCAGCGGCGCCTGATGCTCTACACCACTTATGCCTTCGGCAACCCCGACGTCGTGTCGCACGATTTGGACAGCGGCGCGCGGAAGTTCGTGGCGCGCTATGCCGGCTCGAACATCAGCCCGGCCATCTCGCCCGATGGGCGGCGCGTGGCGTTCCTGTCGAGCAAGACGGGGAACCTGGACCTGTACGTGGCGAACCTGGACGGCAGCGGGCTGCGGCAGTTGACCCGCACGCGCGAAGACGAGTCATCGCCCGCGTGGTCGCCCGACGGCCGTTGGATCTGTTTTGCGGCGCGGTTCGACGGTCGGCGCGCGTTGGCCAAGATCTCGCCGGAGGGTGGGGCGGTGCAGCGAATCCCGCTGACGCTGGCGCCAAACCCGACGGAACCGGATTGGTCGCCGGACGGTCGTTGGATTGCCTTCACGTCACAGTCGGGCAAGTACTTCAACATCTGCCTGATCCCGGCGGAAGGGGGGGAGGCGCGGCTCTTGACGGAAGGCGAGGACCCGTGTTGGGCGGCCAATTCGCGCACGCTGATTTACACGCGTCGCACCAGCAGCGGACGCAATTTGTCTTTGCTTGACGTGCCCACCAAACAACACAAGGATGTCCCGCAAAGTTTGGGTGCCTGTTCCCAGCCTAGTTGGGCGAGGTGAGTGCACCCTTTTCCTTTGCGACAAGCATGAAACGCGCGATTCTTCTGAGTTCCGTGGTCGCTCTGCTGGCCGTGGCGATGAGCTCGACTGGCTGCAAGCGCCCCCCCAAAGGCGTCACTCCCATCGCCGCAGGCGCGCCCACCACCGTCCCGGGAACAACCGAACGGCGCGATGCCCGAGATGCCACGCCTGGCCCCACCCCGGGACCCGGTGTGCCGGTCCCGCCGGACACGACCGCTCAGGGCCGGCCTGAGCCGGTGCCCGTGCCCGTGCCCGTGCCGCCGGCCGACGGGTTTGCGCAGCCCGACATGGCCGTGTTCGAGAACATGCTCATGGACACCAACGCGTTTCAAGGCGACACAGTCTATTTTGACTTCGACAGCTCGGTGGTGAAGAAGAGCGAGTTCGATAAGGCGAACCGGGTGGGTGACCACCTGAAAGAGAAACCCCTCACGGCTCTGCTCGTGGATGGCCATTGCGACGAGCGCGGCACCGAGGAATACAATCGCGCCCTGGGCGAACGCCGCGCCCTCTCGCTGCGCGAGTACTTAATTCTCTACGGCATCGGACCGGAACGCATCCGGACGCGAAGCTGGGGCGAGGACCGGCCCGTGTCCCTCGACCACAATGAGGAAGCCTGGTCGAAGAACCGCCGTGGCGAGTTCATTCTGTTGCTCCCGTTGCCGCCGAAGAACTGAGATTGCGGCGCGGTGGGCCTGCGTCCACAGGTTGCCGCAGGCTGCCGCCGGCGGTGAGGCGATCGCATGGAGCGACGGATTGCCGCTTTACTAACGGGCTTCGGGGAGTAAGCTCCGCCAGTTCGCTGAATTGTGATCATGAACTTGAATTTGTTTGCCATGCTGGGCTGGCCCGAGATCATCGGGATCCTGATCATCGTCCTTATCCTCTTCGGAGCCAAGCGCGTGCCGGAGCTCATGCGCGGGTTGGGTAGCGGCATTAAGGAGTTCAAGAAGGCCTCCCGCGAGGTCCAAGACGAACTGCAGCGGGCCATTGACGAAGAGCCGCCTGCCGACTCGACGCGTCGCGGTCCGACCGCCCCTCCATCGGAGCATGCCTCCACGGAATCGACGGTCGCCTCGGAGGCCGAGCCGACCTCAAAGGCCTGAAGAGCCCGAGCGAGCCTAGATTCCCATGGCCAGCGAGCCCGCTGCGGGGCTGACCTCGGCCCTCGAGGAGGAGGAGGATGGAGAGGGTGGACCGGTCAAGACGTTCCTCGAGCACCTCGAGGATCTGCGTTGGACGTTGGTCAAGAGCGTGGTCTCCGTCGCGATCGCCATGCTGGTGTGCTTGGTGGCAGGTAACCGGTTGGTGGCCTTTTTGACCTGGCCGCTCTCGCAGGCGCAGCAGATTGTACGGCGCTCCCCTGACATCCCGATCGAGCTTGGCACCAATATCATCGGTCGGGTCGCCCGCCCCGAACTCGGCTTGTTGCCCTGGGGGACCAACGCCCTCGGGGCGTTGCGCATCACCCCCGTCACGGTCGGCACCAACGTTCTCCTGGCCCTGCAACCGGACCCGCGCCCGGCCCGTCGCGCCGGCGTGGACTTAGTCATGCTCAAGAACTACGGTCCCATCGAGGGGATCGTGGTGGCCCTCAAGTTGGCCCTCTACGGCGGCCTGGTGCTCGCATCGCCCTTTGTCTTTTTGTTCGTCGGCCAGTTCGTCCTGCCTGCCCTAAAAGTGAGCGAAAAGCGCATTCTCTACCGCGCTGTTGGGTTTGGCAGTGTGCTTTTTTTTGTGGGGGTGGCCTTCTGCTACTTCATCATCTCGGCGGTGGCCTTGTTCGCCACGGTGCAGTTCTCGACTTGGATGGGTTTTGGCGCCGACGAATGGCGGGCGGAGGCTTACATCGGGTTCATGTGCAAGTTCATGCTCGGCATGGGGCTCTGCTTCGAGTTGCCTGTCGTCATCCTGACGCTGGTCAAGATCGGGCTGATCGAACTCGAAAACCTCCAGAAGTTCCGCTCCTACGCCATCGTCGGCAACCTGGTGGTCGCGGCCTTCGTCACGCCTTCCGGTGATCCCTTCACCATGGTGCTCCTGGCCTTCCCCCTCCACCTCCTCTACGAGTTGAGCGTGCTCATCGCCTGGTATTGGCGGTGGCGCGAACGCAAAGCGCTCCCGGCCGGCGAAACCACCTGAGCGGAGCGCCTCTTCGGCACAACGCCGCTCACGGCTTGCCTCGCCATTCCAACCCGGCGCGCGACCGGCTAGCCTCCGCTCCCCTGTGCCAGAATCCACGCCGCCGCCGCCGCCAGATCGTCGACGACGAGCGCCCGCGTTAGTTGCGCCGCGGCGCTGCGCTCGAGCTCGGCGCCGTATCCGGTGCGGACGAGGATGCAACGGCGGACGCCCGCATTCCAACCGCACTCGAGGTCGATCAGCTTATCCCCAACCATGTAACTGCGGCTCAGGTCCACGCCGAATTCGGCGCCGGCGTCGAACAGGAACTGTGGCGAGGGCTTGCGGCCCCGGCTGGGCTGCTCGGGCGCCTCCGGTGCGTAGTAGATCTTGGTCACGCGCGCCCCGGCCCGCTCCCATTCGCGCTGCAGATGCGCGTGCACGCGCTCCATGTCCGCCACCGTGTAGTATCCGCGGCCAATGCCGGATTGGTTGGTCACCACGAACAGCCAGAACCCAGCTTCGGTCAATCGGCCCAGCGCCGCCGGCGTGCCTGGAATCCAGACCGCATCCTCGACCCGATGCAGGTAGTTGCGTTCCTCGATCAACACGCCGTCGCGATCCAGAAAGACCGCAGCGCGCGGGGCGGTCTCGGGTCTGGGCGGCGCGCTCATGAGTGGCCTTGCGACCGGTCGCTCGCGAGCAAATCGCTAGCCCCCACCGTGGCCGTCCCCAGCTTCCCAACCACCACGCCCGCCGCCTGGTTCGAGAACCGCGCCGCTTCCAGGGGCGAAGCGCCGGCCGCCACGGCGAGCGTGAACGCCGCAATGACCGTGTCCCCGGCCCCTGATACGTCGAAGACCTCGCGGGCGACGGTCGGGATGTGAACGAGCGGTTGCCGGCTGCAACACAGGAGCATGCCTTGCTCGCCGAGGGTGATGAGCAGCAGGGCGGGCCGTAGTTGCGCCAACAGGTCCTCCGCAGCGCGGACCAGCCCAGCGTCAGCCAGCGGGTCTGGCCCGCGCCCGTCGTCCGGCCGGCCGAGCAACTCGAACGCCTCCTTCCGGTTGGGCGTCAGCAGCGAGACGCCCTGGAGGTCCAGCCGATGCGCCGGCTTGGGGTCGAGGCTCAACCACGTTCCCCGCCGGCGACACTCGGACTTCAGTTCGTCCAGCAACCGCTGAGTCACCACGCCCTTGGCATAATCGCCCACAATCACTGCGTCCGCCTCGTCCAACCGCCGCACGACCGCTGCGCGCAAGCGCCGGCAGATCGCCGGGTCCAGAGGCAACCGCGATTCTCGGTCGACGCGCACGACTTGTTGCCGATGCGCGATGATGCGTGTCTTAATGCTCGTGGGACGATGCGCCTGTGCGAGAAGTCCGGCGCAACCCACTCGCTCGCCCTCGAGCAATTGGACGAGCCGGCGTCCAGATTCGTCTCGCCCCATCACCGCGAACAACTCGGCACCCGCACCTAGCGCGGTCAAGTTGCGTGCGACGTTGGCCGCGCCCCCGGGCATGTAGCTCTCACGCTCGAACTCGAGCACCGGCACCGGTGCCTCCGGCGATATGCGGTCCACCTTCCCCCAGAGAAACTGATCGAGCATCACGTCCCCGACCACCAGGATGCGCGTGCGCGCCGCCGTGCGCAGCAGTTCCTCGACGCGCCGGACTGCCAATGTCTCCATGAGGGGTGCAGTGGATGGGGCGGTCATCCGGTTAGTCCAGGAATCCCGTCAGTGGACTGGTCGGGCTCGCCATGCCCTGCGGTTCCGGCAGACCGGACTCGTAGGCGGCTCGGCCGGCCTCGACCGCCGCCCGGAAAGCCTCCGCCATGCGCACGGGGTCGCGCGCAACCGCGATCGCCGTGTTGACCAGGACCGCTGCGGCGCCCATTTCGACCGCTTCCGCCGCGTGGCTAGGCGCGCCCAGACCGGCATCCACCACCACCGGCACGGTGGCTTGTTCGAGAATGATGTGGAGTTGATCGCGCGTCTGCAGGCCGCGATTGGATCCGATGGGCGAACCCAGAGGCATCACGGTCGCCGCTCCTGCTTCTTGGAGCCGCTTGGCCAGCACGGGATCCGCGTTGATGTAGGGCAACACCACAAAACCCTCCTGAACCAACGTCTGCGTCGCCGCCAGCGTCTCGATCGGATCGGGCAACAAATAGCGCGGATCGGGGTGAATCTCGAGCTTGATCCACTTCGGCAAACCCGCTGCGGCCGCCAGGCGCGCCAACCGCACCGCTTCCGCAGCGTTCAAGGCGCCACTGGTGTTCGGCAAGATCAAGTACCGCTGCGCGTCGATGAACTCCAGGATGTTGGCAAAGGGATCCCGACTCCCGCTCAAGTCCGCCCGCCGCAACGCCACCGTCACCAACTCCGCCCCGCTCGCCAATAGGGCCTCGCGCATCGACTCCGGCGACGCGAACTTGCCCGTCCCAAGAATCAATCGGGATTGGAACTCGCGCCCGGCGACCCGCCAAGGCTGGTTGCGCACTGACATGAACATCGCCCGAGACGATACGGCCCGGGGCTCCGGGTGTCGAGGGGCCAGAAAACTGCGACCCGCTACGGATTGCGAGTTGACCCTCGGCGCGGCTCAGGTTTCTTACTCAGCAGCCGGGCACCCAGGCGTCGGCGGATCTCGCGGCCTGGCTCGCTCCAATCCTATGTCCTCCCAAGAGGCCGGGTCGTCCAGCGACTCGAGATGAGTGAACACGGTCGTGTTGGGTAGCGCCTGACGAATGTCCGCCTCGATTCGCTCCAGGAGCGCGTGACCCCGGTGAATCGTCCAATACCCCGGCGCCAAGACATGCACGGAAACGAACCTCCAGGCGCCAGCCTGCCGCGTCCGCAAGGCGTGGAACTGCACCCCTTCCGACTCGTACCGCGCGAACACCTGTCGGATCGCGGCACGGTCTGCGCTGGCCAACCCCGTGTCCATCAACCCGGAGACGGTGCGGCGCAGGATCCCGGCGCCCGCCCACAAGATCGTGCTCGCAACCAGCAGGGCGACGACCGCGTCGAGACGCTCCCAACCGGTCAACGCCACCGCCCCCACCCCCACCAGCACCCCCGCCGAAGTCCACACATCCGTCAGGAGATGGTGGGCGTTGGCCTGGAGGGTGATCGAATCGTATCGTTTCCCTGCGCCCATCAAGACCATGGCCACGCTGAGGTTGATCAACGACGCCAGGCCCGACACCGCCAAGCCCAGCCCGAGTTGTTCCAGCGGTTCCGGGGTCACCAACCGTTGGCTCGCCGCCACCGCGATCCCAATCCCAGCAATCAAAATCAGCGTCCCCTCCACCCCGCTCGAAAAATACTCCGCCTTGCCGTGCCCGTAGGCGTGCTCCTCATCCGCCGGCCGCGCCGCTACCGTCAACATCGCCAGCGCCATCACCCCGCCCGCCAAGTTCACCAGCGACTCGACCGCATCCGACAACAACCCGACCGACCCCGTCAGCCCGTACGCCCAGAGCTTCAGCGCCATCGTGACCACGGCGGCCCCGATGCTCACCCAGGCATACCGCGTTAGGCGCCTCCGGTTCATCCTCGAGCAACCCTTCTACCGCGGGCCGTCCTCAGCGCCGCCGCTCCGGAGCATCAGCCCCCACGGCCGCCGCCTGCCAATCGTTCAGCTCGCGTTCGGGCCGCTCGGCGGGCGCCTGGGCCTCGAGCAGGTCCAAGGCTTCACCCACCAGGTACAGCGAACCGGTGATCAACCGGAACCGAGCGGCCCGCGTCTCCTCGAGGGCCTCGCGCAGCGACCCGCACACCACAGGGCAGGCCCCGGGCCGAGCGGTCTCGCACGCGGCCCGCAACTCCTCCGGCGCCGCGCTCCGTGCGCTGCTCACCGGAACCAGGCGCAGGCTGCTGGCCAGCGGACCCAGGGCACGACACATCGCCGGCCAATTCTTGTCGTTCAACACCCCCACGATCGTCGCTGGCGCTTGCTTCGGGAAATACTCGCCGAGGGCCGCCACCAGACTTTCGATGCCCGCTGGGTTATGCGCTCCGTCCAGCAAATTCACCTGCCCGATCTCAGGCCCGTGGACCACTTGGAGCCGGCCCGGCCACCGCACCGTGGTCAACCCCCGGATCCTAGCCGCCAGATCGACCGGCAGTTCTCTTTCGAGGGTCTGGACGGTGGCCCATGCCAGCGCCGCATTGAGCCGCTGGTGTGCCCCCAGCAGCGGCAGTGCCAGACCGTTCAGCGGCGGTCTCGCCGCATCCGCCTCGGTCACCTCCTGCAAAGACGATCCCGCCAAAGCCGCCGCGGCGCGTAGGACCCCCAGCGCCTCCGGCGCAGTCGCCGCAGTCAACGCCGGCACGCCAGGTTTGATGATCCCGGCCTTCTCGGCCGCGATCTTGCCCAGCGTGTCCCCCAGCCACCGCTCATGGTCCAGGCCGATGTTGGTGATCACGCTCGCCAGCGGCATGACGATGTTCGTCGCGTCCAACCGTCCCCCCATGCCCGTCTCCCAAATCACCACGTCGCACCTGGCCTCAGCAAAGTGCCGCAACGCCATCACCGTCACTACCTCGAAGAAGGTCGGCGAGTGGTCCTGAGGAAAGTGGCGCAATACCGACCGAACCTCCTCGACCCGCCGGATCACCCCCGCCTCGCCCAACGACTCTCGGTTCACCTGAATCCGCTCCCCGAAACGAACCAAGTGCGGCGACGTGAACAACCCCACCCGCAGCCCGGCCGCTCGGTAGATGCTCTCGAGCATGGCGCAAGTCGAGCCTTTCCCGTTCGTCCCCGCCACGTGCACAAACCGCAGACCCTCCTGCGGACTGCCCGCTAACTCGGCCAACCGCCGGGTGTTCTCGAGCCCAAGCTTGAGCCCGAACAACTGCAGATCATAGAGGAATTGGATCGCGGTAGCGTAGGTCATGTCCCCGGCGCGACGGCCGATACACGGCCGCAGCTTACTGTTCGAGCTACCCCAGGCAACGAATTTCCGCCACCATCGCGACCCAGCCTCGGCCCACCGCCCTTAACGGCTTCGCCGGAGTTCGTCGAGCCGTTCCCGAATCCGAGCGGGGTCGGGCGAGACCTTCTCGAGCCGCTCGAAGTAGCCGATGGCCTCAGCCGATCGCCCCTCCTGCTCCGCCAGTCGCGCCAGGTGCGCGACCAGCAACGCGTACGTCTGGCTGTCCGCTTCCCGCACGCCGTCTTGGCGCTTTTCCCATTTTCTCAGGCTTAACTCGTAGAGGTTACGCGCCCGGACCGGGTCCTGCCGATCCTCCTCGAACGACCGCCCTAACTCGAACAAGATCTCGTAGCTCTCCGGGTTGGCGCGCCAGCCTTCCCTCAAGATCTGCAGCGCGGCCTCCGGTTGCTCCAGGTGCCGCCGCAGCCAATAGGCCGTCACCAGATACGTCTCGATCCGGTGCGGATCCAAAGCCGCCGCCACCCGCAGCCAAGGCACCAACTCGCCCGCTTCCGCCTTCCCCTCGAGGTGCGTGTGCCGCGAGGGAAAGAAATACCGCCCCAACCGATCCAGCCAATCCCTCGGGGGCCCCAAAAAGCCATAGCCCAACTCCGCATCCGGAGTCGGCTGCGCCTGCCGCCGGTGCGCCGGGTTGTCAGCCGCGTCGTCGTGGTCGTCGTGCGGCCCGGCCAGGTGTTTCTCGGCCAGCAAGGTCCGGTCGTCGAACAGGGTCGGGTAAAAGCCGCTGTGCAAGTAGCGGTCGGCCTTGAAGAAGCAATGCGTGGCGAACAGGCGCCGGCTGTCGCCCAAGGCCGTCCCCAGGAGACTCTCCGCCCGCGCGGTGTCCGGCAGGTGCCGCGCCAGCGCCGGCTTCAACCACGTCACCAGGCTGAAGCAAAAGGTCAGCAAAAACACCATGACCAGCAGCGGCGTGCGCATGGATCACTGGAGCGGTTGGCGACGGAACGTAACGGCGGCGAGCACCAGAAACGCCGCCGCGTACGCCGCCGCGTACAGCGTCGCCGCGGCGCAGGCCCACCACGGGACCGGCGCCCAATCGTGGACGATCAGGTCCCGCACGTCGAACAGCTCGAGGTGTGGGATGGCGAAATACAACCCGTAGATCAGCGTCTGGCCCGGTTCGGGCAGCCCCAGCGCTACTGTGTTCAGGTGTCTCCCCACCAACAAAATCCCCCCCGCAACTAAGAACTGGACCGTGGCGTTGGCGGCAGGGGTGGCGAAAAGCAGCGACCCCAGCAGACTCATGGCCACCACCACCGCCAGCATCCACCAATGCAGCCAAAGCGCCTGGAGCGAGCTGGCCAGCGGCCAAGCCTGCTCGCGCACCGCGCTCACCAGCCCGAAAAACAAATAGAAAACCACCAGGCACAACCCCGTGGCCACCCAGCAACCCAGCGCCTTGCCCAGGATCACCTCCGTGCGCGTGACCGGCTTGGCCAGGAGCGGGAACAAGGTGCGATGTTCGCGTTCGGCCGGGAGCTGACGGGCCGTGGTCGTGACCGCGATCACCAACGCCGAAATCCAGATCAGCAAAAGGCATAACTCCTCCACGTACCGCACCGCCCGCACCCCGTGGAGTAACCCCGCTGACCCCATCAACACCGTGATCAGGGCCGTCAGCACGAACAACACGTAGAAATCCTTCCGCCGGTACAGCTCCCACACCACCAAACCCGCCAACGCCCAAACCTTGCTCATCGCCGTATCTCCGCCGCTGCACCGCCGACCCCGGGCACCCCCCCCTCTGCCGGTGGCAACGCGGGCGTGTAGCCGATGAGCCGCAGGAACACCTGCTCGAGGTTCGCCTGGTGTTCTCGCACCAGATCCGTCACCCTGCCCGCCGCCTTCAATTCACCGCCGCACAGAATCCCCACCCGGTCGCACACCGTCTCCACTTCGCCCAACTCGTGCGAGGAGAAAAAGACCGTCTTGCCCTCGTGCTTAAGCCGCTGGATGATCTCCCGCACCTTCATCCGCCCCACCGGATCCAAACCGCTGGTGGGTTCGTCCAGAATCAGCAGGTCAGGGTCGTTGATCAGCGCCTGGGCCAGCCCGATCCGCTGCAGCATCCCCTTCGAGTAGGTCCGGAGCGGTCGGCGCCGGACCGGTTCCAGATCCACCAACCGCAACGCCGCCACAACGCGCCGATCCAGCTCCCCGCCCGCAAGCTGGAACAGCCGCCCATAAAAGCGGAGCAGCTCCTCCGCCGACAGGAACCTGTAGTAGTACGTTTGCTCCGGCAGGTATCCGATGCGCTGCCGCGCAATCGGACGCCTCACATCCACCCCAAACAAGTAGGCCGCCCCGCTCGTCGGCGGAACGAAACCCAGCAGCACGTTGATCGTCGTCGTCTTGCCAGCCCCGTTCGGACCCAAGAACCCAAAAACTTCGCCCGCCGCCACCTCGAGGTTCAGCCCGCGAACGGCCACGCGCGCAGGCTGCCTCAACTCGCGGCTGCGATACTCCACACGCAGCTCTTCGATCCTCAGAATCGAGTCGGTCCGCACGCCTCATGTATGCGCAAGTCTGCGCCGCCCGTCAACGCGGGACCGAACGCCCGGCTGCCGGCCCAGACCGCCTCGGGATGATCCCCAGCGGCCCAGCCGGCAACCAGTCGTGCGGCGAACCAACCGAACTCGATCAGCCGCGCTTCGGTCCGCCCATAATGGCTGTCTCGCGGGCTGTCGGGCGCCGTCCTACTTCTGTTTCTTGAACGTGAGCGCGGTGCTTTCCGGGGAAACCAGCCCGCCCCACTGATCCACTTGATGAATCCGCAGTTTGAGGCCGGCGGTGGCGTTCCCGCCGTAGACCACGGCCATCCTATAACTGCCGCGTTCGCGACTCTGCCCCTCGAGGCGAAGCGTCAACTCCCCCGACTCGACCCCCCACGTGCCTTTGCTGACGCTGCCGCGACTGTCGAACCCGACGTACTTCGGTTCGCTGGTGTTCGGGTCGAGCGCGGTGTAGCCCTTGAACTCCATGTCGCCGATCTTGCCCTGCTGCACCACCACGTGCTTGTTGAGGTCCCAGCTAAAGGCGAGCGTCACCGTGTTGCCATCGTTCGTTTGCGCTTCCCATTTGCCCAGCATCCAGTCGGCGTTGGCCTCACTCACCAAGTCCGCCAGGCTCTGCTGCGCGTGAGCCGCCATCCAGGCCGTGCAGGCCACCAGTCCCAGTGCGAGATATCGAGTCATCATGTCGTGTTGCATTGCGTTTTCCGGAGCCAACCCTGCCCGTCTCTCGGTCTCTCGACGAGAACGCACGACCCCCAGGGCAGTGCCAGGCAGAGGACACCGAGGAGTGTACCCCGGGTCCCAGGGAGGTCAAGGGCGGCCGGAGAGCCGCAGCCCTGAAGCAGGGGCAATGCACGAAGCGTTCTGGGCTCGGCAAGGTGGCGGGAGAAGGATCGGCGTGGGCCTTGGCTTGGTGGCGTCTGCTGCGGCCAGATGTGGCGGGGAAGCATCCAGGGAGGCGAAAATGCCGT
>VHCO01000088.1 GCA_016871715.1 Verrucomicrobiota bacterium
TACGGCCAACTTGGTGGCCCGTTTCACCAACTACCGATTTGAGCTGAAGCACTGGGGTGACCAACACCAGAAGACCGTGGCCCAGACCGACGAAGCCGCCTGGGCTGCTATATGCAAGGATATTGCCGCAACGGGATTCCGTGCCGTCGAAATCTGGGAGGCCCACGCTGCGCCGGAATCGGTGAACCGCGACAAAGCGGCGCGCTGGAAACGCATCCTCGACGACCACGGCTTGCGGCCCATTGCCTATCAAGGTGGACTGCGGCGTGAGGCGCTGCAAATCTGCCAATGGCTCAGCATCCCGCACATTGACGGCGTCCTTCGCGTGCCGACCGCGGAGCAAGGCACCGCGCTCTGCCAGGAGTTCGGTATCCGCTTCAACATCGAGAATCACCCGGAGAAAACCGCCGCCGAGGCCTTGGCCAAGGTGGGCGGCGGCAACGATTGGCTGGGGTTGTGCGTGGACACGGGCTGGTTCGGCACCCAGGCCGCCGACGTGCCGGAGCAGATTCGGGCCGCCGCCAAGTTCGTCCGCCACACGCACATCAAAGACGTGAAAGCCGCCGGGACGCACGAAACCTGCCTGTTGGGCGAAGGCGTGGCCAATGTGGCCGGCTGTCTCGCGGCGCTGCGCGAGGTCGGCTACACCGGTTGGTATTCATGGGAAGACGAGCCTGAAGACCGCAATCCTCTCGACTCTGCCTCACGGAACCGTGAGTGGATTGAAGCGCGGCTGCGTGTCTAGTCCAAATACTCTCCTCATGGGGAATTCATCGAACCAGTCTCAGGAATTAACTGTGCAAACGAACTCATCCTCACCTCTTGCCACCATCACACGGCGTGATTTCATCAAGCAATCATCAACCAACAGCAAGTGAGGTTCAGCATGAACAGGAAGCATTTACCGGGCTGTGCGGCGGCGTTGGCCATGGCGGTGGCGGTGGCGCTCGCCGCGCCGATCCGGGCGGCGGAGCCGAAGGTGACGGTCGCGTTCACCGACCAGGGCGACCTGTTGCTGACGCTCGACGGCCGGTCGATCAGCCAGCCCACGAGCACGCTCGACCCGCTGGTGCGCTTCCGCGACCCGGCGGCCAAGGTGCCGTACCCGTGGGGGGCGACCGACCAGACCTGGCCGGTGGACAGCGCGGATGTCCGGCCGCAGAAAAGCGAGTTCGACACGAAGGGGCAACGGCTGGTCCAGACCTTCGCCTGGGGCGAGGTGGTGCGGACGTATCGCGTCGTCGCCGGTGGCGTGAATGTCGAGGTGACCGTCCACAACAAGTCGTCGAAGACCCTGTGCGAGTTTCAGCAGCGGCTCTTCACCCTGAAGCTGCCCTACGAAACCGGTCCGGCGATGACGACCGAGGCGCTGTTCTTCGGGCAGGCGATCCCTGCTCAAAGCGGCGACACGCTCAGCGGCCCGGTGGCTTTGCCGCTGGTGGGTGGCGCGGGATACGCCGACAGCCGGGGCAAGTCCTCGCGAGCGATCGTCGCCACCACGCCCGAGACCAAGCGTCATTTGGCGCTCCGCTGGAATACCGACACCTGGGTCGCGCCGTGGGAGCGAGAAAGGAAGCTGACGGGTTATGCCCTCAACGATCCGGTGGCCATGGATCTGGCGCGCCGGCAGCAGGAGGAGGAAAGCGCCGCCAAGGGCGAGATCTGGTCCGAGTTTCGTGACCGGCTGCTCAAGCAGGCCGACGGCTTGGTCGCGCGGATGAAAGCGACCGACGCCCAGGGCGTGATCATCTGGAACATCGAGGGCAACGGTCCGAGCTACATGAAATATGCTGGCGACCCGCACATGGTGGAGTTCATGTGCCCCGAGGCGGATGCGGTCGCCAATGAATTCTTTAAGAAGATCCGCGACGCCGGATTCAAGGTCGGCGTCTGCCTGCGCCCGTCGGTGATCGCCGTCGGCGAGTTGGCCAAGAACCCTTGGCTCAAGGCCCAGTTCCCCGGCGCCCAAAGCTCGTTCGCCTACTACCACGATTATCCGCACAAGCAGCGCACCCCGGCGGATATCCTCAGCGCGAAGGTGGCCTACGCGAAGAAGCGCTGGGGTTGCACCCTGTTCTATGTGGACACCAACGACGGCGCCGGTTGGTGGCCGGAGACCGCTGAGGAGAAGGCGGTCTGGCCAAAGAATCCCGACGGCAGTTTCATGTGGTATCACGCGCTGCTCAATGAGGACGTCTGGGCCGAGGTGCTCAAACGCCATCCCGATGTTCTGTTTACCATCGAGCACACCCCGCTGATCCAATACACGGTCAACGCCCCGTATGACGAATGGAGTTCTGCTGGAGACGGCACCCCGTCGGTGGTGCGGGCGACCTGGCCGGAGGCGTTCAAGTGTCTGGTCATCAAGGAGCCGAAAGACCACTGGCAGGTCGCGGCCAAGGTTCGGGACGGGGATGTGCTGGCCTGCGATACCCAAGAAACGACGGAACTGCTGAACCGATTGGGCGTGACTTTGAGACTCGGCCCGCCCAAGGAACTGACCGGCCTGACCCCGGCGCGGTTGCTGACGGTCGCCACCGATCCCCAGGCCAGCGAACCCATGCGTTTCTTCGCCGCCAAGCAGTTGTGTGGGGGCGAACCGGACGCCGCGACGGTTGACAAGCTGCTCGCCGGGAATGACCGCCTGGTGCAACTGCTCGCCGTCGAGTCGCTCAAGTCGCGGGTTCAGCTCAAAGCGCAAATTCCACACCTGACCCGGCTGCCGGGCGGCCTGCATGGGTTCTTTGGCGGCCCGCTCCGCGATGCGGTCCAGCGGGGCGGTCCGGAGTTCCTGCGCGACCTGACGGACTACGCCCGCAGCCAGCCGGCGGATGGGGGCGGGGTCGCTAATATGCTGTGGGTGACGCCCGGCAACGGGGCTACGGAGCAGTTGGCGGCGCTGGTCACCGGCGCCTCCCTGCCGGAAGAGGTGCGCTTGATCGCCGTCCAAAACCTGGGCTGGCGCAAGGATGCCTCCGCGGCCGAGAAGGACGTCGCCCTGGGATTCCTGCTGCCCATGCTTGGCGACCCGAAGGCGCGTTCGTCCGCGGCGGCGATACTGCAACCACGCTATGTCTGGGGGCACGGCCTCTGGAACAATGACCCGCGCGTCCTGGAGGCCGTGAAGGCTGCCGCAGACAAGGAGAAGGCGCAGCCCAAGCCCGACGCGAAGCTTCTGGAAGTGTTTCACAAGATCATCAAATGCGAGCAGTGAGAATCGGCACCAACGCCCTGTTAAAATCAGGAATATCACTGGCGGCCACCGTGGGGCGGCCGCGCTGAAGGAGACCCCTTGAACCCCCATCCGCACCTCTCACAGCCACCCATAAACAACTTGACCCTTACAATTCTTCTCGCCGCGGCGCTCTGCATGAACCAAGCGTCCGCCCAGGACGCCGCGCCTCCCGACCGCAACGCCGTCAATACCAAGGCGCGTCCGGGCGACATGATGGCCGATTCGCCGGTCACGTTCCCGAAAGAAGGTTGTCTGCCGGCGAGGTTCGCTCCCGATGTGAAGCCGGTGGATGAGCCTGCGGAAGAGGGCTATTTCATCTTCAGCACGCCCTGCCGTTCGCTGACCCAGATCCGGGCGATCCAGCAGGAGATGCCGCCCGGTCAGTGCACCAAGCCGCCGGCAGACTGGACGCATCTGCGGCGCACCCGCCACACCCTCACCGAAGGCGGCGACCTGCGGTTGCTGGCGCTCGGTGACAGCATTGTGAACGACACCATGCGCTCCGGCTGGGTGGCGCAGTTGCAGGAGGCGTATCCCAAGGCGCGCCTCGAGGCGCGGGTGTTCGTGCGCGGCGGCGGCGGCGGCCAGCATTACCGCGAGGAAGGCCGCGTGGCGAAATACATCCTCCCGTGGAAGCCGGACTTGGTTTACATCGGCGGCATCAGCCAGCGAGACATTGCGAGTATTCGCGAAGTCATCCGGCAGTTGCGCGCCAGTCTGCCCGAGGTCGAAATCCTGCTCGCCACCGGCGCCTTCGGCACGGTGGACCCGCGCGATCCGGTGGCGCTGGCCTCGGCGCCCCACTCGGGAACCGGCGCCTATGGTGAAGCCCTCCAGGCGCTGGCGGCGGAACAACGCTGCGCCTATCTCGAGATGACGGGGCCGTGGGCCGAGTACATTCGCTCCTCGCAACGGCATCCCCACGTGTTCTACCGTGACGTGGTTCACGCCAACGAATTCGGGGAGCAAATCCTGGCGAAGATCATGATGGCGTTTTGGACTCGTCCCTAACCCCGTCACCGGGACCCTGCGGCTGCGGTTGTGTGCGCGAACTGGCCTTGCTCCCAGCTTCAGCGAATTGAGTTGTCTGGCGGGGGTGAACACTGTCAAGTAACGACCGGTATAGCTGACGTTCCTAGACATAATGTCCGCCATAGCGGACAATGCCCCCATGTCGTCTGCACCCAACATGCCTTTGCCTGCTGCTCACGCGCTGCGCAAGCTGGGCCGTGATCTGGCGCTCGCCCGGCGCAAGCGCGGGATCTCCACCGCCGACATGGCGGGGCGGCTCTTCATCAGCCGCGATACCCTCTGGCGGCTGGAGCGCGGCGACCCAACGGTGGCGCTGGGCACGCTGGCCACCGCCGCATTTGTGCTTCAACTGCATGATCGTCTGGCCGGTCTGGCGGCGCCCGCGAGCGACGATCTTGCCCTCGGCTTGGACGAACGCCGCCTGCCTCAACGCATTCGCCGTGCCCGCACATGAGTTGGGAAGTTCACATTGATTGGGGAGGACAGACTTGGCTCGCAGGGCGGCTCCACCCCACCGGGCGTGGTTCGGCGGTGGCGTTTGAATATGCCCCGGAATGGCTGAAGCGGGCGGGTGCCTTTTCGATTGATCCCACCTCGCTGCCGCTGCAAACCGGGGTCCAGCACAGCCCGGTGCTGTTTGGTGCCATCCAGGATTGCGGCCCGGATCGCTGGGGGCGAATCCTGATCGAGCGAGCCGTCCGCAAGCAGGTGCTGGCCCAGAAGCCGTATCGGGACATTGACTCTGTGCTGGCGCTTGATGACGCCTCGCGGCTCGGGGCGCTGCGATTCCGCCTCGACGCCACAAGCCCATTTCTGGCCGTCAGCACCGGCAAGCTCCCGCCGCTCATACGCCTCCAAGCACTACTGCGCGCCGCCGACGCGATTCACTCCGAAACCGACACGGCGGCGGACTTGCGCTTCCTCCTCGGGGCCGGCTCGCCCCTGGGCGGTGCCCGGCCCAAGGCAGCCGTCAGCTTGGCCGATGGCCAGCTCGCCTTGGCCAAGTTCCCCAAGCCTGACGATACCCGGGACATCGCCAGCGGCGAAGTTCTGGCGCTCACCCTCGCTGCGGAAGCCGGCATTCGCGTCGTCCAGCACCGGTTGGTGCCCGTGGGCCGCCACAGCGTGGCGGTCATCACCCGCTTTGACCGGGTGGGCAATGTCCGCATCCCCTTCCTCTCCGGGGCCAGCCTGCTGGGACTCTCCCCAAGGGGTCCCGGCGCTTACACATTGTTGGCTGACGCCATCCGGCAGTTTGGCCACGACGTTGCGGGCGACCTGCGCGAACTCTGGCGGCGACTGGTCTTTTCGCTTCTGGCCAGCAACTACGATGACCATCTCCGCAACCACGGCTTCCTCATGGTCGAAGCCGGGCGCTGGGCGCTTTCACCAGCCTACGACCTCAATCCAGTGCCCGAGATGGACCGTGCCCGCGTGAGCAAGACGCCGATCAGCGAGGAGCAGGAAGAACCCAGCATTGGTGGAGCGCTGGCCGTTGCGGGCCGCTTTGGGATCAAGGCTTCGACCGCGAAGAGCATTCTGCGCGAGATCTTCACCGCCGTGTCGGCTTGGCGTCGGACAGGTGCCAGGTTGCGTCTCCGGAGTGCCACACTCGACGCCTATGCCAGCGCTTTCGAGCACGAACTGATGGACGAGGCCCGAAGCTTGCTTGGCAAGTAACTCAGCCGCCGATGCCAGCGGCAACGGCAACGACAGCGGCGTGGTGCCGGCGGACCAGACCAAGATTGAGAACGTGACCCTCATCCTCACCTCCAACTCCGGCTTCCAAAACAACGGCCTGATTCCGGACAACAACGTGAACGGCTGGTCGGACACGCGCACGCTCAGCAGCATTTCCGACAACCTCATCACGGACGTGAACGTCACGCTGAACATCAGCGGCGCGGAGGAAGTCGCGTTCAACGGCGACCTGTATGGCTACCTGGTCCATTCCAGCGGATTTGCAGTCTTGCTGAACCGTGTGGGTCGCAGCGCCGGGAACTTGGACGGGTTTGGGGATGACGGCCTGAACCTCACGCAGTGTCATTTACCAGGCCGGGCTTGGAGACCGGGTGTGGAAGACTTTGGTGAGCTACGATGCGGCACCGGGGGAGCGGGAGATCTGGGTGACCAACGACGTGCCGCTGGGCCCGACCAACGTCTTCTACCGGCTTAAAGCCCCCCGCAACGACTGAAAGGGCTCGACCACCCTGCGAAAGAGCGCTGGCTGTCTGGCGACCCAAATCTCGATTTGCTCGCGGCGGAAGTCGCGCGGTGGCGGCGATGCGCCGGAAACCCCGCGCTTCGAGCAGCATGGCGTGACGTTACACAGACGGCGCGGCAGTATTGCCACAGAGGTCATTGTCCGTTTTTCTTGTTACACTTGATCCCGGTGGTGGCAATACACTGTGACGATGCTGAATGAGCAGGAACAAGAGCGCTTCATGCGGCTGTGGGCGGAGTCTCAGCAGGCCGTGGTAAACTACATCCACGCCACTGTCCGCGATGGCGCCGCCGCCAAGGACCTCGCGCAGGACACGGCGCTTGTCCTGTTCCGCCGGTTCGGCGAATACGACGGCGACCGCCCGTTTCTTGCCTGGGCGCTGGGCGTCGCTCAGCATCAGGTGCGCGGCTTCCATCGGGATGCCGCGCGAAGCCGGGTCTGTTTCGACACGGAGTTGTTAGCCCAGTTCACGGAGCTGTGGGCGGAAACGGCGGCCGCCGCGACTGAGCGCTCGTCCGCCTTGGAGATCTGCCTGGAACGTCTGCCGGCGCGACCGCGACTGATGGTACGGTTGCGCTACTTCGAGGAGCTGAAGTCCGAGGAGATCGCCCGGCACATCGGCAGCAAGAGCGCCGCGGTGCGCGTGGCGCTGCAACGCATCCGTGAGCAGCTCCGCGCCTGTGTCGAACAGCAGTTGCGAATGCAAAGGCGGACCACATGACCGAGCCCCACCCGTTGATTACCGCTTATCTGGACAACGCCCTCTCGGAGGCGGAATACGAGGAGTTGTTGGCTTGGCTGAAGGCACATCCCGATCACCTCCGCGCCTTCGTCGAGGCCAATGTCTTTGAACAGCAAGTCCGTTCCGCCGTCGTGGGCGAGGTTCGGCGCGAGTCAGCGGGCGCGTTCGTCCAAGATGAGGAGTCGCGGCGGCGCAACCCGGGACGCGACACGGCGGGCGGGTTGATGGATCGGTTCGTCTGGCCTTGGCGCAGCTGGGCCATGGCCGGTGCCGGCGTGCTGGTGGCAGGAGCCATGATCATCTGGTGGATGGGGCAAGGGGCTGGGTTGCGGCCGACCATCGCGTCAACTCAGGGGGAAGTACAGATCCTGCGGGATGGCCAGCGCATCCCGGCCAACACCGGCGAGCCGATCCGGCCCGGCGAGCGCATCCGGACCGGCCCGAACGCCTCGGCGGAACTGCGCCTGGCCGACGGGACCAGCATCCGCATGGATGGCTCGACGGACGTAGGCTTTCTTCCGGGAAAGGCTGCACGCCAAGTCCAAGTGAAGACCGGCATGGTGCGTTGCGACGTGGCGAAACAGCCGCCGGGCCAGCCCCTGGTCTTCCAGACCCCGCACGCGGATTTGACGGTGCTCGGCACGGCGTTTGATTTGCTCGCAGCTCCGGTGGAGTCCCGGGCGCGAGTCCACCAAGGCCGCGTGCATTGGGCCGACGGGGGGCCGGGCGTCGAGGTGGCCGCCGGCGAAGCCTGCACGGCCGACAGCCAGGGAATTCAAGCGTGGCAGCCGGTCTGCAACCTGGACTTCCGCACGTTGAAGGCCGTGCCCCCGCAATTGGAGACGGTTTTCTGCAACGAGGAGAGCCTGCTCACCGCCCGGCGGAGGATCGTACCCGCGCCCAACGGGATCCGGCTGGAGGACGGTGGTCTGCGGTTTGCGACATTGCCACATGCATTCGGCGAGCATGGACTCGCGGTCACGCGCTGGACCGAGCCGGTCGGCGGCGACGTGGCGATCGAGGTCGAGCTGTCTGCGGCGGCCAAAGTGGACGGCGATTCAACTCCGCCGGCGGATCCGGCGTCGGAACGAAACCCCAATTGGTCGCTGCAGATTGCCGTGGACGGCGATAGCTTCGATGGCTATCGCGTCGTCTTCGCCGCCCCGAAATATCCTAACGGCATCGAGGTGGACAGCATCCATCCGGTGGAGTGGATGCTGCTGGCGCGGGATCCGCGGCCGATGCCGGAGGCGGGGGACCATACCCTGCGAGTCGAAAAGCGCCGCTCGCAACTGCGAGTCTGGGTTGACCGCGAACTACGGATCGACACCGCCTTGTCCTATCCCTTGGCGCCGGATCGCAAGCGGACCTTCGCACTCAGTGAGTACGGCGCGGGACCGCTCATTCGGTCCCTGCGGGTCTGGAGGGGGGGCCGAGATTGAACGTGGCTGTTCGGCCAAGCCCAAGAATCGCATCCAACAAAGACCTGAGAACCGCCGCATGACTCGCCGACATTGTCTTGGACAAAGTATGTTTTCCAGCATCCACACGCTGTCGGCGGCCGTTGCCGCCGGCCTGCTTTTGATGATGACCCCATCGCCACTCGCCGCGCAGGAGAAGAGCACGAGCTCGAAACCCATTGAGATCGGCACACGACTGGAGCTGTTCGTCGACGACCATCTCGTCGAGCGCATGACGGGCGTCGCATTCCGATTGCATGGGCCGGTCAAGCAAGCGCCCGCCAAGAGCCCGCTGCCGAGCGGCCCGTACGGCACCATCCTCAAGGACGGGGATCTCTACCGGGCGTACTACCGTTCCGACATTCCCGGGTACGAAATCGGGCGACAGACGCGCAACGCAGACAACGAACCGAACGAGATCACCTGCTATGCGGAAAGCCGCGACGGCATCGAATGGACGTTCCCCGACCTGGACATCACGGAGATCCAAAGCTCGAAGGGCGGCAATGTGATCCTGGCCCGCCAGGTTCCGTTCACCCACAACTTCACCCCCTTCCTCGACAGCCGGCCCGGTGTCGGACCGGACGCCCGGTACAAAGCGCTGGCGGGATCGGGAGGGACCGGGCTGGTCGCTTTCAAGAGCGCCGACGGTATTCACTGGAGCAAGATCCAGGACGCGCCTGTCGTGAAGACGCCAAGTTCGGCCCCCGGAACGCCCTGGCCCTTCGATGGGCCGAGTCCGGCCTTCTGGTCCGAGGCCGAGAACTGCTATGTCTGTTTTGTCCGCACCTGGGGCAAGATCGAGCCGCCACAGACGGATCCGCACAAGAAGTTCCAGCGGCGGGTCAGTCGGACGACCTCGCCCGACTTCATCACCTGGACGCCGCTGGTCGACACCGGCGCCAATCTTCCGGGTGAACAACTCTACACGAGTCAGACGCATCCCTATTTTCGCGCCCCCCACATCTACATCGCGACGATGATGCGCTTCACGCAGGGCATCGAGATGGGAGAGCCGGTGGAGGGCAACAACGGCTCGTCCGACATCGTCCTCATGACCATGCGCGCCGGTTCCGCCGCCTACCAGCGCACCTTCCGCGAGGCGTTCATCCGACCGGGCCTCGACCCGCAACGCTGGGCTCGGAAGGCGAACTCCGCCTGGCTGAACGTGGTGCCGACCGGTGACGCGGAAATGTCGGTGTACCACATCAACGGCGATCGCTACACCCTGCGGACCGACGGCTTCATCTCCGTGAACGCCGGCGCCGACGGCGGCGAACTGCTGACCAAGCCCCTCCTCTTCGCCGGCAATGCCCTGTTCGTGAACTTCAGCACCGGGGCAGCCGGCTCGCTGCGGGTCGAGATCCAGGACGCTTCTTCGGGCCAGGCACTGCCGGGGTTCGGCCTGGAGGATTGCCAGGCCCTCATCGGCGACGCGATCGAGCGGCAGGTGAGATGGAAGAACACCCCGGACCTCGCCGCCATCGCCGGGAAACCGGTGCGCCTGCGCTTCGCGCTGCGCGAGTGCGACGTGTATTCGTTCCGATTGGCGCCGCGCGGCTGGGAAGGCGACCCTGTGACGGTCGGCGCGATCCGCTGGGACGCCTGGCACACGCCTGTCGCGGCAACCGCGCACGGCGGGGCGGGCGGGCCGGTGAAGGCGATGGAGGCCTCGCTCAACCCGCAACGCTACCGCTGGCGCGCGCCCTTCTTCGCGCGCGTGGATACCCACGACACGTTGCGTATCGACGGCTACACGCAGGAAGTGCTCGACCGCGAGATCGCCTATGCCAAAGCCGGTGGCCTCGACTACTGGGCGTTTCTGCTGTACGCGGAGGGCAACTGCATGAGCCAGGGCCTCTCGCTTTACTTGAGCAGCCCGCGCCGCCGCGACGTGAACTTCTGCGCCATCGCAGGGCCGGGCACGTTCGGCGGACGAGCGACATGGGAGGCGGGCGTCGCGAGGGTTGTCCGCTATATGAAGGAGCCCGGTTACCAGACCGTGTGCGGCGGCAGGCCGCTGCTCTACCTGATGCGGTTCCAGCCGGAGGATAATTGGATCCAGGCGTGGGGCGGACCGCCTGGCGCGCGGGAACTGCTTGCGCGCCTGCGCGCCGAGGCGCGCGCGGCGGGGCTGGGCGACCCGTACGTCGTCGTGATGAACGAGGGCCCGGCCACGCAGGTCAAGCGAGTGGCGGACACGGTGGGCGCGAATGCGATTTCCGACTACGCGCGGCAGGCGAACGGCGCAGGCGCGCCTTATGCGGAGCTGGCCGGCGCGGCGCGCGGGTTCTGGAATGCGTGCGCCGCAACAGGGGCGGAGGTAGTGCCGCTGGCCATGGCGGGCTGGGACCGGCGGCCGCGCGTCGAGCGGCCCGTGCCGTGGGAAGCGGCGTGGCAGAAGCCGAACGTCGGCTTGGACAAGTTCTACGTGCTGCCGACGCCGGAGGAGCTGGCCGCGCACGTCGGAGAGGCCATGGCTTGGGCGGAGCAGTGTCCGGCGAAGACCGTGATCGTCTATGCGTGGAACGAGCATGACGAGGGCGGGTGGCTCTGCCCGACGCTGGGCGCAGGCGGCAAACCGGATGCCGGCCGTCTGGAGGCGATCGGGCGCATGCGCAAGTCTCGGGCGCACCAGAAGGCGGAATAGTGTGTCGCAGTGTCTCAGGCAGGTCGCACATTCATGATCAACTTCAACAACCAGATGAGCAACACGATGACTCGCCAATTTCGGGGCCTTGCCCGCTTCCCTGAATATGCCGCGGTCGCCGCGCTGCTGGCCGGCCTGTTCGCCGCCGCATTCGCCGCAGAAAACCCCAACCTGGCCCCGCAGGCGGAGATCACCGCCAGCGCGGCCGACGACGCGGCCACGAAGGTGGCCGACGGCCTCGTGCCCGCGGTCGGCAGCCGCTCTACAACTCTTGCCGCTCTTGCCCTGGCCACCACGCTCGCCCGCGGGGACGAGCCAAAGACGGACCAAGTGCCGTCGTTTGCCGTGCCGCGCATGGCGACAGCACCCACCATCGACGGCGTGCTCGCCCCGGGCGAGTGGGACGGCGCCGCGCAGGTTACCGGCATGATCGCCCAGTTCGACCGGGTGGCCGATGCCCGGCCGGTCACCTTCTGGATCGGCTACGACGACACGCACGTGTATATCGCCCAGCGTTCGACCGTCGCGCCGCGCGAGTGGACCCCGGCCAGCGGCAAATCTGGGGACAATGGGGCCTGGATGGTCTGGACAGCAGTTTCGTCATCGGCCTGGCGCCGGGCCGGGTCAACCGCGGCGACGAGCCGAGCCACTACCTGATCCGGGTGAACCTGATGGGCGCCGTATCGGCTTTCGAACACTTCTGGAAGATCGGCGGCGCGCGGGTGACTTTTCCGTCTCCGCCCATCCATGCGTGGGGCGTCAACCTTCTCAATCCGAAGCTCAAGCAGTCCTTCAACGGGGAGAAGACCGAGTGGCGCTGCGAGGTGGCCATCCCGCTGGCCGAGATGAAGGTCGAAGCCGTCAAGGAGGGCGAGACCTGGCGGGTGCTGTTGGCGCGCGATTACGGGGCGGATGACCAGACAGCAAGCGTCGTCTCCAGCGACTGGAAATTCTGGACCGGGGACCGGGTTGAATTCTGGAACATATACCGCTTCGAGCAGGAGTGGTCGTCGGCCCGGCTGGCCGGGGCCGGCGCGGCGCTGCGGCCGGTCAACATGGCGGCCGGATTCGCCAAGGCCGGACCGGCCGCTCAGGAGCCTGACTTTTCGTTCCAAGGGGATTACGACCCGATCCTGAACCGGTTCTACGGTAAGCTGAATCCGACGAAGCTGAGCACGTTGCACCGGATCCGGGACTACGAGGTGTCGATTCGCCGCTCCGGTGACAAGGCGCCGCTGGCCGTACTCAAGCCCAAAGGCAACACGACGGCGGCGGACGCCCAGGTCATTGTCTATGGAGTACATGGCAGCGCCGCGGTCCTGGAATGGCGCGCGCCCGTAACCGGCGTGGTGTCCATCGACATGGCCGCCCGGCATCGCTGGTTTGACGATTCCCATCCCGGCGAGCGCCTGTGCATCCAGCACGTTCAGGCCGGCGGAACGAAGGAACTGATGGCGTGGACCGGGGTCAGGGACCGGGTGAACTGGCTGCCCGTGGTGGTCAAGGACGTGGCGGTCAAGGCGGGGGACCGCATCCAGTTCCACGTAACCGGATCCGACACGCTGTCCCTGCGGGGCTTGCTGACGCTCGAGCAATATGGCGTGCGGCAGGCGTTTTCGCCCGGCGGCGAACTCGCCGCCACCCAGGGCGGCGCCACCGGCACGTGGTTCTATCTCATCAACGAGAAGGCCGACACCCTCAACCCGAAAGGCGAATACCGGCAGATTGAGCACTATCAGCCACATGGGGTTAGTGGGGTGGGCGGCAACGAAACTTGGTCCACACCGTCAGCAAAAGGGTTGGATTCGGGTGCGTGGTGGCGGTCTGCGGGGGGAACCGGAGGGGCGATGTTTTCCAAGGATGTGGTCGGCGCCGTTTCCCTGGCCGTGGACGAAGAACTCCCGGCGCTGACGCCGGGGGTCTATCGCGCCGAAGCGCTTGCCCTCGACCAGGAGCGCAAGGTGCTCGGCCGGGCGTGGCTGAACTTCATCCGCTACGACCACGAGAAGGACCTGCCCTGGCTGGGCAACACGCTCGGGATCAGCACCAAGGTGCAGCCGCCGTGGACGCCCATCGCACCTCAGAAGTCAGCGGTCAGCGGTCAGAAGGCAGAAGGCGTCGCCTTCTCCTGCTGGGGCCGGACCTATCGCGTCAACGGCGGCGGCCTGCTCACGGGCATCGATACGAAGGCACAGAGCGGCCTCGACCAGGCGCCGCGCGACATCCTTGCCGGACCGGTGAAGGTGGAACTGGTGCAGGACGGCAAAGCCGTCACGCTCGCGCCCGGGGCCGCCCCGCGCGACGTGCAGGTGGCCGACCACCAGGCCTCGTGGAGCGGCGCCCTGAGCGGCGGCGGCTGGCGCATCGAAACCGCCGTCACCCTCGAGTACGACGGCTACGCTCTGCACCGTGTCCGCATCGTGCCGCCCCAGCCCGGCGCCCGGGTGGACGCGCTGCGCCTGGTCGTGCCGCTGAAGGGCGAGTACGCCACGCAACTGCACGCCGTAGGCGGCGGCCCGGGCCAGTGGTTCCGCCATACGGTCAACAGCCTGACCCTGGACCCTGCCCGGAGCGGCCGGTTGTGGCACAGCGGCCAGAGCAGCGTCTTGAGCGACAAACCGGTAAACGAGGAATACGGCGTCGCCCAGCTCGCCGGCAACTTCCGCCCCTATGTCTGGCTTGGCGGCGCCACCCGCGGCCTGGCCTTCATGGCGGACAACGACAAGGACTGGGTGCCCGCCGACAAGGCGGAGATGAAGCAGCACCCCTCGATCGAGGTGGTGCGGGGGGACGACGGCGTTTGCCTCGTGCTCAACTTGGTGGCGCGGCCCTTCGCCTTCGACCGCGCGCGGACGGTGGAATTCAGCCTGCAGGCCACGCCGATCCGCCCCGTGACTCCCGATTACCAGGATCGCCTGAGCCGCCTCGACCTGCGCACCGCTTTCACCGGCTTTGGGGACATGGTTCATACCTACAGACCGTGGGACTGGAACGGCATGCGGCTGCAGTTGCCGGAGATGAGCTGGGCCTACATCGGGGGTCATCACGCCCCGCACGCGTACCCGATCCATTGGGACGCCCACATCGGCAGCCGCAAGTGGTTCGAAGGCGGGGGAAAGGCCTTCACGCCCTACCAGATGCAGGCGACTGTTCACCTCACGGACGTGGACGATCCGCGCATGCCCAAGGGCAAGCAGAGCTCGGACGTGTGCGGGTACCTCGCGCCGCACGTCAACCGCGGCAATCTCGACTACGCCGGCATGGCGCAGGAGCAGATTGACTACCGGATCTGGTGTTACGACGCCTGGATCAGGGGCACGGGCATCAGCGGCTTGTACTTCGACATCACCGAGCCGCTGATGGACGCCAACGTCCTCAGTGGCGCCGGCTACGTCCTCGATCTGCCCGACCGCCCGGAGTTGAACGGCAAGGTCCAGCCCGGCTTCTCGTTTACCCGGGTTCGCCAGTTCTACAAACGGTTGCGCCAGCTTTTCCTCGATCAGGGCCATGAGCAGACGTGGATCTGGTGCCACAGCACCGACGGCAACATGGTCTCCGCCCACGCCTTCGTCGACTACTATCTCGAGGGCGAGAACAATCCCGAGCTGACTCCCGAGCAGCCGTGGTTCTCGAAGAAGTACACGCCGGGACGCATGCAGGCGCTGGGCAATCCGGCCGGCAAATGGGGCATTCCGACCCGTTGGCTCGACCAGATGTCGCACGCGCTCAAGGCGGATGCGAAGACAAGCCATCTGGCGGTTCGCTCCCTGCAGGGGTATTGCCGGCTGCATGACCTTGGCGGTAACTGGAACGGGCTCTCCTGGGCGCCGTTCGACCCGGCCCAGCCCATGGTCTTCTATCCCTACTGGGAGCCGCAGGTCGCGGCGGCCCTCGCCAGCGACACCGCCGGGATCCTGACCAGCGCCCACCGTCAGGGCAACCGGCTGCAAGTGCTGGTGTTCAACCAGTCGGAGGAAAGGCGAAAGGGCGTGACCGTCACGGTTGACGCCGCCGCGCTCGGCGTGAAACTGCCCGCCGGTGGCGCGCTCAAGGCGAAAGACTTGAAGGGTTGGGGTCAGGCACAGGAACTGCCGATGACCTGGCAGGCCGACGGCGCGAAGGGCACGCTCACCGTCGAGATCCCGCCGCACGACTACCGGCTGATCCTGCTCGAGGCCGCGCCCCGGAAAGAACCATGAGGAGAAGCTGTATGTTGAACCTGACCAAGATGACAACCGCCGTCCTGACGGCTCTCATTCTGACCGTCACGCTGGCCCGCGGGGACGAGCCAAAGACGGACCAAGCGCCGTCGTTTGCCGTGCCGCGCATGGCGACAGCACCCACCATCGACGGCGCCATTGACCCGGCCGAGTGGCAGGGCGCGATGGCCGTAAGCGGCGTGGCCGACCAGTCCACGGACATGAGCAAACCGCTCCTTCCCCGGCCAACGACCTTCTTCCTCGGCTGGGATCCGGATCACCTCTACTTCGCGTGTCGGACCTATTTGCGTCCGGGGTACAAGCCGAACGTACCGGCGGGCCGATCGCCGGGCCTGGCATACGTTTGGGACGACGCCCTGGAACTGAACTGGTTCCCCATGGGCGCCAACGTGCCCGCCGCGAACAAGGCCAACTCCTACAAGTGGTTCCTGAACGCGTTGGGCTTCATCGGCGACTGCTCGCGCCTGGCGCTGGGCCAGCAGTTTAAGAGCTGGAACCCGCAGTTCGTCATCAAGGCGCGCCTCACCGAGCCCGGCAGCGCGCCGAATGGCGGCCGCTGGTGGGAGATGGAGATGCGCGCCACCCCGCAGGACTTCGAGCTCGAAGGCCCGCACCGGGCCGGCGACCAGTGGAAGATGTTGCTCGGCATCAACCACTTCCCCGGCTGGATGCAGGCGCGCATCCCCTGCCGCGGGCCGTACCTGGACCCGTTCGGCTTCAACGTGATGACCCTGGTCGAGCAGACGCCCGCCGTGCAGATGACGATGGACAGCCTGAACAACCTGGCCACCGACGGCACCGCGGCGCTGACCGTGCGCGCGTTCAACCCCGCGAAGGAGCCGGTGGAGCTGGCGCTCGCGGTGAACGTCGCCGATGCCATCAAAAAGAACGAGAAACTGACCGTGCCGCCCGGCAAGTCCGCCGAGTTTGTTCTCGACGAGAAGCTGCCCGAGGCGGTCAAGAAGGGGCAGTTCTCCGTGGAAGTCAAGTCGGGCGACAAGCAACTGTTCCGGTACGAGGCGCCGGTCGAGCTGGGCGCCTACGCGCAGATGCTGGCGCCGGTGACGCCGCCGGATCCGACGAAATTCGCCTTCGAAACGCAGTTCAACCCGGTGCGGTCATGGCTGCTGGTCAAAGGCGACACCTATTATCTCGATGACCCGGCGCAGGCCAAGGCGCTGAGTTACCGGGTGTTGCCGGAGGGCGGCGGTGCCAAGCCGGTGGCCGAAGGCCGCATCACGCAGGTCGCCGAATACTATCTGCAGGGCATGCTTCAGCTCCCGCCGCTGACGCCGGGCAAGTACCGGGTCGAGGCCACGATGGAACTGGCCGACGGCACGAAGCTCGGACCCATGACCGGCGGCTTCGAAAAGAAGGACGAGGCCAAGGAGTTCGCGCGCTGGTGGGGGAAGAAGCACGGCGATGTGGAGCGTGTGCTTCCGCCATACACTGCGCTGACGTGCCAGGAGAACGCGGTGAAATGTCTGGGCCGCGAATATGCCCTTGACTCGCTCGGATTGCCGGCGGCTGTCCGCTCGGCCGGCGAGGCGGTGCTTGCGGCGCCGGCGCGGATCGTAGTGACGGCAGGCGGCAAGGAGACCGTCATCCCGGTCGGCAAATCGAAGATCACCGAGCAGAAGGACTGGCGCGTGCGCTTCGAGGGAAGCGCGGAGGGCGCCGGGCTGAAGTTCAGCGCCGCCGGCTGGCTCGAGCAGGACGGCCTGGTCTATCTCGACCTGACCTACGCGCCGGCGGGCCAGGCGCCCGTGAAGGTCGAAGCCCTGCGCATCGAGTATCCGCTTGCCGACACGGATGCCGATGGCCTGCTGTGCATCGGCCCGGGCGAGAACTTCTCCAGCCGGACGACGATGCTGCTGCCCGACAATAAGACGGGGCGTCTCTGGTCCACGCTCGAAACCGGCATCACCGGCAGCGGCATGACCGTCGGATCTTTCTATCCCACCGTGTGGATCGGCAGTGAGCGCCGCGGCTTCCTCTGGTGGGCGGACAACGACAAGGGCTGGGTGCAGGACAACGCCGTGCCGGCCCACGAGGCCGTACGCAAGGACGGCGCGGTGGTGTTCATCAACCACATCGTCGCGATCCCCACGGAACTCAAGGGTCCGCGCACGCTGGCCCTGAGCTACATGGCCACGCCGTTCAAGCCGCTGGTCAAGGGCTGGCGCACAACGCAGGCGACCGAGGACGGCACCTTCTTCACGCCGTTCCGCGGGGTTCGCAAGGATTCCAAGAGCGGGGAGAAGGTCTATCAGAATCCCGGCGGCGGCCTGAAACACGTGAACTGGATCCATCCCGAATCCCGGTATCCCGAGGAGTGGGAGAGCCTGTGGGCCGAGCAGAAGAAGGCGGCCGACGCGCATGCCCGCGGCCAGCAGTGGCGCGACCCCTACGCGGCGCGCTCCGGCGTCAACTTCACCCACATGTCCTTCCAGATCTACGGCTACGGCCGCAAAACCCTGGAAGACCACCTCTACGCCTACTTCGGCAACGAGTGGGAGCCGGACACCTGGAACGAGACCTACACCGACTACGCCATGTCGCTCTTCGAGCCGGCGTTCACGCGCGGCGGCGTACGCTCGACCTATTGGGACCTGACCTTCCCGATCCTGTTCAAGGACCTGCTCAGTGGATTGGCCTACCAACTGCCCGACGGCCGCGTCCAGCGCGGCTACAACGGCTGGAACCTGCGCCGCTTTTTCATGCGGCTTCATGCGCTCCAGTACGACGCCGGGCTGGTGCCGGGCGCCAACGGTTTCCATTCCAGCAACGCCTACGTGCCGGTGGCCATGCCCTGGGTGGACTCGGTGCTGGATGGCGAGCGCAACTGGGCCATTGATTCCAGCCCGCTCGACTGGGTGGACAACATGCCCATTGAGCGCATGCGCAGCATGAGCGTGTCGGAGAGTTGGGGTGTGCCCATCTGCTGGATGGCCAACATGGACTCGAAAGATGAGGCCAAGCGGGATGCCGCCAAACGCGTTCAGGCCCAATGGGTCTGGCTGCACGACTCCTGGCTCAACCCCTACATCCCGCAACTGCCCAGGATGCCGGACAGCGTGCTCGACTGGGGGGTCAACGACGAGAGAACCGCCTATCACCCCTACTGGCGCAACCCGTTCGTCACCTGTGCGGACGCGGCCATCCAGGTCGGCCTGTGGCAGCTTCCCGACCGCGTGCTGCTCTTGGTGCAGAACCGCGACGAGAAGGCGGCCAAGGATGCCGTGCTCAAGCTGGATCTCGCGGTGCTCGGCGTCGAGCAGAAGCTGATCTGGCAGGAGTTCGTCGGCGTACGGCAGCTCCACGCCGAGGACAAGGCGCCCGGGCCGGAATTCGATTATGACGGCCGCACCCTGACGCTCAAAGGCCTGCCCGCCCAGGGTAGCCGGCTGGTGGTGGTGCGGAGGTATTGATGCGAACCATGTTAAGACAAACTCTTCTGAGCGAATCTGAACGAAAGGAACCGACCATCAACCGAATCGCATTGCTTGTACTGCTGGCTGCCATGAGCCACGTCGCCGTGACTGCTGCCGAAAACCCCAACCTGGCACCGCAGGCGGAGATCACGGCCAGCGCGGCCGACGACGCGGCCGCGAAGGTGGCCGACGGCCTCGTGCCCGCGGCCGCTCAGCCAGCAAAGCCCGGCATCCTGGCGGTCGACTTCCAGTCCGACCCGGCCAAGGCCGGCTGGGAACTGCTGCAATTTTCTGGGATCCAGACGCCAGCCAAAGGCGGTTGGGTTCCCGGTAGCCGAACTCGTGAGAGTTCGGACTCGAAGTCTGGCGACTTCGGCTACGTGAGCGTCGAGAATGGCTACTGGCAGAGCTCTCCGTTCGGCGTGACGCCGCATCAGTACTATCGCTTGACGTTTCAATCGCACGCGCAAGTTCCGGGCTACTGGGCGGCGATGTTCTTTGCGGCCGACGGCCAGATGCTGCCTGCCGATCACAACTCGGGCATCTTCCAGACGGACGATTGGATCGACAACGAACTGTACTTCCAGGCCAAGGCCGATGCGGCTTCGGCGCGGCTGTGGTTCTTCCCGGCGTCGCCGAAGGATGGTCACACGATCTGCATCCGCAACGTGACGCTCGCGACGGCGACGGACCAGCAGGTGCTGGACTGGGCCGACCGGCTGTACGCGACGCTACCGCCCGTGCAGTACCAGCCGCCGCGCGACCGCTGGACATTGATTCCCCGCACCATCGAGAAGCTGCGACGCGGCGAACCGCTGCGGATCGTGATCCTGGGCGATAGCATCGGCAACGACACCGGCAGTTCGCCGCTCGACAAGCTGATCCAACGGCAGTATCCGGGCAGCCGAGTCACCGTAATTACGTCGATCCGCGGAGGAGCGCGTCGAGTTCCTTCACCTGCGCAAGTTGTGGAACGAGTACCTGGCGGCGCAGCAGCACGACGTGACGTGGTTCATGCGCGACGTGACGCACGCCAACGTCCGCGGCGCCCAGGTCGTCGCACGCATGCTGGAGAAGTACTTCGCGCCTGTCGCTCCGTGAGCCGACGGCGCTAGATCCCGCTAACAAGAGCATGAGGAAAGGACCGAACATGAAACATACTGCATTGCCTCTCGTTGTCGCCGTCGCCTTCTGTGCTGGTCCGGCGTTCGCTGCGGAGAACCCCAACCTGGCGCCGCGGGCGCAGATCACGCCCAGCGCGGCCGCCGACGCGGCCGCGAAGGTGGCCGACGGGCGCGTGCCCCCCATGGGCGGCCGCGACGACCGCGGCACCGTCTGGATGGTGAACGAGGCGAAGCTGCCCGCCTCGCTCGTGTTCGCCTGGAAGGAGCCGGTCACGGTCTCGACCGTGGTCTACTATGGCCGCACGACCTGGGGCTTCGAGGTCTTCAAGAATTACGCCAGCTACCTTGATGATGCCGAGACGCCGGTCGTCGAGGGCGCCTTCCGGAACGGGCACGGTCCGCAGCCGGTGACGCTGCCCACGCCGACCCGCGCGCGCAAGCTGCGGCTGGAGTTCCGCTCGACCCATGGGGGCGTGGAACCCGGCGCGGCGGAGGTGCAGATCTTCGCAAAGCCGCCTGCGCAGGAGGACCTGCTCTGCCGTTTCACCGACCTCTCGCTGGACTACCGCTATGCTTACTATCCCTCGCACAACCTGGTGCGCATCCACCTGCCGACCCCGCCCGCCGACGCCACGGACTGGCATCTGGCCCTGCGCCCGGAAAAGGGCGGCGCGGTGCTGGCCGAGCGTTCCGGCAAGCTGCCGGCTGCCGCGGGCGGCGAGGCCATGCCGGTGCCGGACCTGGCCGAAGGCGACTACACCCTGACGCTGACGCTGACCGGCGGCGCGAGGCCGGTCATCGAGGAACGCGGCATCCGCCGCGAGCGCCCGGAGTGGGAGGGAAACAATCTCGGGCGCGACGAGGTGGTGATCCCGCCCTTCACGCCGCTGGAGGTGGATGGGGAGCGGAATGTCGTGCGCAGCGTGCTGCGCGCGCATGCGCACGGCGCGGCGGGACTCTGGCGGCAGGTCGTCAGTCAGGAGCGAGAACTGCTCGCCGGGCCGGTGCGCATCGAAGTCACCCAAGGCGGCAAGGTCAGCACGGCCGCCGGCCCCGCCCCGCGGTTCACCGGCAAGAAGCCGACCGCCGTTTCCGGCGAGGCGGCCTGGACGGCTGGAGCGCTCACCGGAACCACGCGCTTTGCCTACGACTACGACGGCATGCAGACGATCGCGCTCGAACTGGCCCCGACCGAGACCGAGGTCGAGCGCGTGCAGCTCGTGATCCCGCTCAAGGCCGCCGAGGCCTGGCTGATGCACCCGGTGACGACCCAACTGCGCCAGCATCTCGCCGGGCGCATTCCTGCCCTGCCCAAGGGATCGGCCGCCGGCAAGGTCTGGGACTCGTCGGGAGTCCCCAATCGCCTTAACGGCAATTTCGTGCCCTACATCTATCTCGGCGGCCCCGAGCGCGGCATCTGCTTCGCGGCCGACAACGACAAGGATTGGATCACGGACGGCAACGTGCCGATGATGGTCATCGACCGGGAGGGCGATTCGGTGCTCTTACGGCTCAATCTGGTCGCCAAGCCGTCGCGGCTGACGCGCAAGCGCACGCTCACCTTCGCCCTGCAAGCGACGCCGGCCAAGCCGATGCCGGAAGCGCCCTACAACTGGCGGCGCTGGTGGGCGACGGGCACCGATCAGGATGTTCAAAGCGTCCAGATCAACTTCTGGGGCGGGAACATGTACTGGGGCGGGCGCCATTTCGCCACCTCGGTGTTCCCGGCCTTCAAGGACTACGGATTCTGGGAACAGTTGGCCGAGAGTCGCCGGACCGGCAAGCATGATTCCAAGTTCGAGGAAGCGTGGATGGCGCGGTTCAAGGGCTTGCCGCAAGACGCCTACAACAACCTTAAGGCCCACTTCAGGGCCGGTTTGAGCTGGGCGCCGGGTATGCCGGCGATCACCCCGGAGACGAAAAGGTTCAACTATGTGATCCCCTACACCAACCCGCGTGGCGCCCACTTCGAGACGCCGGAGTTCATCACCACCTACCTCGACGAATGGCTCGAGGGCGACCTCGTGGATCGGCGGTGGCCCGGTCGCGACACCTTCCAGCGTCCGCTGCGGGTTCACCCCGGATGGCCCGGCATCGCCTGCTGGTACGAGGTCGAGCCGGTCCCGAGCCGCATCGATATGCTGCTCTTCTACCACAAGAAGATGCTCGAAACCTTTGCCGACGGGATCTACTGGGACAACTGGTTCCTGCAGCCGAGCTATGTGCCCGCCGAGGCCGGCGGACCGGGCTACGTGGACGACGCCGGGCGCCCCCAGGCCGGTGTGAACCTGATGGGCTTCCGCGACCTGGTCAGGCGCACCGCCACGATGATGCACGTCATGGGCAAGCGTCCCCTGACCTACATCCACATGACGAACGTGAAAATCGTGCCGACGCTCGCCTTCGGCACGGCACATCTCGACTGGGAATGGCGCGACCAGGGGGATATGGGGAGCATGGATCTGCAGGATCGCATCGGTCTCGACGAGATCCTGATGCAGAGCCTTGGGCTCCAGGCCGGCAATCTCTCGGTCGGCATCACCGGCAACATCCTCAAGGCCGGCAACGGGGTTTCACTCGAATGGCTGAACCGCACCGCCATGGCCGTCTGCTTCCCGCACGAGATCCGCATGCACCAAGGAACGCCCGAAGTGTCGTTCGCTCAGACGCAACTGGCGCGCTTCGGCTACGGGCTGCCGGACTGCCGGGTCTACCGCTACTGGGAGGAGGGCTTCCCGCTGCGGACGCAGGGTGCCGAGATGCGGGCGCTGGTGCTGGCCCGTGACGGGAAAGCCATGATCGCGCTGGGCAACTTCGGCCCCGAGGGGGTGGAGGGTCCGGAGATCAAAGGCGGACCCACCCTGGCGGAATACGACGCGCAGCAACTCGGCCGGGCCACCGCGCCGGTTCCCGCCGCGCCCGCCCAGCGCCGCCCCGGCGCGGAGTCCTACACCATCCGCTTCCGGCTCGACCTGAAGGCGCTCGGCATCCCGGAAACCGCGCGGGCCTGGGATGTCGAGCTGAGGGCCGACCGCGTCAAGGCCGCGCATCCCCGGTCAGCCGGGATGCCAGCCCAGCCGGTCGAACTGAAACGCCTTGCCCCCGGGTTGTTCGAGCTGACCGTGCCGCATCACGATTTCGCGTTGATCGTGGTGGAGTAGTGGGGGGGCCGGAGCGTCCTGCTCCGGCGAGAGAGAATCGACAACAACCGGAGCAAAATGCTCCAACCACACCAGGTAGAACCTGAAATGAAGAAGAAACATGCCATCGCCATGCTCGCCCTGGCCGCCTCGTGCGCCGCCAGCCTGGCCGCCGAAACGGAGTACAAACACCCGGTGGCGGTCATCCCGTATGCCGCCACCAAGCCGGTCATCGACGGCAAGGTGGACGACGCCGAATGGCAGGGCGCGTTCAGCCAGCGGGCGCTGCGGACGACGGGCGGGCAGATCAGCTCGCGCCAGGCGCGCTTCTGGATGATGTGGGACGAGGAGAACCTCTACATCGCCATGCGCGACCCGCTGCGGCCGGGCGAGCGGCCGATCCAGGTGCACCGCGGCCGCCCGAGCGGCACCGATCTCGATATCATCTTCGACGACTGCTACGAGATCTGGGTCTCCGTCGGGGCGACCGACACGCTGACGGGACAGCCCAACTGTTCCGCGCAGTTTCTCGGCAACTTCTCCGGCGGGCGCTACGACGCCATCCACCAGCCGGCGGTCGGCAACTCGCGCACCTCGAGCTACGACACGAATTGGGAACCGAAAAGCCGCCTCACGGACAAGAACGAATGGGAGATGGAGCTGGTCATCCCGCGGGCCAGCCTGGGCACGACCAAGGGGCCGTTCCACGACGGCATGCGCTTCCGCACGCTGATCGCCCGCAATTACAAGCGGCCGTGGGAGCAGTGCTCCTTCGAGGGCACTTCGTCCTTCTCGGTGATCGACACGCATAGCGAGTTCGTGATGTCCAAGACCGCGCCCGCCCTGCACCTGCTCGGCGTGGGCGACGCCGCCGCCGGCAAGGTCGGCATTCACCTGGCCGCCCTCGGCCAGACCGATGCCAAGATCGCCTGGCGCTACGCCTCGGAGGCCGTGATCAAGGAGGGTACCGCCGAGGTCAAGAAGGGGACGCTGGGCGAAGTGGTCAACCTGCCGGAACTCGATACGCCCGGTGACGGCAAGGGCAAGGTGCGCATCACCGTAACCGGCGCCGGCGGGGCGACGCTGCTCGATTGGCAGACCCAGCGCGCCTTCGGGGCCATCCCCACCGAGACGATCGCCGACCGCGGCGACGTGCTGAACCTCGGCATTACCTTCAACCCCGTCCGCGACTACGCCCGCGTCTTCGGCGACTTCATCAACTACGACAACCGCGCCGCGATCAAGGAGATCGTCATCCTCGTCCGCGACGCCGCCGGCAAGGAAATCAAGCGGGCCAAGACCGCCATCGATGCCGACGCCTATGCCAAGGGGGTGCTGCATTTCGACAACCTCCCGATGGGCGCCTACACGGTCCGCCTCGAATGCCTCGCGAAGGACGGAAAAGTGCTTGCCGGCCGGGACAGTACCTTCGCCAAGGAAGACCTGGCCCAGAAGTACCAGTGGTGGAATACGCCGCGCGGCAGCATCGAGAAGGTAGTATCGCCGTGGACGCCGGTGACGCTGAAGGGCAGCACCCTGGGCGTCTGGGGCCGCGAGATGGAGATCGGCGCGGCCGGCATTCCCGCGCGCGTCTCGACCCAGGGCAAGGAGATCCTCGCCGCGCCCGGCAGGCTGGTCGCCACGCTCACCGACGGCAAGCAGGTGACGGCCGAAGGGGTCAAGACGAAGACCCGGTTCGACCAGGACCACCGCAAGATCGTCGCGGTCGAGAGCAAGCTCGGCGAGATCGCGGTGTCGAGCGAGGTGCGCGCCGAGTTCGACGGCATGTACAAGGTGACGATGACCCTGACGCCGAAGGGGCCGGTCGCGGTCAAGGATCTGAAGCTGGTCCTGCCCTATCGCGAGGCGATGGGCGAATACGTCCATGCGGTCACGGCCGAGATTCGCAGCGGCTACTACTATGGTTTCACGCCTGCCGGTACCGGCCGGGTCTGGGACTGCCGGACCCTGGGCGACAAGACGATGAAGGTCGGCTCGTTCATTCCCTATGTCTGGCTCGGCTCGACCAAGGGCGGGCTCTGCTGGTTCGCGGACAGCGACGAGGGCTGGATGCCCAACGACGAGGTGCCGGCGATCGAGATCCAGCGCAACCGCGCGGGCGAAGTGGACTTGGTGTTCAACCTGGTCAGCGCCGCGGCGACGCTCGACGCGCCGCGCACGATCACCTTCGCGCTGCAGGCCTCGCCGGTGAAGGCCATGCCGCCCCGCTGGCGCGAGGAGAACTGGTGGTGCGGCGACACCTTCCGGCAGTACGCCCACGATCAGAACCTGATCTTCGCCTCCACACCCTTCGTGGTGCCGGCGTATGCCGAAAAGGCGAAAGAGATTGTCGCGGCGCAGCACAAGGCGGGCCGCCCGGCCGTGCCCTATTTCATCCACTCCGTCTTGCCGGGGTATCTTGTGCCGGAACTGGGGGTCTTGGCCGAGGAGTGGCAGACCCCTTACGGCTCCTACGGCTCCAAGGCCCTCTGCTACCGGGGCTCGTTCGTGGACTACATGATCCACAACTGGAGCAAATGGGCCGAGGAGTACGGCATCGACGGCTACTACATCGACAACATGGTGCCCATGCAATGCGACAACCACGAGCACGGCTGCGGCTACCGTCTGCCCGACGGGCGCATCCAGCCCACGTTCCAGATGTTCGGCACGCGCGAGTACTTCCTGCGCAGTCGGACGGCGTTCCTGGAGAAACGGCCGAAGAGCATGATGGTCATCCACATGACCAACTGCGAGATCCTGCCCTGGGTGGGAGCGGCCGACCTGACCTACGACGGCGAACACCATGTGATCTATCCGGAGATGAAGAAGGACTTCATGGACTTCTGGAGCCTGGAGCGGATGCGGGTGAACTTCCCCGGCCAGTGGGGCGTGCCGGTTGACTTCATGCACGAATACCAGGGGCAGTGGGCCGCCGCCGACATGTACCGCGCCAAGCGCGCCTACTACGCCACGGTCATGCTGCACGACGCCCTGCCCTATGGCAACCACAATGGATACGCCGGTAATCTGATCGCCCAGCGGAAAGCGTTCGGCATCGGCGAGGACGACGTCAAATTCCTGGCCTACTGGGACGAGACCGGGCTGAAAGCCAAAGGCGATGACATCAAGCTGGCCGGCTGGCAGCGCCCCGGCAAGCTGCTGCTCTTGGTGGCCAACTTCGGCGAGAAGCACACCGCGCAGGTCGCCCTCGACCTGGACAAGCTGGGGTGGAGAGGCGCGACCCTGGCCGTGAGCGATCCCGAGCAGGGGCAGAGTCTCAGCGTTCACGGCCATGGCGGCCCCGCCACCGTCACCCACGACGCCCCGGCGCCGCAGCTCGACGGCGCGACCCTGACCGTACCGGTCGAGCGCCACAACTATCGGCTGCTGATCATTGAAAAGAAGTGATACAGGACACGCTCTTACAACCAAGCAAGATAGAACGAGAACACCATGAAGAAGACCATGACAAACCGCAGTCTCACTAGCCTGACACTCGCCGCGCTGCTGGCCGGCCTGTTCGACGCATGGCCGCTGCCCGCGGCGGGCGAGCCGAAGTTGCTGGCTGACGTTCCACCGGCAACCAGGCTGTTCAACTGCGATTTCAACTGGGCGCGCTCGGCGCCCAGTGAGTCGTTGCCCGACGGAAACGTCCGGCCGTCGCAGCCGGAGGATTGGGCCGAGGTGGATGCCCAGAAGTACTTCGACTGGCACCGGGAATTCGGTAACAACGTCCTCTACTGTCAGGCGTACTGTTCCAGCGGCTTCGCCTTGTATCCGAGCAAACTCGGTCCCGTGGGCAAGGGCAAAGCCGCGCGGCTGTTTCCCGAACTCTATGCCTTGGCGCGGAAAGCGAAACTGCCGGTCTGGTCGTACTACTGTGTGTCGGCGGACCTCTTCGAGTCGCGCAAGCATCCCGAGTGGATCGTGCCCGGCAGCGTCCCGGAATCCTGTGGCCACGGCGGCTTCTTCGGTCCCGAGACGCCCCATACCGAGCTGGTCTGCGCGCGGATTCGAGAATTCCTTACGGACTATCCCGTCGATTGGTTGCTGCTGGATTGGTTCGTCTACGGCTCGTTGAAACCGGACGAGGCCCTGGTGCAGCCGGCGGAGTTCGTGAGGCAGCCGTTTCAGGAGATTATCGGCCGGCCGATGCCTGCCACGGCTGCGGAGATCACGCCCGCGGAGCATCTGAAATACAAGCGGGTCGTGTTGGAACGTCAATTCCGGGCCCTGCAGCAGGCGGTTCGCCAGTCCAGTCCCCACACCAAGATCATTTTCAACGTGCCCTTTCACAAACCCGATGAGGCCGTGTGGCGGGACCACCCGATGCTGGCGGAAAGCGACGGCCTGTTCGCCGAATCGTCCGACGAGGTGGTGGGCTGGCTCTTGCGGGTGCGCAAGCCGGAGCAGCGCGTGATGACCACGATCATCGGCCGTGGCAAGGGTATCACCGATCCCGGCTCCTGGAGGAAATGGTACGACCAGGGCTGCGATTTCTTCGGCTACGCTTGGGGGACGCCGCCCTCGTTCCTCCCCACGGCGATGCACAACGAGGAACTCAAGGTAGTCAAAGCCGCCTTCGCCGAAATAGAGAAACTGGATGCGGAACGAGCGAGAAACGTAAGATGAGCATGAACCCGACCCGACGAACGACGTTGTTCATGACCCTTTTGGCCCTCTGCCTCTCGGCCTCGCTGGCCCGAGCGGAAG
>VHCO01000089.1 GCA_016871715.1 Verrucomicrobiota bacterium
GGGGGCGTCGTAGAGCTCCGCCCTCCATTCGGGGAGGGGTGCGATGGGCGATGGAGGGGCGAGCTCTGCGAGCCCTGGCTCCCCGTTGCAGCCCAAGGCTCGGAATGGCGGACGGCGCTTGCGAACCGGGAAGGGGGCGTCGTAGAACTCCGCCCTCCATTCGGGGAGGGGTGCGATGAACGATGGAGGGGCGAGCTCTGCGAGCCCGACGGTTCTCGCGGCAGCCGCAGGCGTGGAATGGCGGACGGCGCTTGCGAACTGGGAAAGGGGGCGTCGTGGAACTCCGCCCTCCATTCGGGGAGGGGTGCGATGAACGATGGAGGGGCGAGCTCTGCGAGCCCGACGGTTCTCGCGGCAGCCGCAGGCGTGGAATGGCGGACGGCGCTTGCGAACCGGGAAAGGGGCGTCGTAGAACTCCGCCCTCCATTTGGGGAGGGGTGCGATGAACGATGGAGGGGCGAGCTCTGCGAGCCCGACGGTTCTCGCGGCAGCCGCAGGCGTGGAATGGCGGACGGCGCTTGCGAACCGGGAAAGGGGCGTCGTGGAACTCCGCCCTCCATTCGGGGAGGGGTGCGATGCGCGATGGAGGGGCGAGCTCTGCGAGCCCGTGACTTCCCGATTCAGCGGGAGGCGTGGAATGGCGGACGGCGCTTGCGAACCGGGAAAGGGGCGTCGTAGAACTCCGCCCTCCATTTGGGGAGGGGTGCGATAGGCGATGGAGGGGGGAGCTCTGCGAGCCCCAGACTCCCCGTTCCAGCCGGAGGACCGGAATGGCGGCAGCGATTGCGAACTGAGAAAGGGGCGTCGCGGAACTCCGCCCTCCATGCGGACGGGGGTGGCGATGGGCAATGGAGGGAACGGTTACCGGCCGAACCGCGGCGTCGCCGATCAGCCGTAGAACGGCCAAGTCGAGCGGCTGGGTCGGCCCAGCGACTCTTGTTCGAACGGCATCCTGCCACGCTCCATGTGCAGCGGCTGGATGTCGCGTTGCGACTTTTCGCGTAGCACGCGCAGGATTTCGAAGCCGGCCTCGTCGCTGTCTCCAAAGTGCCAGAACTCGAGTGTGGTGGGCAGGCGGCCTATCAACGCGAGGGTGGCAGAACCGGGATAGCTCGTCTGGACCAGCAGTTCGCCACCGCGCAGTTTGGCGAGCTCGTGGAAGGAGGTTTCGTTCTCCACGGTCAGGCAGCGGCGGGCGGTCGTTGCGACTTGGGAAGCGCGCTGGATGTCCTCTTGGGCGAGCCGGTAAGCCCCAAGCAAATGCCCAAAGTCCAGCCACCCACCCTCGGTCTGGAGCCGTAACGGCCCGTGAACCAGGACGGACCGCGGGTTCGGGACGATACCCAAATCGTCGAGCGTCCGGAGTTGGCCGCCGGTGATGTCTTCCAGCAGGCGCCCCAGTTTCCCACGCAACTGGCCAGCGAATTCCCCGTCCCGGTCCATTGTCGACTGTGCCTCGAGCAGCTTGGAGTCGCCACAGAGAACGCAACTGGCGAACCGCACGAGCGATTCCCCTTCCCAAGCCAAGAGTCTCGGCAGCAACTCGAGAAGACGCAGGTTCGACGCGCTGGCGTTGCGGTCGAAAGGCGCCACCGACTGGCCCGCCCAGGCCGCAGCACTCATGCGCTCGCACCAGGATCGCCAGGCTTCGCGCCAACGTGGCGGAACCTCCGCTGCCGTTGCGGCGGCAAATTGGGCAGCCAATGTGCCCCGAAGCTGCGCGGGCGAGTCGCGGCCAATCGCCGCATAGAGACCCGCCTCGTTCGCTGGTGAAAAGCGGATCTGGTGAATGTTGGCTTGATCGCGGCGGTGGACCGGGTCGCGCTGGAGCAACCCGGCGAACTCGGCATCCTGAAGCTGCCGCTCGGCAACCGCCCGCTTCTCACCCTCCCGGCATCCGGCTTCGGCGAGCAGGTCTTCCAGCAGGACTAGGACGTCCCGCCGTGCCGCTCCCGTGCGGCCAGCCAGGCTGCGCTCATAGCGCCGAGCCAGGGCAACTAGGACAGGCGAGGGCGTCTTCATGGCCGTTGGGGGCTAGCGGTTCATCAATCGCTTCGCGTCCTCGGAGTTGCGGGCAAGGCTGACCGGGATGTTGCGGATCTCGGTGCGTTTGCCGAGGCGCCGTTCTTCCTTGGACACAACCACCAGCCAGTCGCAGTGCTCGAAGGCATAGGGGATATTCCCGGTGCTCATCGAGAAGACGCCTTGCAGGTCAAACGCCTTCAGCGCGGTGATGCAGTCTTTGATGCGTTCGCCGCTGAGTTTCGAGAAGGCTTCGTCGATCGGGACCAGGCCGAGGGAAGGTTCCTGGTGGCGACGAGTGCCGTACCGGCGGTAGGCGCGCAGGTAGCTGGCGAGGATGGCGATAAAGTAGGGCGATTGGTTCTCGCCACCGCTGAACTTGTCCGAGTGCCGGTCCACGCTCGTCTTGCGCCCGTCTTCCTCGACCACTTCAAGGTCGTATTCGTAATAGTGGCGGTAGTCGAGCAAGCGCGCCGCCTCGGCGCTGTCAGGCTGCTCGGTCAAGGTCTTGAGCAGGCGCTCGATGGCATCGCGGAAGCGCGGCTCCGCGGACACGAAGAACAACTCGTCGCTTCGGGCCAATGCGTTGGCGGCGAGCAAGTCGTGATACAGGGTAAAGTCGGGATTCTTCCAATAGCGAAGTTGGTAGCGATGATTCCCGATCGGGCGCTGCTTCAGGGAGGCGTTGAGCAGCACCACGAGGTTCACGACCTCACTCAACGCCTGATGCAGTTTCTCGAGGACATGGGTGCGGAAGAGGACTTCCCAGTTCTTGCGTTCGCGGCTGGACTTCTCGGTGTATTCCGGGATGTCGCTCTGCTCGAGTTTGGCGAGTTGCTTTTCGTGCGGGTCGTTCGACTCCGATTCAACGGGCAGATCGGCGAACTTGGAATGGACCACCGCCAGTTCCCGACGCAGGGCTTTGAGTTGTTCCCATGTGCCGGTGGCCTGTTCGCTGCAGTCGTGGAATTGCTCGTTGAACCGTGTTGCGGCGGCATCTTTCGCGGGAAAGCGGGCGAGAACCTGCGAGCGAAAATCCTCGAGGACGTTCAACCACGGCGAGATGTCGGTCTCGTTCCGAATCGACTCGAATCGCTCCGCCAAGCGAGCGACTTCCTCCCTGGCCTTCGCGACTTGGCAGTCCAACCGCCGCAATTCGCCTCGTTTCTCGCTACGATCCAGATGGCGGCGTTCTTCCTCGAACCGTTTCCGGTCGGTATCGAGCGTGGCTTGCTGCTGGGCCAGTTCATCGAACTTCGCTCGGTCGATGTTGTTGAGCTTCGCGGTATTGTCCGCAAGGTCCTGATTCAACTTCGGCAACTGCTGAGCTCGGGCAAGGTCTTGGTAGAGGTCTGCTGGCACATCGAATCGCTCGCGCCAGCCCTCCCCAACGGACTTGACGGCTCGCTCGACGGGCAGTAGGCGGCGTTCTTCGGCTTCCCGATCGGCGACCTGCTTCTCTTTCCAGGCCAATTGCTGCTCGAGTCCACGCTTGCCCACGAACGGATTGCCATCGTAGAAACGGGCACGCTCGACCCAGGCGCCGCGCACCATGAAGCCGTCCGGCAAGATGGCATGCTCGTGCTCTCGGAGCTCCTCTCGTTGCTCGACGCATATCAAGTCCCCGAAGAGCTGCCGGATCGTGGCCTCCGCGACCGGATGCTCGGTCTTGAGCTTCTCCGCCAGCGATCCCGTGCGAACCGGCTTCTTAAGCTTGAGCGCTTTGGCGGGATTGATGAGCGACTCACGGCCTGGTTCCGGCCCCAATTCGGAGGCTTCGAGGGCGTGGTAAATTGCCTCCGCCTGGTCGTAGTGCTCTGGAGATACGACGATGGCGAACTTTCGGGTGAAGGCTACCTCGATGGCCGGTCGCCAGCGTTCGTCGGTCACTTCACACAATTGGCACAGGGGCTGAGCGGGAAGGTCCGCGCCCGGTGAGGGCAGGTGGTGGTTGAGCGCATCGAGCAGGCGGGTTGGGAAGGGCAGCTTGCCAACCCTGAGCGCCCCGATCTCGTCGCGCAGTTGGCCGAGTTGCTGTCGAATCTCCGCCAACCGATCGAGGGTGAGCGCGGCACTGCGGTTGACCTCGCCGGCGGCTCGTTTCGCCGCTTCCCCCAACACACCGAGCGTCTCCGCTGCCTTGGTCACTCCCCCGGACTCGACGCCGTGAATCGCTCGATCGACGGCTGTGGAAGAACTGGCCTCGAGGTCCAGTGGCAAGGCGCGCAGTTCCTTCAGCCAAGCCCGCGCGTTACGGACGCGGTTCGCCAACGCGGCCTCCAAGGTGGCGCCGATCCCGCTGAGTTGGGCGATCTGCCGGGAGAGTCTCTCGTGCTGCGATCTCAACTCGCTGTAGAGCCGGCCCTCGGGCGTCTCGTTGATGGCGGCCTTGATACCGTCCATTTGGCGCTGGAGCGCAGGGATCAGTTCTTCGAGTTCCTTTAAGCGTCTCTCCTCGTCGGCATACTCGGCCTTCAGCTTGGCGAGTTGGGCTTCGTCCTCCTCGAGTCGTTCGTGGGCGTGCTCGTGGCGAAGTTGCGCCTCCAAGTACCTGGCCAGCGCGCGGTTCCTGCGCAACTCGATCCAATGGGCGAAGGACTGGCGAATCGCCTGGAGCCGCACGAGTTGGTCGTTCAGTTGCGTGAGATCGCGTTCATAGCTGAGGAAGGTTCGGTAGCTGGCGGTGACATCCGTGACGTCCAGCCGGTCAGCAGGCAAAATGAACTGCCGGCAGAACTCGTTGAAACTCCTGAGGAAAGTGAAGGACATCGCGGTCGGCAACAGGGAACGGAGCACACTGCGTTCGAAGTTCAGATGCACCGGCTGCGCCATGTCTCGCAGGTAGGCCTCGATGCCCTCGGTGTAGAGCCGGCCACCTCGCCCTTCGGCAAACGCCTTGAACGCCGCGTAGTCAAGGGGGCGCTTGTCTTGGTCGAGGAAGTCGCTTCGCTCGAGCGTGCCGGGTACCAAGAAGGGCGTCACCTTCCCGTGGGCCTCCGCCGCGCTGGCAAACTCGACACGCAGACCCCAGGTTTCGGCCTTGCGGTCGCCCGGCCACGCAAACTCGAGCGCAGCGTAGGTGATGGCGCTTGGCCGCATGTACTGAGTGGCCCCATTCTCTTCCTCCTTGGTGTCCCCCAGGCAATAGCCTTTCAAGGTGCGCCCGGATCGGTCCCCCGTGGCCGACTGGTTGAAACGGATGAGCCGTTGGTCGCCGACGAGCACAAGTTGGATCAGGTCCATCAAAATGGACTTGCCCGATCCCGTGACACCGGCCAGCAGCACGTTGCCCTCGACTGGAACAGTATCCTTGTACCCATACCAGTTTAGGGCGTGGATACGGCTGAGACGGATCGCGCGGCTCATTCGGCGTCCTCCGATCGAGCCTCCTCGGACACATCCGACTCGACAGGCTGGTCCGCTGCGCCATCCTTCGCTGCGGCCAGGTACCGGTCGGCGTTCTTGTTCCACTCCTCGAGGTCCTGAAACGGAATCACGCGTTTGAGGGTTGGCAGGACTTCAATCGACGAACGCTCGAGCGCCACCTCTGGGGTGAAACGAACCAGGTTCTTTCGCTGGGCCAAGGCCAGGATTTCACGGAGCCGCGTGGGTGCTGGCAGGTGTTTACGCAGCGGTTCGAATTTGGCGCTGAGCGCATCGTTGAGCTGCTGGGCGGTCAGGCGGATCGGAGGTGTTTCACCCCGATCGCGGACGGCCGTATCGAACTCGTACCATAGCGTCAACAGGACCAGTGTGGCGTCCAGACGCAGCCGCAGGAGAAAGGCGGCACTTTGCGGCACGGCCTGGACCGTGCGGTCCTGATGGTCCCAGTGCAACCTGAGGTCTAGCAGCGCGGCGAGTTCATCCAGCCACTCGCGGTTCTGGTAGCACCAGTGGTAGAGGTCGGTTTGTGCGGGCTCGAGGCCCAAGATGGAGCCGTGGGCGAGCAATCGCCGCAGGGCTTCGCCCAACCGCTCGCGGTCGTGCAGCGGGAGCCGCGCCAGCAAGCCGGCGGCGATGGGGGTAACAGCGGCTGAGCTCATTTCTTGATGAAGGTGAAACGTTCCACGCGATAGCTGAGCTTTTGATCGAGCTCGCCCGCATCGGCCTCGGCTTCTCGACGCGGGACCTCGACGCGGAACTTTGCGTCGGTGGACCGGGCGTGAAGCAGGCAGGCGATCAGACTGGCGATGTCGTCGTCGTTATGGACGTGATCTTGGAGCACAACGGAAGAGTCCACACGGGCGCCCCGTCCACCGGGCAGCGCCGCGACGAAGCGGTTGGCCCGGCTCACCGTCAGCGAATCTCGCAGGGTGCTTTCCAACTGGGCCAAGGTACGGTCGTGCTGCCGCGGATCGGAATCCTCGAGCGGCTCGATCTCGCCTGCCGCGCGACGAAGACGCGGGGTATAGAGGGATTCCAGACCGCCTACCAGGCGCGGGTCGTGCAGCAGCAGGGCGGGGAATTCCACACCCAGGTCGTCCAAGTCGCTCACCCGGCGTCCGCCGAAATGCCGGCTCAGCGTCTCGAAGAACTCCTGGACACGGGCGCGATTCTCGCTGGTGGTCTCCTGCAGATAACGGAAACGGGCCTGCGAACGCCTGGCGAACTCCGCGGTGCGCCGGTCGATCGCGTCGGCCAGCGGTTCAACCTGATCGAGCAGATCAGCCAGGTCGTTCACCCGCAACCGCACTCGCGCCATGGCCGCTTCGGGCGATAGCGCCGCATCTCGCCGCATGACTTCCGTCTGCATCCTGGCGAGCAGGTCGGCGTTGGTCTCCAACTCCTCCAACGCGCGACGGGCTTCAGCCAGCTTCGAGGGAAGTCGGGCATGAACCAACTGCGCGTAACAAGCGCGTCCGATCCGCTCGACAAACTGGTCGAACAACAACGCCAGGTTCTCCTTGAGCGTCGTTGCGTTGAGCTGCTGTTTGGTGTGTCGGACGATGGATTTTGCCATACGGCGCAGTTCGGCGAGCCCGGTTTGGAGACTGGCGACGCAACTTTCGACCTGCGCCCACGGTTGTTCGGCCAGCGCGGCTCGGCTGGCCAGGGTGACGCACACGTTGACGAGCTTGTCCGAGAACACCGCCGCTTCCGGAAAGGCGATTTTGCGCAGCGCCTGAAGGATTAGGGTGCCGCTGGAATCGAAAAAGACGAGCCGCCGCCAATCCGACCGCTCGGGTTCTTCAAGCCAGCCCGCCTGCTTGAGCGTGTCGACCACCACCCGAGCCCGGTCTCGCACCGTTGCGGCAGGCGCGATGAGGTCGTTTGGATCGGGGGCCAGATTGCCGTGCTGTTCGACCACCTGTTCGACGAGGGCGATAACCTCCTCGCGGTCGATGCCGGCGCTTCTTTGGGCGGCTTCGTGCTCGAGGCCGTCGAGCGCGTCAACGTACAGCGGAGCCAAAGGCCCAGCCAGCACCCGAAAGAACTCGGGGCGGACCTCGCGGAAGAGTTCAGCAGCAAGTCCCGACATCGCTCGACGATCCTAACCAAGCCGAAACGGTCCAGCAACAGCCACCGCACGAGATTACTAGGCTGCCGCAGTGGCTCCTGACGGGCCCTGCTCGCCCCTCCTGTCCGGGGACACTCCAGCCACGCTCGAAAAAGCAAATGCCTAACAGTAACCCGCGCCTTCGTTCACCAATCCGCATGGTATGGGTAGGCGGTCAGAGTCCAGCGACAAAATCCCTCCAGGCCAGCGCTCGCACACCGGGCGCGATCGCTTGGGTCGGCACGGGGGTGTTCGGGCTCTGATGGACGAGGCTCAGGCTCAGGCTCACGCCTTTACGCCGCGCCGCTCGCAAGGCTGCCGCGAGCCGCTGCATGGGCACGGCCATCTCGGGCTTCACCGTGCGTGACGCCTTGCACTCCACCAGCGACATCGCCCCACCCCGGCCTGGCACCAAGAAATCCACTTCCAGTCCCTGCGCGTCGCGGAAGTAATAAACCTCCGGACGCTGTCCCCGATTGACCTGTGCCTTGACGATCTCGGCGGCGATGAAACCCTCGAACAGGGTCCCGGCAAAGGGCGATTTGGCCAGTTCCCCGGCCGTCTCAATGCCCAACAAGTGACAGGCGAGCCCGGAATCGGCGACGTACACCTTGGGCGACTTGATCAAGCGCTTACCCAGATTCTCGTAGAACGGCGGAACGATCAGCACCTGCGCGGTCGTCTCCAGCACTCCCAGCCATTGCGTGACGGTCGGTACACTGACCCCCAAGGGCGCAGCCAAATCGGTCTTGTTGAGGACTTGTCCATGCCGACTCGCGAGCAACGCCAGGAAGCGGCGGAAGGTCGCCAAATCTTTCACTGCGGTGACGGCACGCACGTCCCGCTCCAAGTAGGTTTGGACATACGAACTGAACCATAGCCGCGCGGCGGTCGGTCGGCCCAGGGCCTCGGGATAGCCGCCATGCAGGAGGCTCACCTTGCTGCTTTCGCGAGTGGAGAATGGCCGCAATTGCAGGACCGCAGCCCGTCCAGCCATGGACTCGGTCACCCCCTGCATCAAGGGCGATTCTTGGGAGCCGGTGAGAAACCACTGGCCCGTGAGGCGCGGTCGGACGTCCATGCGCGCCCGCACCAGCGCAAACACCTCCGGCACATTCTGGACCTCATCCAATATGGCTGGGGGCTTCACAGCGTCGAGAAACCCGGTCGGGTCTGTTCGCAGGCGGCCGACGACGGTGGGGTCTTCCAGCAAGAAGTACCGGGCTTTCGGAAACAGATGTTGCAGCACCCAGGTCTTGCCCGCCCGACGGGGACCCGTCAGGACAATCACCGGGAAGCTCTTCGCTGCCCGCGTGACCTGCGATTCCAACTCCCGGCGGAGATAGCGCATGCATGAGATTTCTAAAGTGCCACTTTCGATTTCTCAAGTCCAAACACTCTCATTGACGAGGAGGCGGGGCAGCCGCTCGACGGTGAACTGCACCCGCAACGGCCGGCACGACCGCCGTTTCCAGTCGCACTGGCCCCCTGAGCGGCCTTCCTGGAGACCACGACCGCCTTCGGGGGTTGTGGGGCGGCCGCCCACCAATGCCAAAGGCCGACCAGGCACTTGGCGGGGCACCATTCTGCCCCGTTCTGGCCCTGCTCGCCCCTCCTGTCCGGGGACACTCCAGCCACGCTCGAAGAAGCAAATGCCTATGAGTTGGCTCGCTGTCTCGCGCGCTCAGTGCCCGAGGACGCGGTAGAACCCAGCCGCACCGTCCAACGGGAGCGTGACCGGCGGCGCTTATCGTCCCCGACACCCGTCCCGCGCTTGCGGGTCCACACGCGACGCTGGGACCAACCCGTCCTTGCGGATGCGTCGGGCGCTCGGTAGGCTATCGACATGGCTGCTGGGCCCGATGAATTGCCCGACTGGCCGCCGCCCACTCCCGCGCCGCCGGACCTGGTCGAGCGCGCCACGGACTTGGTGCGGACGTACCCGGAGTGCTTCCGGTTTTGGACAAGATCAAGGCCCGCGCGCTCGATGCTGTGGCCCTCAAAACGAGGCGATCATCAGTCGCGACGGGGAGAACGCCGCCGTTGCTTACACGGAAGAGCACGAGGCGTTTCGAGGGGCGCGTTCGAGGATGGTGACCCGCCCGAGCGCGCCATTCACTTCCAAGCGGTCGCCCGTGCGTATGATCTGGGTGGCGGGGCCGACGTTGACAACCGCCGGTAGGCCATATTCGCGAGCGACCACGCTGCCATGGCTCAGCAGGCCGCCGATGTCGACCACGATCCCCGCGGCGGACAGAAAATAGGGCGTCCAACCGGGATCGGTGTAAGGCGCTACCAGGATTTCGCCAGGCGCCACCCGCGCGCCGACATCCGCTTGCCGGATTACGCACGCTCGGCCGATGACGACGCCAGGGCTGACGCCCAGACCCCAGAGCACCTCTTGATCGGGATCGAAGGCGGGTGCGGGCGAGTGGTCGGCTTGGTACGAACCCACGATGACCGGTGGCGGGGTGAGAGCATCGTGGCGGGCATGTTGCGCGCGACGGGCCGCGACCGCAGCCCGGAGGTCGCCGGCGAACCGGCCGGAAAGCGCCGGTTCCAATTCCTCCAACTTCAGGAAGAACACCTCCCTAGGTTCAAGCAGCAGTCCACGCTCGGTTAACCGACGGCCCGCCTCGAGGGCGGCCTGGCGCACCTCCGCGACGACTCGCACACCCGCATTCTTCACTTTCTCCCGCTGTCGCAACCCGCGTTGACCGAGACGGGCGAGGGCGAAAAGGACTGCGCGCTTGAGCGGGTTTCGCAACCGCCGTCTACAGTCCACCACGCGTTGCGCTTGCTGCTCGAGGCGGCGGTCGAGGAGTCGGATCGGGTCCTGGGCTTCGGCGAGCTCGAGGGAGGCCCGCAGCATGTCGAGCAATCCCTCCGGCATCTCGGACCAGCGCGGCTGGGCCACATCCATGCCTCCGCGCGCCTGATGACCATGTTCGCGCAGGAAGGCTCGCCAACGGTTCAGGAACTCGGGGCCGAACGGCACGAGTCGGAGCCGGGCTTCCAGCTCGGCAAACGGGCCGGGCGCCAATAGGGCGCGTGCCAGCGCTGGGCGTTCTCTCGCCCAAGCCGCCAGCCGATAGAGCGCCAAGCCGTTCTCGGCGGAGTCCATGTTGCCGGCACGGGCGAGCAGGCAATTGGCAAGGCTACCGTCGTGGTCGTGGAGCCACCGGCGCGCGAGCTTGAACAGCGCCACGCTGCCCCCCACGCCGCCCACCGCCATCCAAACGGCGGCGGCCCATGTACGCTCGCCTTCGCCCACGGTGGCAAGGCGCAAGAGCGTGTGCGGGTAGCGGGCCAGATCCTCGTCCGAAAGGGTCGGGAGCGGGGCGAGGGCGAATCCGGCGAACACACCTTCGCCCCAGCGTTCGATGCGTTGGGATTGGCGAGGCAAGCCCTGCAGGGACCATCCGGCGATCTTCAGGGCTCGCACTAACCCGCGCAACGCGAGCGCGCGGCTCGCGACGGTGCGCCTGGGCGTGGCTGCCGGCCGGAGGTTCGGGTATTGCCCGCCGAACGCGGAGGCCACCTCGAGCTCGACCGGGCCGATTCGACTCGCAAGGCGGCGGAGGAGGCCCAAATTCAGATAGGCCCGTCCGGCGATCAGGGCCACCAGCGGCGGCGGAGCCACTTCGATTCCGAGCCGGCGCATCAGGGGATTGAGGAAGTCCTGGAGCAAGGTCTGCAGGAGCGACCAAGCCATGGGGGTGACTACGTCCGGTAAGGCCTCCATCGCGTTGGCGTTCGTCCAGACCTCGAGCTCCGGCCCTGGGGACGGCAGCCGCCTTGTGACGGGTCGCGATTGCAGCAGAAATACCCGGTCCCCTTGGGCCGCCCACTCGAGGTCTTGCGGTTCTCCGAAGAGCCGCTCGGCTGCCACACCGAGCTCGCCCAATCGCCGCGCCAGCGGCTCGGTCAGGCACCGCGCGCCGGTCCCGCTTGCGCGCTCGAGCACCCGCCACGTCCCGCGCTCGAGCACGAGGCGATCCGGCGTCGCCTTCCCCGATACGAGCGCGTCGGCCAGCCCTGGCACGGCCTCGATGACCAGGCGACCGCCGCTGCCGGACATCGGGTCCGCAGTGAACAGCACGCCGGCCGCATCGGCGTGAACCATCTCCTGGACGATAACGGCCATCGCTGCGGTCTCCGGCGAGAGCCCGCGCTTGACTTGATAAATCAAGGCCCGCTCTGCATAGAGCGAGAGCCAGCAGGTCTTTATGGCCGCCCAGAGCGCCTCCAGACCGCGCACATCGAGGCACGACTCGAACTGGCCGGCGAAGGAATGGTCCGCCGCGTCCTCGACCGTTGCGCTCGACCGAACGGCGTACGCTTGGTCCTCGCCCAGAGCCTGCCACGCACTTCGGACGGCGGCCTCGAGTCCGGGAGGCAGAGGTGTTGCCGCCAGGCTAGCCACGGCCTGAGCGCTCAAGCGCGCTGCCTCCGGCAGCCGCTTGACCGAGAGCCGCGCCAGGTCCGCCGACATGGCGGAGAAACCTCGGCTGGCCTCACGGAACTCGCGGAAGGCCCGCACGGTCACGCAGAAGCCGCGCGGAACCGGCAGACCAACCCCGATCAGCCGGGCGAGTTGGGCGGCCTTTGCCCCCACCGACTCTTGTGGGCGATCAACCGACTCGCCCAGCGTCACGACCAGGGCCGAGCCCCTTGCCGGGTGCGCACAACGATTTCGCAGCATATCGCCCGCATTGGACCGCCGAGGTGGCTGACGTGTCACGCGGGATCCAAGCGGCGTTCCGAAGGCGGAAAAATGGGCTCATTTTTGGTGCCCAGCTAGAATTTCGCGTCCTCGCGCACAGCCGGGCGCGGGAGAGCGGGGTGGCATGGCGATACGACGCCGAGTGCGAGTTCGTTGAGGCCAGCAGCCGCGCCGGTGCAGTCTCCAAGCTCATGGACTCCGCCTGCTGCGCACCAGGCTTCATGCCGCACGGGATAGTCCGCCACCGCACAATCTGGCGAGCTGGTGGAAGGAGGTCTCGGTTTCCAGGGTCGGGCGCCGACACCAAAGCCACACCGCTCCAGCGAAGCGTTTTTGCTTCGTATGACATTCGTTATATGGCGGATTGACATTTATTGCGATATCCATCAACTTCCAGCCGTGACGGCTGAACAGGTCAAGAAGTTGAGGAAACAGATTGGGCTGTCACAGGAGGCTTTTGCCGAGCGTCTGGGGGTCTCGTTCGCCACGGTGAACCGCTGGGAGAACGAGAAGGCCAAACCGCAGAAAGGCCGAATCGCCCAGATGCGGGCGATGTTGACTGGGGGCGAAAAGGACGCTGCGAAGCAGCTCGTGCTGGAGGAAGTGGCCCCGAGCCTCAACTTCGAAGGTGAGCCTGAAGCCATCAAGCTTGTTGTGGACGCCCACCGGCTGCGCAACGGACACCAGTTCAACAAGGCCTACGGCCTTGAACTTTCCCGGGTTGTGCCGCTGCCCCATCAACGCGTCGCGGTGTATGAGCACATGCTGCCGCAGAATCCACTGCGGTTTCTTCTGGCTGACGATGCCGGTGCCGGGAAAACAGTGATGACCGGCCTCTACATCCGCGAAATGATCAACCGTGGCCGGTTGCGCCGGGCTCTGATCTGTTGCCCGGCCGGCCTGACTTGGAACTGGCAACGTGAACTGCGGAACTTCTTCGACCTCGAATTCCGCATTCTGCGCGGCCAGGACTTTCAAACCGGGGATCCTCTCCTGGACGAGCACGGGCTCTTCATCATCAGCGTGGACACGGCGGCTGCCGAAGCGATTCGCGAACGGCTGCAGAATGCGAGCAACGGGGGCTTCGACCTGATCGTCTTCGATGAAGCGCACAAGCTTTCCTGGACGGACAGCCGGCGGTTGGACACCAAGACCCGGCGGTATCGGCTGGCCGAGACGCTGGCGAAGTCCACGCACCTGCTTCTGTTGACGGCCACGCCGCACATGGGCAAGCCGTTTCCCTACTTCGCCCTCTGGCGCCTCCTCGATGGAAACATCTTCTCGACCATCGAAGCGTTGGGGGCGGTGGCCCAGGAGAAACGCAGGGCCTTCTTCATCCGACGGCTAAAGGAGGAGATGATCGATTACAGCGGGCAGCCGATCTACAAGCCGCGTCTGTGTCAGACAGTGAATTTTGAGCTGTCCAAGCCGGAGCAGGACTTCTACGAGGAATCCTCGGACTATCTGCGCTGGAGCTTCGAGACGAACCGATCCTTGAACCGAAACGCGGCGGCGATGGTGGTGGCGGTGCTGCAGCGACGGCTGGCCAGTTCCACGTATGCGATGGTTCAGTCGTTGAAGCGCCGTCGGGAGCGGATCGTGAATGAGGGGCCGGTGGAGAGCCTGCCGAATCCCGAGCGTTTGCTGGAACTGCTGGACACGGCGACCGCCGATGAATCGGAGCCCACGGAAACCGGCGCGGAGAGCCAGGAGCGGGTTGAAGAACAGGCGATGGCGCTGGCCCATCCGCAGACTGAGAAACAACTGGAGACCGAGCTGCGCTACCTGGACGCCACGATCGGCCAGGGTGAGGCGATCCTCGGCAAGCAATGCGAGACGAAGTTCCTCAAGCTGCGGGAGCTGGTGGACTCGGCGGAGTTCCAGCAGGAGCGACTGCTGATTTTCACGGAGCACCGGGACACGCTGGAGCATTTGCAGCAACGCTTCGAGGCGCTGGGCTACACGGGGCAAATCGCTGCGATCCACGGCGGCATGGACGTGGAGGAACGGGAGCGGCAGCGGATTTTCTTCATGCCGCCCGCGGAACGACGCCGGCAGAACCTGCCGAATCCGGACGCGCCCAGCGCCCGGATCCTGCTGGCGACGGACGCGGCGGGTGAGGGCATCAATTTGCAGTTCGCCTGGCTGATGGTGAACTTCGATGTGCCGTGGAATCCGGCGCGGCTGGAACAGCGGATGGGACGACTCCACCGCTTCGGCCAGCGCCATGACGAAGTGCGCATCTTCAACTTCGTGGCGGTGAAGACCCGCGAGGGCGACGTGCTGGCGACGCTCCTCGCCAAGCTGGACGAAGCGCGGCGGGAGCTTTGCACGGACAAGGTGTTCGATGTCGTCGGGCAGCAACTTCAGGAGCTTTCGATCCGTGACCTGCTCCGCGACGCGCTCTTCGAGACGGCACCCTACTCCGCCCAGAAGCAGCTCGATTCCCTCTTCGCGACGCAACGGCTCCGTGCGGCGGTCGAGGAACAGCGCCGCCAGGCCTCGGCTTTTGGCGACGTGGCGAAGCGGTTGGGCCAGCTCAACACGGAGATTGAGGTCGAGCGTTTTAACCGGCTGCTGCCGGCTTACGTCCAGAATTTCGTTGAGAAGGCTGCGCCCCGGCTAGGCTTCGAAATCGAAGGGGACTTAAACGATCGAGCGCGGCTGAACCGTTCGAGTGGCTCCACCTGGATCGAATCCATGGCGAGCCACTGGCGGGGTGGCCTGCCGCCCTACGTGTCCGTGCGGCGCGACGAAGGCCCGGGCAACGGCGCGGCGCCCACGGCCTTCCTGCGACCGGGAGAACCGTTGTTCGACGCCTTCTGCGACGAGACCATTCGGCGGTTTGCCGTCGATGCCCGGCGGGGAGGATTCTTCCTCGATCCGGCGGCGGAGCGCCCCTATTTCGCGGCGGCCTATGTCTGCCAGTTGGGCGAGCGTTCGCTCCGTTCTGGCGACACGAAGCCGCGCCTGATGGAACGCCGGCTTGTGGGCCTGCGCTGGGACGGGAGCGGCGAATTTGCGCCCTGCGCGCCGAACCACTTGCTGGCGCTGGTGGGCGCGCCGCCAGCGCTGGCGTGGAAAGCCGGGTCCTTGCTCCAGGCTCCCATCGAGCAAGTTCAACGGGCCGATGCGCACGCCCGGATGGTGGCGGAAACGAGTTTCTTGCAGCAGGCCAGGGCGGCGGTGCGGGGGGAGTCTTTGACGCGGGTGGAAGATCTGCAGCGCGGTTTTGACTTCTCTGCCGGTGAAATGGCGGAGCGGCGGGTGGAACTGAGTCGCCGGGCACGAGACGGTGACGCCCAGGCGGCACAGCAACTGGAACACATCAAACGTGAGCAAGGCCGGATTGAGCAGGATAAGGCCGAAGCCCTGCTCTATGAGCATCGCCGCGGGGACCTGCTGGACATCATGACCCTCGATCGTATCGCCGTGGCACTGGTCATCCCGGACCAAAGCCCGGAGGCGGTGGAATGCTACGACAAGAACATCGAGGCCATCGCCATGCGAATTGCCGTCAACTACGAGGTGGACCGGCACCGGGCCAGGGTGTTCGACGTGTCGGCTCCGCACCTGGCGCGCGGCTACGACTTGGAGAGCCACCGGGCCAACGGTGAGAAGATCGTCATCGAGGTCAAGGGGCGGTCCGGACGAGGGGTAGTGCATCTGACGGAAAACGAATGGCCAACGGCGGCGAACGTGCGGGACAAGTACTGGCTCTACGTCGTCACCGATTGCGCCACCGAGCCCCGGCTCTACCGGGTGCAAGACCCTGTGCGGCTGGCCTTTCGAACCCGGCAGAGCTTTACGCTGAACATCGGAGACATCATCAAGGAGGCCGAAACCGAATGAACCGCCCGCGAACCACGCGAACGGACGCGAAAGCGGTGGGAAACCCAGCGTTGACGAACCAAGCTGCTGAGGACGCTACTGAACTTACATCCCTTCTGTGCGTTTCGACGACCGGACGCGGGGCAGCTTCTTTGGAGGCTGCCGCTCCATTTCCATGTTGCCTCACTCAAGTAGAATATCATCTGACAGCGTCTGATGAATTTGCCCTCCATCTTCGATGCGCCACTGGCGGTTATCTCCAGCCGCTCCCGAGCGACTTGGAGGAAATTGAGCAGCCGCCGGTGGCTGCAAAATCATCCGCAGCCCAGATTCCACAGCCACTGGCTAGAGAATTGCGACTGGCCTTCCGACCCGAATTCCCTAGAGACTCAGGACCGTTATGAGCGCCACTGCATCCATCTCAGCAGCCCAGAAGCACCTGACGGACTCGTCATTGCTTCTGGAACAGCAGCGCTTCGACAATGCTGCGTATTTGTCAGGCTACGTGGTGGAGTGCTGCCTGAAGGCGTTGTTGGACATAGATGGGATGCCATCCGCCAAGGAACTGGGGCATGAATTACCATTAATGGCTGGCAGCGCGCTCATGCTGGGTTATGCCCTTGCCCCCTCGCGAAGCCGGTACAACCTGGTTCCCACGCCCGACCTGGACCGTTTGATCAACGACTGGAAGCCTGATTCCCGTTATGAAAAGGAGAACACGACGAGCCAGGCGCTCGCGGAGTCACGCCTCAAAGGGGCCCAGGCCGCGTACGAGCAAATCGGGATAGCAATGATTCTGGACGGAACAATCCAGACCCAATATGAAGCACATCATTGAAGCAAGATTAGGTGGGGTGGCGGTGCTACAGAACGCCATCGCGGCTGGCCTCGCAGAAAGGCTTTGCCTGATGATTGACATCGGAGGTCGGTTGCGAGTGCTCGCCCAACTCACCGACCAGAATGATCGCGTAGCCCTCGAAAACAGACTGAGCCAGGAACTGCAGACTGCCTGTGAGGACTATTGGACAAAGGAGATCTGGTTTGACCGCGAAAAGACGCATCCGATGGGCAATGCCAGTCCTGCCGAAGTGGCATTGTTTTCCAAGGTATGGCAGGAAGCCAAGGCAGAACCGGCGGGCCAGAACCACATTCTCACGCTGGACCGGCGGTATTCGAAGGAGGCATGGTTTACCACCGACGTAGAAGCGGTTTGGAAAGCCGAGGGGCAGATGCCACCGATTGTCTCCTTCTACAGCTACAAGGGTGGCGTGGGTAGAACGACGGCTCTTGCGGCACTCGCCATCCAGTGTGCGCGGGCTGGGAAAAGAGTGTTGGTGATGGACTTTGACCTGGAGGCCCCAGGCATTGGCTCGGTGTTTTCCGCGGGGAGTGCGGTGCCGGAAGCTGGGATTCTGGATTTCTTGTTGGAACATCCGGTGGTTGGCAATGCCTTTGATCCAGCAGAGATGGTGTACTCTTTCGACAACCAAGCGGTGATCAAGGACGGAGAGCCCATTTTTGTGGCCGCAGCGGGGACTGTGGACCAGTGGTATCTCGAGAAACTGGGTCGCCTAAACTACCATGTGCTGTTCGAATCGCTTGCGCCCTCGCACTCCCGGGACTCGGCGCTGAGAATCTTGCTCCACAAAGTGAGGGCACGGGCCAAGCCGGATCTGATTCTGATTGATTCCAGGGCTGGACTGAATGATCTGGGAGGGCTCACCCTGTCGGGTCTTGCTCATTGGCATGCTCTGTTTGGCCTTGATTCAGAGCAAAGCTGGCTGGGGCTGCGGGTGGCGGTCGCACGCCTGGGGAAGGACCAGATCTTCAGCGGTCGGACCCAGCGGGATTGCATGGTGGTGCAGAGCATGGTCCCGCCCCAGGAGGGAAAGGAAGGAAGCCTCGAGCGGTTCAGGCAGCAGGCGTTTGATGTCTTCCGGGACGAGTATTACAACGATCCCAACGATCCGAACGCGGAATGGCCGCTGCCCGATGCCAAGGGAACCGAAGAGCCGCACTATAGCATTCCGCTGGTATACGATAATAGGGTGATGGGCTATCGGAGCCTCGAACAAGTGGCTGATTACCTGTGTGAAGGGGATTTTGACGCTTTTGGGAGCGCGGTCATTAAGAAAGTGGGAATGAAAGTATGAACAAAAGCACGGCCACAAAGGCTGATATCCCGGGCCTTCTGGATGCGTTCGTGAACATGAGCAGCGCCGGTGCCGCCGAGAGCGATCCGGACAATTTGTTCCTGAAGCGTTTCCTGCCATTACCAGAGCACGCCCGTGCACTCGAGCCGGACACTTTGCTGATTGTGGGCAACCGCGGCGCAGGCAAGACAGCTCTGTTCCGTGCCATTCAGACCCCAACCGGAGTTCAATCCATTGCCAAAGTGTCGCCTCGCGTTGATCCGCAGCAAATCGAGAACAGCCGTTGGCTGGTGGGCTACTCCAGCGCAGGCACTGATTATCCGGCTGAAATTGTCTTTCGGAAATTCGCTCAAAATCAAGACCCTATTGGCCTCCAGGTTATCTGGCTGGGGTACCTGCTGCGATGTCTGCAGAAGGCGGGTGTTCTTGCTACGGTGGGCCTGCCCTCCGGCCTGCAGGCACTTCTCTCCAACCCCGTGGTTCCCATTGAGGAGTTGTTTGCGGGGGTTCAGGAACACCTCGAGAGCTGCATCGCGGCGTTGGACAGGCTCGACGGTGAGCTCTCAAGCAGCTCGAGATGGGTTTTTATCACTTATGACGAGTTGGACCGCGTCAGTTCGTCCGACTGGATCCAGCTCACGAAGATTGTTCGAGGTCTCATTCAGTTTTGGTCGAGCAACACGCGGCGGTGGCGGCGGTTGCGGCCAAAGATCTTCCTGCGCCGGGACCTTTACGAGCGTTCGGCGATTGTGGGACCTGACGTTTCGAAGATAGCTGCCCAACGCGTCGAACTCAACTGGTCGGTCCGGAACCTCTATGCGCTTCTCGCCAAGCGCTTGGTCAATCAGGATTTCGTCATCTCGCGCTATCTCGGACCGGATTCACCTCCGGTTGAGAACCGTGATGAGCTGGGTTGGTTTCCGCTGGGAACCAAAGACCAGGATTATGCTCCCATGGTGGCCAAGATTTGTGGCGAATTCATGGGAGCCAATGCCCGCAAGGGCTCGACTTTCTCCTGGATTCCGACTCACTTGCAGGACAGTCATGGCCAGGTTTTGCCTCGCTCCATCATACGGCTATTCGAGAAGGCAGCGGACATGGAACGTCGTTCCCGCAGAGCGGAATGGCCGCAGATCATCCATCACACCGCATTGCGGGGATCGCTGGACCTGGTTTCTGTGGATCGGGTCGCGGAGATTAAAGAGACATTCCCTTGGATCGAGAGAGTCCAAGCTGCCCTTCGCAAAGCCAGCATAAAAGTCCCGGCCGAGCGGATGGAGCTGCAAAGAGCCCTCCAGATCGACTGGGCCGGGGAAAACGAACAGCCACCCGAAACTTCGCCCTACGGTCTGCTCCAGTTCATGGGAGAGTTGGGGATATTTTACCATCGTCCGGACGAACGTGTTGATGTTCGGGATATATACCTTGATGGGTTTGGTCTCAAGCGCAAAGGCGGAGTCAAGAAGCCCTTTTGAGTTCGGCCACCCCGGGAGCTGGCAAGCGGAGTATTGGCTCGGTTCTCAGAGATTATGAACGACAAACCCCGCTTGATCGAAGTCGCCTTTCCGCTCCGGCAGGCCTCGCTGGCCAGCGTGCACGAGAAGAACGTGCGGCATGGGCACATCTCCACGTTGCACATCTGGCCAGCGAGACGACCGCTGGCGGCGTGCCGGGCCGCGCTGCTTTGCACACTGCTGCCGGACCCCGGTGACGCGCAGAAGCGACAGGAACTGCTGGACCTGATCGGGGGCACGGTGGTGAAGAAACTGGTGACCTCCGAGGATGATGACGGTAACTCGGTCTCCGAGGAAAAGGAAGTGGTGGAAGGCGGGGTGCTGGCGTGGGGGAACGAGAACGCGGTGGAGATGGACACCCTGCGCGCGGCCATCCGGGAGTTCTACGGTGGCGAGGCGCCGAAGGTACTGGATCCGTTTGCGGGTGGCGGTGCGATTCCACTGGAAGCGATGCGGTTGGGGTGTGAGGTCACGTCGGCGGACCTGAACCCGGTGGCGTGGTTCATCCAGAAATGCACGTTGGATTATCCGCAGCGGTTCGCGGGGAAGAAATGGCCGCTGCCGGACTTCGTGCGTGATTGGCCGGATTTCGTCGAGGACTTCCTGGCCGGCAAGGTGAAGAAGCGCAAGGGCGAGCAGAAGCCGCATTTCACGGACCCGCAGCAACTTTTTCTGAGCAGCCCGCGAAACACGCCAAACACACTAAAAGGGGAACAGGGAGATTCTGTTTCGCGTCCTTTCGCGTGTTTGGCGGGCAATAAGTCGGTCGGGGATTTGCCGGATGCGGATCTGGCGTGGCACGTGCGGGCCTGGGGGCGGTGGGTGCTGGAACGGGCGCGGCAAGAACTGGCTGCCCGCTACCCGACAGCGGATGGCGAGCCGACCGTGGCCTACCTTTGGGCGCGCACAGCGCGGGACCCGCAGACGACCGGTCGTGTACCTCTGCTGAAGACGTTCTGGCTTTGTAAGAAGAAGGGGAAACGCGCAGCGCTTCTTCCTGTCCCACTGACTGACGGCTCTGGTGTAACTTTCAGACTGCTGCGAGAAGTGGATTTGACGCAACCTCAGCGAGTGATCGAGGAACATGATTTCCTGCAACGCTGGGAAGTGACCACCGAGAACTTGGACGACTTCCTCAAGAACGGAACGATGAACCGCGCTGGAGTATGGAGTCCGTGCAGTGGTCGGCCAGGTATCATTGCGCTCACGGCGAAGGATGATCTCCCGCGACAAGGCCAACAACGGCTGATCGGGGCACAAATGGTTGGGGTGGTTATCGAACGGAAGGAGCCACATCGCAAGAAGGCTTCAAAAGTCTACAGGATTCCCAATGAGCCAGAAATCGCAGCGTCCATTGTTGAGGTGGAAGATCTCGCCGCTGCATTTGATGGGTTACCGTATGGCCTGCTGACGGAGCCGATCCACAAGGGCGGAGGAAGTGGTGCATGTCGTGCATTCTCACTCTACCGCTGGGGAATGCGAACCTGGGGTGATGTCTTTACCCCGCGCCAGATGCTCGCGCTTGCTGTTTTTGCGAAACATAGTCGTGCGGCGGTTGAGGCTTTGCGCACGAGCCACGGGGAGCTGGCGGAAGCTGTCGGATCCTACCTTGCGGTGGCGCTCGACCGCCTCGCGGACAGAAGCAGCGGCATTTGCACGTGGACTCTGGACTACGATCAAATTCGGAACACGTTCGCGCGATTTGCTCTCCCGATGACTTGGGACTTGGCGGAGTGCGTGCCTGTCGCCGAGGTGTCGGGTGGCTATCCTGGACAGCTTGAGTTGGTGGCAAAATATGTAGCATTCGCTACTGGAACGACAGGTAATCCCTCCGCACCGAGGATCGTTCGTGAATCCGCACTTGGGGACTCACAGGGGCGTGGAAACTTGGACGCCGTAGTGACCGACCCGCCCTATTATGACGCCATACCGTACTCAGACTTGATGGATTTCTTCTACATTTGGCTGCGGCGAACGTTGCGTGGCATCAGCGCTGAGATGGATACCGTTTTCGCAGAGCCGCTCTCGCCAAAGTGGAATCATGAACAGGCAGACGGTGAGTTGATTGACGATGATTCGAGGTTCGATGGAGACCGCGAGGCCAGCAAGCGGAACTACACCGACGGCATGGCCAAAGCGTTTCAACGGTGCTGCGAACGCCTCACAGACACGGGCCGGCTCGTGATTGTCTTCGCAAACAAATCGGTAGACGCCTGGGAAACGCTGGTCGGAGCGCTCATACGTGGCGGAGCAGAGGTCACGGCGAGTTGGCCGATTCAAACCGAACGCGAAGCACGGTCGCGCGGCCAGGCTTCTGCCGCGCTTTCCAGTTCCGTGTGGATCATCTGCCGGAAGCGCGCCAAGACGGCGCCGGCGGGCTGGGAGGAGCCGGTGTTGGAGCGGATGAAACAAATCCTATTCGACCGCCGGGAGGAACTGGGCGGGAAGAACATCCTGCAGTACTACTTCGACCTGGGCATCCGGGGCCCGGACTTCATCTGGGCCGCGCTCGGTCCCGCGCTCCAGTCCTATAGCGAGCATCCGTTTGTGAAGAAGACCGGAGGCGGCATCATGACGGTGCAGGAGTTCCTGGATGAAGTGCGGAAACTGGTGCTGCAATTCGCCCTGGGTGAACTGCCGGGCTTCCGAGAACTCCAGCGCGAGACCCAGGGCCGGGGCGAGACCGTGGCACTAGACCCTGTGACGCAGTATTACCTGCTGCACCGGGCCTATTTCGGGCTGAAGTCCGCGCCTGCCGGGGCCTGCATCCTCTACGCGAACGCGTGCGGGAAGAACGAGACGGAGCTGAAGGTGGTGTGGAACATCCTGGAACAGGGCGGGAAATCCGGTCCCGGCAAGAAAGGACGTCCGCGCAAGGACGAAGAGCCCACGGATGACGAGCCCACGAATAACACGACTGGCACGAATGAAGACAGCAGCGGGAGCGAATATCGGCTGCTCGATTGGTCGGAGCGGGTGGACCGCGAGGACCTGGGCGAGAGCCGGGGCGGCCTGGCCTCGCCCCTGGTGGACAAGCTGCACCGGCTGATGGCGTTATTCCAAGGGAACCGGGCCGCAGACGTGCAACGGCTTTACGACGAATGGGGGATGGCCAGCGAACAGGCTTTCCCGCCGCTGCTGCAGGCCATCCGCGAGCTGGCCCTGCAAGATGGGAACGAAACGGAACGGCGGCTGGTGGAGGCACTGGCCACACAATTGAAACTGACCCGGCGGCAAGTGGTGGAAGATGGGGTGATGAAGGAAGGGCCGTTCTTCCCGTCCATTGATGAGGCGACGCGGACGGAGGTGAGCTACCGGAAGGTCAGGAAGTAGCCCGCGAAACACGCGAAACATACGAAAGGAAAAAGACCATGAACGATCTGGTTTACCGAGACGAGTGTTACAGGATCATGGGAGCGTGCTTTGAGGTCTATAAGGAGAAGGGGTGCGGCTTCCTGGAGGCGGTCTATCAGGAATGCCTTGAGATTGAATTCGAGATGCAGGGCATCCTGTTCGTTCCAAAACAGCCGTTGGCGTTGAGCTACAAGGGACGCCCGCTCAAGCAACGATACGAGCCAGACTTCATCTGCATGGACAAGATCATCGTGGAACTGAAAGCGGTCTCTGCCCTGGCCGACGAGCACCGCGCACAAGTCCTGAACTACCTCAACGCTACCGGTTACAAGCTGGGATTGCTGGTGAACTTCGGTCATTACCCAAGAGTCGAGTGGGAACGGATAGCAAACACTGCCCGTGAAACACTGCCGACTGCCCGCGAAACACGCGAAACTCACGAAACAGAGAAACCGTTCAGCCTATGAAAGCCTTCTTCTCCATCCCTTTTCGCGTCATTTCGCGTATTTCGCGGGCAATCCCCTTTTGAATCATGGCAAAGCATGTTCTGAAACCCTGGAAAGAGGTCTGCATCCTGCGAGATGAGATCCGGACGAAGACCCTAACGATGGCGGATTTCGCGGTGGACCTGCACCGCGTCATCTTCGAGCCGGGTGGCGGCAAGTACTACACGGACCCGGAGGCGTTCTTCGCGACCAGCTATGCCACGCCGAACTTGCGGCGATTCTGCCGAGACGTGTTGCGGCGGCTGGCCAAGGAGGATGGCGGCGAGCCGATCATCAATGTGGCGCAGACGTTCGGCGGCGGGAAATCGCACACGCTGACGACGCTGTACTACCTGACTACCCTGGGGGCGAAGCTACCCCGCAAGGCGACGGCGGTGGAACACATCATGGCGGAGGCCAAGCTGGAGAATCCGCCGGCGGCGGTGGTGGCCTCGGTGTCTTTTGACTGGGTGGATTGGAAGAAGGGCGGCAAGGCCAAAGCGCCGGACGGCACGGAACGGTTCTTTCGGATGCCGTGGAACCTGATTGCTTGGCAACTGCTCGGCCAACAGGGGCTGGATATTCTCGGACGGGATGAATCGCAGCCAGACTTCGACACGCCGCCGGCGACGCCGCTGTGGGTGGAAGTGCTGGCGGAGGTCGAGAAGACCGGCAAGGGTGCATTGGTTCTGCTGGACGAGTTTCTGATGTGGGCGCACACGGCGGCCACGCCTGATCCTGATCCCACAAACAGAGGCCGGGGGCCAGATTGGATTCAACGACTGAAGAACTTCTTCCAGTGTTTGTCTCAGGCGGTAGATGGATCCGAGCGATCCTGCCTTGTTGCATCCCTCCTGGCCACCGAACCCGCGAAGAACGATGAAACGGGCAAGGCCATCTTGGATGCCTGCAACCAGGGACTGAACCGGCAGGCCTCCGTGCAGTCGCCCGTGGAAAAAGGCGACCTGGCGGAGTTGTTGCGCCGCCGGATGTTCGAGAAGTTTCCCGAGAACCCGGCGGACCGGCATCCGCACGTCACGGCGTTTTGGGACCGGATGAAGGCGATTGATCCCTCGCAGGCGAAACTGCCCAACGCGGAGGAGAAACTGCGCGATGCGTATCCGTTCCACCCGGATTTGCTGGCGCGGTTCTTCGGGAAATGGACGGAACTGAACCAGTTCCAGCGCACGCGCGGCGTTCTGCAAACCTTCGCCACCGCGCTGCGCGAGGCGAGCAAGTGGGACGAGTCGCCACTGATCGGGCCGCAGGTGTTCCTGGCGGAACCGGGGAGCACCGATCTCAGCCCATCCCTGCAGAAGCTGGCAGAAGTGGCAAAGGAATCGCAACCGGAGAAGAAACCGCAATGGCCTAGCAACCTGAAGACAGAACTACCACGGGTGGTTGACGCACAGAAGGCGGCGGCCGGAACGCTGACCGGGCGCGAACTGGAGGCCGCGTGCGTGGCGGCGTTCGTCTATTCGCAGCCGATTGGCGAACAGGCGGAGATTGGCGACTTGCGCTGGCTGGTGGGGCCGACGTGCGACCTGCCGGCGGTGTTCAACAACGGGTTGATCGCGTGGGCGAAGACGTCCTGGTACCTGGAGGAAACCGACGCCACCGAACCGACAACGAATGTGCCGAAGTATTGGCGGCTGGGGCCGAAACCGAACCTGAACCAGGTTCACTACAGTTACCGGACCAAGGCCCTGAGCATTGCCAAGGGGAAGTTCGACGAACTGGCGAAGAAGTGCGGTCCACTCAAGGAGGGCTGCGACCAGGAGGGCATCAAATTCCACAATCAGCCGAATTCACCGGGCGATGTGGAGGACGATGGCGTGTTCCGGCTGGTGGTGCTGGCGGCTGATTACGCCGGACAACCCGGTGCGAAACCGCACACCGGGGCTGAGGCGTTCCTGCGCACGCATTCGTCCCCGAGGGATAATCGGACCTATCAGAACGTGGTGCTGGTCGTGACTCCCAGCGTGGCTGGTTTGCAGCAAGCCGAGCAGCAGATCGCGGACTGGGTGGCATGGCGGGAGATTCAAGGATCGAAGGACTTCAAGGATTACGAGGCTCATGTGCAAGCGACGGTCACCAAGCGGGAGAAGGAAACCAAACAGTTCGCCGAGACCGCGGTGAAGAACGCTTTCGAGCTGGCGCTGCACGTGGACAAAACCGGCGCGGTGCAAGTAAAGAAGTTCACGATGGGCGCCCAAGCCCTATTCCCGACCCTGTTGCAGGAAAAGGAACTGCGGCTCTTCAAAGAGAAGATTGACGCGGAGACGATCATGCCGGGCGGCCCGTATGCCGTCTGGCCCGGAAACGACGACCGCGTGCAGGTGAGCGCGCTTTATCAGCAGTTTGCCCGACGGCCCAACCTGCCGAAGCTGCTGAGCCAGCAAACGGTGACGAACACGATCGGGGACGCGGTGCAGCGCGGAGTGCTGGCACTACGGCATGTCCGCCCCGATGGCTCGGAGCAGTGGTTCTGGCGGTCGAAGATTGACGTGGCGGACTGGGAGAAGACTGGCGAAGCGTGGCTGCCCAGCAAGGCGGTGCTAAACAGCGTGAGCGCCAAGGCCATCGTTCCCGAGGCGCTGCCCGGCTTGTGGCCCGCGGAACCGAATAGCGTGGAACTGGCGACCTTGTGTTCCTGGTTCGACGGGAGCCATGCCTTTCAGGAGGTCACGCAACCGGGGTATCCGCCGGAGTCACGGCCCATTCCGCAAGTGGCCGTGGACGAGGTCCACAAGGCCGTGGCGCAAGCGGTGAAGGCAGGCGACCTGTGGCTCGTGCTTGGGAATGACAGCGTGTGGCTGGAAGAGCCCACGGCGATCCAGCTTGATCCCAATGCCCGCCTGTTCCGGTGCCCCGCGCCGCTGAACGCGATCGAATTACTGCCCGGCGCGCTCAAGGCTGCCTGGAGCAGCGACGCGGAGCCGAAGACCACCGTGGCCACCCTTCATGCGGAACTGAAGAAGGTGAAGGGCAATCCGTGGCCCCCTCAGGCCTTCATCAACACCTTGAGCGAAGCCATCGGGCGCGGACTGGTGCAGCGGGCCAGCGGCAGTGGCCCGCTGGTATCGCTGGCTGCCGACGGGATTGTGGCACTGACCGTGAAATCGGCTGGGCCGATTCTGCCGCCCGAGCCCGAACCTATCCCGGGCCGCAAGCTCTCGCCGCGTGTGACCTTGTCTCCTGCTGAGTTTCAGGATCTGGCGGACGACGTTTCAACGCTGAGCAAGTCCCTGGCGGGTTACGACGTGCAGTTCGAGGTTGCCGTGTCCGTAAAGTCGAAATCGGGAATGGACCTGACGCAAGCGAACGAGGTTCTTGGGAAAGTCAAGAAGGGGTGGAGACTGTGAGGGTCATGGAGGAGCGAGCCCGTCGATCCCAGTCCCTACGGTTCGACGCTCGAGTCGAATTCGAGGACTCGGTAGAAACGGGTCGGATGCGTTGGCGCGTCGGTGTCGGCGAATTCCGCCACACCGTCGGCGTCGGGCAGAGCGACACCGAGAACGATCCAATTGGGGGCCAGCAGGGCGGTCGCGCCCTCGACGAGCCAGAGCACCGTCGGGCCTCCCGCCAGGCGCAATCGCACGACGCCGTTGGCGTCGCGTTGGATGGCGAAGGAGCGCGTGCGGGAGGCCGACGCGCTTAGTCCGTGAGCGCCGGGTGACCGGACGTTGACCGTCACGATGGCGGTGTCGGCGCCGCCGTAGCCGTCGCCTACCGTGTAGCTGAAGCTGTCCCGTTCCCTAAGGCTGGCGGAGGGGATGTACACGACGCGTTGGTTGGTGAGGATGAGCCGGGCGCCGAGCCGGCTCGAGGGGTCCACGCTCACCACGGCCAGTTCGTCGCCATCCGGGTCCGAATCGTTGGCGAGAAGGTCTGCCGCCGGGATGACCAG
>VHCO01000090.1 GCA_016871715.1 Verrucomicrobiota bacterium
GGGACAAGCATGCCGCCCCTACGGGGCTGGCCGTCTGCGATGGACCGGTGGGCGTCTACACACATGCCGTCCCTACGGGACTGAGCTGCCGGCCGCGATATGCACGCAGCCGAACCTCAGAACTGAGCGACGTGGGTGGCCCAGCACGTTCGTATTGACAACGAGTGTGACCCGCCCGGGTTCGCTCCAGTGAGCTTTCCGCAAGGACCTACGCCACTTCCGTCCCTGGCGAGGTCTTGGACCGCGGGCTGAACCGCCCGCCGCCAAGCGGCCTCGTTCAACCGGGGAATGTAATGAAGTCGGGAGGCGGTGATCCGCCCGCTGAACGTCCTAGTCGATTCTAAACCCAGGGATCTCTGCGCCTCCCGCCTTCTCTCCATTCCTTTGGCCAGTTGGTTCGATCACGCCACTGTACGCCACAGTCCATCCCGTGTATCGGTCACGGACCAACAAAATCCTGTCAGGAATGAACTGCAGTCCGGAGTGAAGCACACGCCTCAAAGTAAGCCGAACCCATTCGAGCCCACTCGGCAGCCTCTCGGCTACAGCTCGGAGTCGCCAAGGCGTGTCGTTCGTAGGGATGGCACGGTCACGGTCAGGAGTCCGCGTGGCTTCAGTACCTGCTGCGGAATGGGGCTGTCGATCCACACATGCGCCCTCGGCCATACTCCGTTTGTCATCAAGTAGTAAGCGAATCCTGGTCCAGTGCGGACATCGAAAGTGCTCACATTGCTGACGACGAATTGGGCGAGCACGTTGCTGGAGGTGCTGTTCGTGTAACCTGTGAAACGGAAGGAGATGTAAGCCGGTGGCGTACGAGCCTCAGGCAGAGCCAACGAAAGTGCGAGGTAGAACAAAACAGACGCGAGAGGGAGCATCGCGATCGCCAATATCCAGCGACTTGTCTTGGACACGCGCATTACGGCCAACGCAGGAGTCACCGACCGCCGCGGGCAGCACGGCCAGGAGGCAACCCACGGCTTCCATACTTCATCGTGTCCTTTCGACAGACCGGAAGTCGTGACCTCACGCCGTCCGCCCAACAGTATTGTATGTCCCAAGCGTACCGCCGGATGCTCAACTGGTGGCTGGGGTTCACTTGGGCGGCAGGTCGTCACCCCAGCGGCGCCGTTGGCTGAGCCGGAGCTCCCCACCATCGGGCGGCGGCCAGGACCGACTTGCTCCGGCCCGACTTGAGTCTAGACTGCGCGCATGACTGAGCCTGTGCCTCGAGTCGACCGCGACCTGGCCGCCGTCCGCGACCATACGCGCAGCTTTGCGGATTTCGTGTTTGTCTATCCGGTGATCTCGCGGCGCGCGGGCGGCTTGTCGCTCGGGGTGAACCTCAATCCGGACAAGCGCTGCAACTTCGACTGCGTCTACTGCGAGGTGGACCGGCGGACACCGGGCCGGGCGCAGCGGGTTGACCTCGAACACATGCGCGCGGAACTCACCGCCCTGATTCGCGCCGCCAAGAACGGCGAGCTCGGGCGGGTGGCTAGGTTCGACGAAGCGGCCGAGTTGACGCGCCAGATTCGCGACATTGCCTTCAGCGGGGACGGCGAGCCGACGATGATCCCGAACTTCGCGGCCTGCGTCGAGACGGTCATCGCGGTCAAACAACAGGAAGGCCTCACGGACACCAAGATCGTCCTGATCACCGATGCCGCCGGGCTGGACAAGGCCGACGTGCGCCAGGGACTCGTCCGGCTGGACGCCCATCAAGGCGAGATCTGGGGCAAACTGGACGCCGGCACCGAGGCGTACTATCGCCAGGTCAACCGCACCCATGTCCGCTTCGAGCGCATCCTCAAGAACCTGCTCGAGACCGCCCGCGTGCGCCCCATCGTGATCCAGAGCCTGTTCCTCAAGCTGCACGGCCAACCGCTGCCGCCAGCCGAACTCGAAGCCTACTGCGCCCGCCTCAACGACCTCACCCGCGCCGGTGGCCAAATCAAAGAAGTGCACGCTTACACGATCGCCCGGCCGACACCCGAGCCCTGGGCCACACGGCTCGAGGCCCCCGAGCTCGAGGCCCGAGCGGCCGTCATCCAACAGCGCACCGGCCTGCGCGTGCTCGCCTTTGCCTGAGGTTATGTCCCCGCGCGCGAGGTTAGGGGCCGCGCAGGCGACACGATTGCGCCAGCGCCCCCCCACCCCTATCGATGGCCGGACCGGTCAGCCGGCGCGTTGTTGCTCATGAGTCGCCGAGGTGGACTGCTAGGCGGCGGTAGGGCGCGCAGTCCTCTGCGCGCCGCGCGGGCCGCCCACCGCCGCAAACAAGAGAAGCAGCGGCGCGCAGAGGACTGCGCCCCCTACCGGCGCACTCTGGTCTATCCCAAGGTTGGATCAGCACATCACCGGCGCGCGACCGTGCGGTTCTGGCGCGAATGTGTGGCTCGGGCGCTCCACCGATCGGTCCCGACCCCGTTCTACCTCTTTTCCGCCGAACCGATCCGCGCCGCACTGCGTGAGTTCGACCGTTTCGAGCGGCTGTTGCCCATCCCGGTTCGACATTGGTTTTCCTGCAAGACCCAGCCCTTGGCGCCTTTGCTGCGCTGGTGGCGGCGCGCGGGCCGGCCGATCGAGGTCGTCAGCGAGTTTGAGTTGCGCGCGGCGATCGAGGAGGGGTTTTCTCCCGAGCAAATCCTGGTGAACGGACCGGCGAAAGACCGCTGGCTACCTGGGGTGGCGCAGCCCGGTCTGCGTGTGATCTTCGACTCGCGACGCGAGCTCGAGACGCTGCTCCCCTTGGCCCAACGGCTCGAGTGGTCGCTCGGCATCCGCGTGCGCACCACTGAAGAGTGCGATCCGGAGCGCCCTGGCTGCCCCACCCAGTTCGGGTTCGAGTTCGACGAGGCCGTGGCGGCCCTACGCCGGCTGCGGCGCGTCCGGGCCCGACTCGAGATCCTCCACGTCCACCTCCGCACCAATGTCGCTGCGCCGGCGGCCTACGAACGGGCCTTGGCCGAGCTGGGCCAGCTTTGTCGGGCGGCGCCCTTTCAGCCGCGCTACCTGGACTGCGGCGGCGGCTGGCCACCGGCCCACACGCGGTCGCTGGCGGGGCGCCCCTTCAACGTCGAGTTCTCGCTGTCCGCCCTCGCCGGGGTGTACCGGCGGGCACTCGGCCAGTTCCCCGGCCTGCGCGAGTTGTGGCTCGAGAATGGCCGTTATCTGACCGCGCGCTCCGGCGTGTTGGTGTTGAGCGTGATCGAGGTCAAAACGCGCAGTGGCCTGCGCCAGTTGCTGTGCGATGGCGGTCGCACGCTCCACGCGCTGGTGTCCACGTGGGAAGACCACGAGATTCTCACGGTGCCACAGCGCTCAGGCCCGCGCCGGCTCACCGGCGTCTATGGCCCTACGTGCATGGCCTTCGACCAACTGGCGCGCCACCCGCTGCCGCGAAGTCTGCGGCCGGGCGACCGCCTGGTATGGCTCGAGGCCGGGGCGTACCATCTGCCATGGGAAACGCGCTTCTCCCATGGGCACGCCGCCGTGTTCTGGCATGACGGGAAGCGGTTGACCTTGGCGCGTCCAGCGCAGTCATTCGCCGGTTGGTGGGGCCAGTGGAGTGCGTCCGCGCGCCATCGCCCTGGGCAGACGCCGGGCGCGAGGCGCAGGTAGGGTCGGCTGGCGCCGAAGGCCTATTTGCGTTGGCGCCGGCGACCGCGGAGGTGCTCGACCGAACGCATGATGGCGGCGTTGGCGAGGGCGGCGTCGGCTTCGCCGAGGCGTTCGCGCAACCGTTTTTCGGCCGCTTTACGCGCCTCATCGGCTTTGGCCTCATCGAGGTCGTCGGCCCGGATGGCCATGTCGGTAAGGATCGCGACGTGGTCGCCGGTGATCTGGGCAAACCCGGGCCCGACGGCGAGGTAATGTTCTTCGCCCTGGCGGCGCACCACGATTTCGCCCGGGACAATCTGGGTCATGAGGGGGACGTGTTGGGGGTAGATGCCCATCTCGCCCTCGATGCCGGGCAGGGTGACCATCTCGACTTCCTCGGAGCAGGTCTTGCCCTCGGGGGTCACGATTTCGAGTTTGAGGGTGGCGGCCATGTCAGGCGGAATTGGGTCCGGGGCCCGCTGGGCGAGTTCTCGTTGGGCGATTAGGAGGCCTCGTGGATCTCCTCGATGCGCCCTTTCATGTAGAAGTTGCCTTCGCCCACGTCGTCGTGCTTGCCCTCGAGGATCTCCTTGAATCCCTTGACCGTGTCCGCCACGGGCACTTGCTTGCCCGGCCGACCGGTGAAAACCTCCGCTACCGAGAACGGCTGGCTCAGGAACCGCTGGATCTTCCGCGCGCGGAACACGGTCAACTTGTCCTCCGGCGAGAGTTCGTCCATGCCGAGAATGGCGATGATGTCCTGGAGGTCTTTGTACCGTTGCAGCACCTTTTGCACGCCGCGCGCCACCTCGTAATGCTCCGTGCCCACAATGTCCGGCGTCAGCGCCCGCGAGGTCGAGGCGAGCGGATCCACGGCCGGGTAAATGCCCAACTCGGCAATGGAGCGTTCGAGCACGATGGTGGCGTCCAGGTGTGCGAAGGTCGTGGCCGGGGCCGGGTCGGTCAAGTCGTCCGCGGGCACGTACACCGCCTGGAAGGAGGTGATCGAGCCTTTCTTGGTCGAGGTGATGCGTTCCTGCAGATCGCCCATCTCCGCGGCCAACGTCGGTTGGTACCCGACCGCGCTCGGGGTCCGCCCCAGCAAGGCCGACACTTCCGAGCCGGCCTGGGAGAAGCGGAAGATGTTGTCGATGAACAACAGCACGTCCTGGTTGTGTTCGTCTCGGAAATACTCCGTGATGGCCAGACCCGAGAGCCCCACGCGCAGGCGCGCCCCGGGCGGTTCGTTCATCTGGCCGTACACCAGCGCGATCTTGGACTTGTTGAGGTCTTTCTGATTGATCACGCCGGCCTCGGACATCTCGTGGTAGAGGTCGTTGCCCTCGCGGGTGCGTTCGCCCACGCCGGCAAAGACGGAGACGCCGCCATGCAGCTTGGCGATGTTGTTGATCAACTCCATGATGACCACGGTCTTGCCCACGCCCGCGCCGCCGAAGGCGCCCACCTTACCACCTTTGAGGAAGGGGCAGATCAGGTCGATCACCTTGATGCCCGTGGTGAGGATCTGGGGTGAAGTGGACTGGTCGACCAGCGAGGGCGCCGGACGGTGGATCGGGTTGTGGCGCTCGGCTCGCACCGGGCCGCGTTCGTCCACCGGGTTGCCGCACACGTCAATCACCCGCCCCATGACCGCTTGCCCCACCGGCACACTGATCGGGGCGCCGGTATCGACCACGTCATAGCCGCGCTTGAGGCCCTCGGTGGTGGACATGGCGACCGCGCGCACCCAGTTGTCGCCCAAGTGCTGCTGCACCTCGAGGGTCAACTTGGTGGTGCCGTGCCCCGGCAACGGGTACTCGACGGTCAAGGCGTTGTAGATGCCCGGAAGCTGATCGGCGAACTCGACGTCCACCACCGGACCGATCACCTGCACGATTTTGCCTTTGTTCATGCGTCCTTCACACCAGCCCGACGTTCCACCGCTGACCCCGCCGTGCGGCCATGCGCCGCCCTAAACTCGAAGCTGAATAAACCCGATTCGCCAAAGAGCCGCGAATCTACGGGGCACCCGGAAAAGGTGTCAAGGTGAGTTTCGGACACGCTTACGGAGCGCCGGGTGGGAGCGTCTTATCGGGACAGGGTGGGGCTGGGGGAATGGGGGCGGGGGCCGCGCCGGATAAGGCCTTGGAGGCGTGCGACCGCAGCTTCGAGTTGGGCGTCATGGCCCTGGAACGTGGCGTGGGGCAGGTTGTCGACTTAGGGCCGGCGCGCCACGCCGTCGCGGATGACTTTCAGGATGCGTTGGCGTTCCGCATCCACCAGGGGCAAACGCGGCGGGCGCACCCACTCGACGCCCAGGCCGCATTCCTGGATCGCGAGCTTGATGTACTGGACGAATTTCGGGTGGGTGTCGAGGTGCAAGAGGGGCGTGAACCAGCGGTAGAGCGCACGCGCCTGTTCCCACTCGCCGCGCCGGGTCAGTTCCCAGAAACGCTGGTTCTCGCGCGGGAAAGCGAGGCCCACGCCGGCGACCCAACCATCGATGCCCAGGGCGGCCGCTTCGAGGGCCAGATCGTCCACGCCCACAAACACGGCATAGCGGTCGCCGACGGTGTTGCGCAGGTCGGTCAGTCGCCGGGTGTCGCCGCTACTTTCCTTGAGGGCGACGAAGTTGGGTTGATCGGCCAGGGCGGCGAACATCTCGGGGGTGAGGTCGTGGCCGTAGCTGATGGGGTTGTTATAAATCATGATGGGCAAGACGGTGGCGCGGGCGACGGTGCGGAAGTAGTCGAGCGTCTCGCACGGGTCGGGCGACCGGTAGATCATGGGCGGCATGAGCATGCAACCGTCGACCCCCAACCGCTCGAGGTCCGCCACGTAGCGGCAGGCCTCGGCCGTGCTGCTCTCGGCGACCCCGCTCAACACCGGCACGCGCCGGTTGACCGCCGACCGCAGGGCCGCCAGCACCTCCCGCTTTTCCTTGGCGGTCAAGGCTTGGTTTTCGCCCAGCGATCCGAGCAAGACCAGGCCCTGCACGCCTTCGGCAATGAGCACCTCGACGTGGGCGGCGGTGGCGTCCAGGTCGAGCGACCCGTCTTTGCGCATCTGGGTGGTGACGGCGGGGAAGACGCCGTGCCAAGCGGGCGATGAGGTGGGCATGGGGATGTGGGGAGATGGTCTAGCGGCGGCGCATGAGGGCTTCGATGGCCTCGGGTTCGATCAGGATGTCCGCCATCAGGTCGACGGGCCCCGTCTCGGTGATCAAGACATCGTTCTCGAGGCGCACGGCCAACCGTTCGGCCGGGATGTAGATGGCGGGTTCGACCGTCATAACCCAACCCGGGGCAAAGGGTTCCGTCGTGAAGCCGACATCGTGCACGTCCAGTCCCAGGGGATGACCGAGGCCGTGCATGAAGTATTTCTTGACCGGTTTCTGGGTCGGGTCAGCCACCTTCGACTTGAGGTCGCGCGGCTTGAGCAGGCCCAGGTCGACGCATTCCTTGGCGATGAGGTCTTCGGCGGTTTCCTGCCACTCTTTCCATTTCTTGCCTGGGGTGAGTCCGGCGATGCTGGCGCGGAGCACGCGCAGGACGGCTTGGTAGACCTGTTTTTGGCGGCGAGTGAACCGGCCATTGACCGGCAAGGTGCGGGTGAGGTCGGAGTTATAGTTGGCGTAGCACGCGGCGACATCGAGCAGGAGGAGATCGCCGGCGCGGCACGGTTGGTCATTGGCGATATAATGGAGGACGCAGGCGTTGGCGCCGGAGGCGATGATGGGGGTGTAGGCGAAGGTGGCGCGGCGCCGGATGAATTCATGGGCAAACTCGGCCTCGATTTCGTGTTCGGACACGCCGGGCCGGGTGTAGCGGGCGACGCGTTCGAAGCCGGCCCGGGTGATCGCGCAGGCTTGGCGGATGAGGTCGAGCTCGGCGGGGGCCTTGACGGCGCGCAGGCGGTGGAGCAGGCGAGCCAAGCGCTGGTAATGATGGAGCGGGTACCGCGCCTGCACCCATTGGACGAAGCGGGCCTCGCGGGTCTCGACGACGACGTCGGCCCGTTTATGTTCGTTCGAGTTCAGATAGACCTGCTCGCACTCGCACATGAGGCGGTGGAAGAGCTTCGGGAACTCGGACAGCCACTGGACGTTTTGGATGCCGGAAACTTGGCGGGCTTCGTCCTTGGTCAGTTTGTGGCCTTCCCAAGTGGCGATCAGGTCGTTGGCCTCGCGCAAGAACAAGATCTCGCGCTGCCGTTCGTCGTCCGCGTCCGGGCAAAGCAGCAAAAGGCTCTCCTCCTGTTCGACCCCGGTCAGGTAGAACAGGTCCGAGTTGGGCACCAGCCGCAGGCTGCCGTCGGCGTTGGTGGGCAGGAGGTCGTTCGCGTTGACGGCGACGAGGGCGTTGGGGAGGAGGAGCTGTCTCAACCGTTGCCGGTTCTCGACAAATATTCCCGGATCCAAGGTGGCGTGTCGCATAGGCGGTCGCTGTGCGGATGGCATTTAAACGGACACGGGCGCCGTTGGCTATCTTGTTTGTTGGGGCGGGCCTCGAGGATCGGCGCGGGCTGGCACTTGCGGGCTTGCCACCGGGACCGCTCTCTGGCCGACTTACGGTATGCATGTGCCACCCGTTGCTGACCGTGGTCCCGTTCGCGCCCGCCGCAAACTAGGACGCTGGTTGCTCCTCGGCTGTGCGATCGCGCAGGTCGTGGGCGCGGCCGAATTGCCGAGCGCGGGCATCCCGCTGCCGGAGCATCCCCGACCCGACTTCGAGCGTGGGGACTGGCTGAACTTAAACGGGCGCTGGGCCTTCCGGTTCGACAAGGAGAACGCAGGCGAACAAGGCAAGTGGTTCGAGCCGGCTGTGCCCGCGGGTTTTCCCTTGGCGATCACGGTGCCGTTTCCATGGGGCTCAGCCCTCTCGGGGGTGACCAACCAAGGGGACCTGGCCTGGTACGCCCGTCCGGTCAAGGTGCCGGAGGCGTGGCGCGGGCGGCGGGTCTTTTTGGTGGTGGGGGCTTGTGACTGGCTGACGAAGGGTTGGCTGGACGGTCGGCCTTTGGGCGAACACCAGGGCGGGTACACACCCTTCGAGTTCGAGCTCACGCCGCATGTCAACTGGGGGCAGGAGCAGCAATTGGTCTTGCGCGTGGACGATACGCCGCACCCGTTCAAGCTCGAGGGCAAACAAGGCTACGGCCAGGCCAAGGGCATCTGGCAGACCGTCTACCTGGAAGCCCGGCCCGAGCTCCATCTGCAGACGGTGCATTTCCTGCCCGACCTGGACCGCGCCAACGTGACGGTGAAGGTCGCCCTCGATGACGCCGCGCCGGGCGAAGCCGAGTTGCGGTTGGTCTTCCGGACCGGCGCGGTGCCGGAAGTGGCGCACCCGATTGCTCAAGGCGCTAAGGACGCGCAGTTCGAGGTGGCCCTGCCCAACGCGCGGCTGTGGTCGCTCGAGGACCCGTTCCTGTACGAGGTGGAAGTGGTGCTGCGCCGGGGCGAGGCGGAGGATCGGGTGAAGGCCTACTTCGGGATGCGGCAGATCGGCGTGGTGCGGTTGCCGGGGACGGATTTCCCGTACATTGCGCTGAACGGGAAGCCGGTTTACCTGCAGATGGCCCTGGACCAGTCCTATCATCCGGAGGGATTCTACACATTTCCGAGCGACGCCTTCATGCGCGAGGAGATCCTGCGCTCGCGCCGGCTGGGGCTCAACGCCAACCGGCTCCACGTCAAGATCGATGTGCCGCGCAAGTTATACTGGGCCGATCGGCTGGGGCTGCTGCTCATGTGCGATGTGCCCAATAGTTGGGGCGAACCCGACACCGAGATGCGGCGCGACTTCGAGGTGGCGCTGCGCGGGATGATCGAGCGCGATTTCAATCACCCCGCCATCTTCTCTTGGGTCCCCTTCAACGAGACCTGGGGCTTGTTCACCAAGCAGGGTGACCGCCGCGTGTACCTGCCGGCGACCCAAGAATGGGTCGCCGCCATCTACCGGCTGACCAAACAACTCGATCCCACCCGCCTGGTCGAGGACAACTCCCCGTGCCACTTCGACCACGTCGAGACCGACATCAACAGTTGGCATGCGTATCTGCCGGGCTACGCCTGGCGCGACCACCTCGCCGAGGTCGTCGGCAAAACCCAGCCGGGCTCGACCTGGAACTTCATCGGCGGCCGGACCCAGGGCCACCAACCTCTGCTCAACAGCGAGTGCGGCAACGTGTGGGGATACGAGGGCAGCGCAGGCGACGTGGACTGGAGCTGGGATTATCACGTCATGATCAACGAGTTCCGACGCCAACCGAAGATCTGTGGCTGGCTCTATACCGAGCATCACGACGTCATCAACGAATGGAACGGCTACTACCGCTACGACCGCTCGGACAAGTTCACCGGCCTCGACGAACTGGTCCCGGGCATGACGCTGCGCGACCTGCACAGCCCCTGCTACCTCTCGGTCGGACATGAACTCTGTCAAGACGCCCGTCCGGGCGAGACGCTGCGCGTGCCGGTGCACGCCTCGTTCATGACCGATCGCCTGCCCGATGCGCAGCTCCTCCTCCGCACGACGCTCACCGGCTGGGATAGCCTCGGGCGGTCGCACACGTGGAGTCGGGGGTCAGTCCAGGTGACGGCTGCGCCGTGGAGCGCGGTCGAGTTGACGCCGCTCAAGGTGTCGATGCCCGCCACCGCCGGGCTCGCCGTCCTGCAGGTGTCCCTGGAAACCAAAGCCGGCCAAGTTCTGCACCGCAACTTCACCACCTTCCGCCTCACCAGCGGGCCGACCCCGCGCAACGAAGGGGTGAAGAGCGCAGGCGGTTCGGCACGCGTGGTCCGATTCGCGCCCGACACCTTCACGGACGCCCAATGGTCGCTAAAGCATTGGAGCGTACTCGAGGGGCTTAAGGTCAACGGCGCGGGGCACGGCTACTTCGAGTATCGCGTGCCCTGGCCCGAGGGGCTGCGACTGGATAAAGTGGCCGGCGCCAGCTTCCTCATCGAGGCCTCGGCTAAGCAGTTGTTCGGCAAAGACCGCGCGGGGGCCGGCCAGCAAGAGGGCGATTACATGCGCGGCCAAGGCACCCACGATCCGAGCTTGAACCCGAATGCCTATCCCATGACCGATACCGTGCCATTCCCGAGCGCCGTGCGCGTCCGCATCCAAGGCCACAGCGCTGGCGTCGTCGAGTTGTCGGACGACCCGGCGGACCATCGCGGGATCTTGTCCTGGCATGCCCAGCCGCGCGATCGCAAGCTACGGGAAGCGGGTTCGTATGGTTACCTGGTGCACGTGGCGGTCCCGGAGGCGGCCTTGGCGGCCGCGGCGGCCGAGCGCGAGGTGGCGATTCGGCTCGAGGTGGACGCGGCACTGCCGGGGGGGGTGGCGGTGTACGGCGAGCGCTTTGGGCGGTACCCGCTGGACCCGACGTTGGTGTTCCATCTGAAATGATGTCTCGAAGGTGCCAGTGGTGGCGCGGGTTCATTCGCCTGCGCCTGCTCGGGCTCGGGCCGCTGCTCGGGCTGGCGGCGCTGGCGCTTGGGCAAACGAACGATTATAACCATTTCCTCCGTCTGACCCTCGAACTGCCTTCCCTCAGCCGCGAACTGCGCGTCTCGCTCACCGGCCCGGTGTCCCCCCCCGGCGCCCTCTTGGACGACCTCGCCTCACCGGCTCGGGTCAGCCTCTCGACCGAATCCGAAGCGGCGCTCGCCGGAGGCGACCCGGGGGCTCGACGGGCCGAGAGCAGCTCAGTCGAGCGGCGGCAGCGGCGCCGCCTGGTGGACAGCCTGTACGAGCGGCGGCAAGCAGACCAGTTCGCGCGGCGGCCTACGGCGCGGGGGCTGCTGCGGCTGTTGATTCCTGCGCGCACACCCGCCCCGGGGAGCGGTGTGCCGGCCTGGGCCGTACCACCGCATTTGCGGCCCTCGCTCGAGCCGACGTCCGAAGGCAGCACCCACGAGGCGCAAGGCAACCTGCTGGCGATCGAATATTGAGGGTGAGGCTTCAGTTTCGGCGGGAGGTGTCGAAAATAGCCTCATGCTGAAGGTACGGTTTGGCGTTGGTGCGGGCAGTTGGGGCCGGTCTGTCTTGTCCGGCCACAAGGATTCCAAGAAATGGACACCCCCGACTCGTGTTGAGCCTTAATAACCAACGTCTTATGCTTGGCACGATTCACGCTCTTGGGAGCCCGTCCGCCATGCAAAGGTCCAACCTAACATCGACTGCGATCCGGGCGCGCGCCGCCGGAGCCCAGGACCTCGAGCCCGTTCGGCACGCGCGTAGCGTGGGGGCTGGGTGGGCGGTGGCCCTGGCGTTGCTGGCGAGCGACCAGGTCAACGGGATGATCTTCTACTCGACGGGCAATCCCAACCACAACACCAGCGCGCCGGCGGGCGAGTTAGCGGACAGCGGGTGGCAGTACCAGGGACGTTGGGGAGTCTTCCTGGGCACGCCGATCGCACCGCGACATTTTATCACGGCCAAACACGTGGGCGGCACGATTGGGGAGAGTTTCTACTTCGATGGGAAAGCCTACCCCACTGTGGCCGCGTTTGACGATCCGGCCAGCGACCTGCGCATTTGGCAGGTGGCCGGCGAGTTTCCTCGTTACGCCCCGCTCTACACCGGGCGCGATGAAGTCGGCAAAGGCCTGGTGGTCTTCGGGCGTGGGACCCGCCGAGGCGATCCCATCGTCATCGCGACCGGGCACCCGGCCGAAGGCGACCGAGGTCAGGGGTGGTTCGACCGGGTGAAGTCCTGGTGTGGCTTGGGCTCCGCGCGGCAGGTCGCCGAGGAACCGACGACGCTGACGGGAACGCCGGACACCGACGAGCGCGGGGTGAGCCGGAAAGATTTGGCGAGTGAGGTGGGGGAGACGCGTGGCCTCGGGCAGGGTACTCCGGCGTTAGGGGAGCCGGAGTGCCCGAGGCCCGCGTCGCAAACCGGCGCACCGGCCGGGTTGCGCGGTTGGCGTTGGGGCCGCCGGGATGGCGTGCTGCGCTGGGGCGAGAACGTCGTCGACGTGGCTCTGGACTACGGCGGGCGCATGGGGAGCGTGTTGTGGGCCTCGTTCAGTGCCACGGCAGGCCCGAACGAAGCGGCGCTCTCCAACGGCGATTCGGGCGGGGCGGTGTTCGTTCACGATGCGGCAGGCTGGAAGTTGGCGGGCATCAACCTCAGCGTCGATGGCCCCTACCGACTCACCCCCGGTGGGCGGCCAGTCCCAGCCGCGCTCTTCGATCGCGGAGGGTTATACCAAGCTAACGGTCAGGTGATCGCCGACATGGACTTCGAGCAAGCCTGCGGTTTCTTCGCCACACGCATTTCCTCGAGGTTGGATTGGATTCAAGGCGTGCTCGAGGGCCAGCACGCCGAGCCGATCCTGGCTGGCCAAACCCGCGCCGACGAGGCCTCTCAGAGTGCGGTCCCCGTGGGCCAGCGCCCAAACTGGTTGAGCACCTGGTGGCGAGCCACGGCCAAGCTGCGGCTGATCGCTTGCGAGACGTACTCCTTGGCCCGGCCGATGGCTCTGGCTAGGCTATAATGGCCTTAAAGGCGATACACCTCGCGGGCGGTGGCCGAGGGTCACAAGCCAGAGCTCATTCCGTTCCACGTTGAACTCGTAGATCACTCGGTAATCCCCTGCACGCAGGCGAAACTCAGGCCGACCCTGAAGTCGGTGATGCAGGTAGCTCTCCAACCGACGCCCCAGATCGCGTATCTTGACCTCGATGTGGTCGCGCACCCGCTGTGGCAATCCGAAGAACCGAGCGTCGAACTCCCGTGAATAAACTTCAGTGGCCTGGCGCAAGGCAAGGGAGCGTCAGGGCGTGCGAACGCGACCCTCGCGCAAGTCGGCTTGGCCGCGTTCAATGCTGCTGACAAACTCCGGATTCAATGGGGCGTCGTCCTCGAGGTAATCCGCCAGCCAATCCTGGAGCTCGCGCGCCTGCTCGACGGGCAGCTTTTGCACCGCTGCCTCGATCTCCTGAATCGTGCTCATGCCTTCAGGCTAAATGGCCGAGTTCGCTCCGGCAAAGGCAAAAACCTGACCTCGACTCGCCCAACTGGACCCGGGCCTGCCCGCTGGGGCGGCGTGCGTCCCGCAAGGCGTCTATCGGCTCCGTCGGTCAGTTTCCGCCGGCAACCGGCTCGATTTCCTCCCACACCGCCGCCCAGGCACCCGAGGTCTGCCCACCATGTCTTCGAGGCCTCGCACTCCTGCTCTCAGCTCACTCGGCCCGTTGGCCAAGGTCAGAAGAAGCCCAGCACCTGGCGGCGGGCCACGGCCACGCTGCGGCCGATCGCTTGCGAGACGTACTCCTTGGCCTGGCCGATGGCTCTGGCTAGGCTGTAGCCACGGGCGACATAAGCTGTGATCGCCGCCGAGTAGGTGCAACCGGTCCCGTGCGTTGACCTACCGCGGACGAACGGGGCGCTCAGCAGCAGCTCTTGCGACCCATCGTAGAAGATGTCCACGGCCTCGCGCAACCCGCGCAAGTGGCCGCCCTTCACTAGCACCGCGCAGCCGTGTCGGCCGTGAATCAGCCGCGCCGCCGCACGGAGGTCCTCGACCGATCGCACCCGACGCTCGGCTAGGATGGCGGCTTCGTCGAGGTTCGGCGTCGCCAGCGCGGCCATCGGCAGGAGACGCTCCTGCAACGCGCGAATCGCCGGGCGTTGCAGCAAGCGAGCGCCGCTGGTGGCCACCATGACCGGATCCACGATCAGCGGCGGCCCGCTCCGCTCGCTCAGGCAGGCGGCCACCGCCCGGATGATCGCGGCCGAGTAAAGCATGCCCGTCTTCACGGCTGCAGGCGGCAGTTCCGCGAACACGGCTCGGATCTGGGCGCGCACCATCTGCGGAGGACAAACTTGGATGCCGCTGACGCCTTTCGGGTTCTGCGCGGTCAGGCAGGTCACGGCCGTCGTGCCGTGCGTGCCCAGCGCCGCAAAGGTCTTTAGGTCGGCTTGTATCCCGGCGCCGCCACCGCTATCGGAGCCGGCGATCGTTAAGGCAATCGGCAGATTTCTCATCAGTAAGGCGTTTTCGCTCGAGCGGCCAACCTGCGCAGCCGGTCCAGGATACCGTTGACGAGGCGGGCCCTGCCTGTGTCGCCGGCACCGAGGGTGAACCGCTGCACTTCGACCGCGTCGTTCGGTTCAACGAAGGCCACCAAAAGACTCGCTCCCCGGCCAGTCTCGAATTGCGGCCCCCCAACCGCGACGGCCCAATCCGCCTCGGCGAGTCGGCGCGCGCCGCGCGCGAACTGCCGGACCCGCTCGTCGGCCGAAGCTTCGGCTGACCATACGGGCGGCGACAGTCCGAGCAAGCGGGCCAAGACCGGTTCGGAAGGCGCCACGTAACCGCCCACGACCACGCTGGCGGCCGCTGGGGCGCCATTGAGGCTGGCCGCCAGCAGGCCGCCACTGCCGACTTCGGCCAAAACCAACTTGCCCCGAGCCGACCGCAGGGTGTTGACCACGACCGCCTCGAGCGTGTCCGTGCCAGTCGCATAGATATAGGGTCCGAGCAGCTCGCGCACTTTGGCTCCGAGCGTTTCCAAGCGCGCCTGATCCTCGGGGGTGTCCTGTGGCAGCGCCAACGTCACATCCACACGTTCCGCCTCGAACATCGAGGTGAGCGTCAGATCCGATGGCAGTTCGACCCTCTCGTGCAAGGTCTGGTAGATGGCGGACTGGCCGATGCCCACGAAGCGTAACGTGCGCGTGCTGCCAGGGCGGCGCACGCCGTACTTCAGGCGCAGAAACGGGATGAGCTCGGCCGTAACCATGGCCTGCAACTCGCGTGGTGGACCGGGCAGAGCAACGACCGTCGCGGACGGACGATCGAAGACGAGCCCCACGGCGGTCCCGGCGGGGTTTTTGAGGTAGGCGCCATTCTTGGGCACGAGCGCTTGGCGGCGCAGGTTGGGTCGGATCTGGTCGCGCGGTTGGTTGAACCGTTGCTCCATGGAGGCCATCACGTCCGGGTGTTCCTCGAGGGGGATGGCCGTGAAGGCTGAGAGCGTCTCGCGCGTGATGTCGTCATCCGTCGGGCCGAGTCCGCCCGTGACCAGCACCAAGGGCGCTCTGCGCGTCGCAAACCGAAGCGCCTCGGTCAGGTCCGCCGCTTTGTCATCGACACTGAGCGAACCGACGCAATGGCACCCCAACGGCTGCAGGGTGCCGGTGATGAAATGGGTGTGACGATCGGCGTACACACCGGTCAACAGCTCGCTGCCCGTGACGATGAGGAAGTAATCCAAGGCGGTTGGCTTGTCGGGCTGGGCCCGAGCCGCCCCCGGCGCCGCCAGCCAAACCCAGCCGGCCAGCCACACCCCCAGCAGCCGCCCCAGCCGCTTCTGACGAGCCGGCGCCCTCACGCTTAAAGGACTTGGGTCGTGCCAGGCACGGGAAGCGGGTAGCGGCCCTGGGCGTCGGGGGCGATGGGCGGCTTCGAGTCCATGGTGAAGCGGTCCAGACCGGGCGCCAGTTCGAGGTTCGAGGCGAGGGCTTCCTCGAGGGTGATGAGTTTGCCGGACTCGACCGCCATGCGGCCCAAGATGGCGACCAGGCCGGCTTGCGCGCTCCGCTCGGCTTCGTTGTAGGGTTTGTTGTTACGAATGGCGTCGAGCAGCAAGTCGAACTCGACCTGATACGGATCGCATGGGGGACCGCTATAGCGCCAGGTCTCGTTCTCGCGAACCTGGGCTTGGTTCTTGTACAGGCGCGGCTTGGGCGCCGCCAGGCTTTCCATGATTAGCGCCGAGCCCTTGGTCCCGTGAGCGAAATCGGAGAAGATGTCCCAGCAGTTGTTCACGTGCCGGCCCTGGGCATAAAGCCGAGCGCCGTCGGCGAAGAAATACTCGACGGCGTAGTGGTCCAACATCTGGTCCGGCTCGGTGCGGGAAGAGCGTCCGCCCAGGCCCTGGGCCGAGATGGGCAAGGCCTGCTTGGCCCAGCAACAAACGTCGATGTTGTGGATCAACCAATCGACGAAGAAACTGCCGTTAAGCCAGGTGAAGTTGTTGTAATTGGCGATCTGGTGACCGAGCTCGGTCTGGTCCGGGCGCTTCGGGGCGTACCCCACGGCGCCGTGCATGCGGTAGGTCCGCAGCGTGATCACCTCGCCAATGGCGCCGTCGTGGATGCGCTGCATCACTTCCTCGCGCGGCTTGTCGTGCCGCCACATCAGGCCGCTGGCGATCTTGAGGTTCTTTTGCAGCGCCACGGCGCCAGCGCGCAGGATGCGCCGTACGCCCGGCGCATCCACGCCAAAGGACTTCTCCATGAACACATGTTGGCCTTGGCCCACGGCGTACTCGACATGCAACGGGCGAAAGGCCGGTGGGGTGGCCAGCAGGACCAAGCCGCCTGCACCGAGCGTATCGATGGCCCGGCGATAGCCGTCCAACCCGACAAACCGCCGTTCGGGCGGCACATCCACCTGAGCGTCGAACTTGTCGCGCAAGGTCCGCAGACTGCCCTCGAGGCGGTGGGCGAAGGCATCGGCCATGGCCCAGAGCCGGATGGGACCTCGAGTCTGGAGCGCGTTGGCGGCGGCGCCAGTGCCGCGCCCGCCGCACCCGATCAGCGCGACCCTGATGGTCTCATCGGCCGCCGCGTGAACATGCGGGAGGGCCGCCGGAGCCAGCGCGACGCCCGCCAGCGCCTTGCCAGACTCCGTCAGGAACGCGCGGCGCGTGCGTAGGAACGAATTCTGCCGAGATCGAACATGCATCGTGATCCTTTCTCTTGTTGCTGCGTTGATTAACCCCTAGGGGCCAAAGTCGGCCTCGAACCAAAAAAGCCACGCCGTCGGGTCGGGGAGGGCCGTCTGCTCCGCCAGCGGCCGCAACAAGGCCGTCTGCGTCTGCACGCTGTAGCCTCCCGGCAAATACCGGACCTTGCGGTGCCCCTGCGGAATCCTGAACCGGCCGGAGTCCCGCACCCCCGGCGGGTCTGGATCCAGCCAGACCTCGCCCCCCTCGCCTGGGGCGATTAGGCGTACGCGGTTGCGTTCGGCGGGTTCGTCGAAAAAGTTGGGTGAAGCAACCTCGTTCACCCCGATGAACCAGGGACCATGCAGAAACGCGAGCCAATCGGGGTGTTGCGGGTGGCGAACCACACGGGTGCCCATCCGGTACGCGATCGTCACGCGTTCGCCCGCTTTCCAGGGCCGCTGAACATGCAGGTACCCATCCTTTAGTTCGCCGGCCAGGTTCACCCCGCCCACATTGATCTGCACCGCGCTCGCCCAGCCGGGTTGCCGGACCGCCAACCGCTGCGGCGCGGTGGCAGCATCGCGCACACGCAACAGGACAGTGCCGGTCTGTTCGAGGCGCGCGTCGGCGCTCAAGACCAACCCATCGAGCCGGCCTTCCCCATCCACCGGCAGGTCGTAGTACAGGACGTTGTCCGCGCGGTGGAAGGCGGCGGCGTGGACGACCGGAAAGGTGCGCAACCCATGCAGCGTGCAGCACCACCACGCGCGGGCTACAGGCGGCCCCGCGCCCCGCGGTTCGAGATGGCGGTGGCCGAAATCGCCGGTGTGGAACTGATTAAAATAAAAGGCGTTCAACAGCGTCCGCTCGGCCTCCTCGAGGTACTTGAGCTGCCGCGTCTGGGCCCAGAGCCCCAGATTCAGCCACAACCAGTCGGCGGTGGAACATCCTTCCTCGCGCCGATCGCTCGCCCCCAGAAACTCGGGCGGGGCACCCCAAGCCAGCACCTCACCCGCCGTGACCAACTCCTGCCAGAGCCGCTCGACCTGGGCGAGATGCTGGGCGTCTCGGCCGCGGTCGTACAACTCGAGGACACCGCGCAGCGAGGTCAGCAGCGCATGGCTGTGTTGGCCCGGCCGTCGCGCCACCCCGGCGGCGAGCCGAGTGGCGCCCTCCAGATAGCGCGCCTCCGAGCTGAGCCGGTGCAGCCCGACCAAACCCTCGATCGCCTGGGTCCAATAGTGGTAGCGACCCCTGTCCGCCAACAGCGCCTCCCGGACCGCCTCGGGCGCGAACTTGGGCTCGAGGCTCAACAAGAAATCTCCTAACCGCTGCGCCGCCTCCCGCACCGTAGCCTGCGGATTGATCTGGTGGTACTCGACGAGTCCAACCAGCAGCCGGCCGTTGCCCCAGACCAAGGCCAGATCCGGCAGCGCGTCCTGGTTGGTGCTGGCCAGGCTGCCGAAGTAACCTTCCGGCTTTTGTAGGGCCAGCAGGGCGGTCAACTTGCGGTCCAGCTCCGAATAGCTCTTGCCCGTAAGCGTGGTCGCGTACGCCAACGCACCCAGGTAACGGCCCGAGAGATCGCCGCTGTACTCGGTGAACCGGCGTTCCGGACGCGGTACAACATCCGCCAGGACGAAGTCGTCCGTGTAGCCGGGAGGTCCGCCGTGCAGGACGCGCTCGAGGGTGAGCTCGAACCGCTTGGTGAGATCGCCCGCCCACGACCCCATCCCACCAACCACCACCGCGCACAGAACGTAAGCCAGACGCATGCCTGCACCCTAGCGGGCCGGGGGCGGCTCGTCGAGTGGCGTTCACGCCTTGCCTTGCCGCGTTGCCGCCTCGCCGCCAGGGCGGTTCATAGAGGCGTGCTCCAGAGGTTTTCACAACCAGAATTCGGAAGCTCACCAAGGGGAGCTTGGCAAAACGCGCGCGCCTTCAGTACGCTCCCGTGAAAGGTCGGGTATGAGCGCCGATCAACAACCCGCCGGCTCGGCTCTGACACGCGACGCCATCCTGCGCGCGCTGCGAGCCTTGTCGGACGAACTTGGCCGACAAGGCGTCACCGGGGAGATCTGCCTTTTTGGCGGCACCGTCATGGTGCTTGCCTTCACTGCTCGCCTATCGACCAAAGACGTAGATGCCATCTTCCGACCGGCCCAGCTCATCCGTGAGCTCGCCCGACGGATCGGCGAACGGCAAGGCTTACCCCCCCACTGGCTGAACGACGGCGTGAAGGGCTACGTCTCGGCCCGGCACGAAACGGTGGCCGGAAACCTGCCGCAATTCACCCATCTGCGTCTCACCATGCCAGTCCCCGAGTACCTGCTCGCCATGAAATGCATGGCCGCGCGCTTGGGTGGGCTGTCCGACGAGGCGTCGGACGTGCCGGACATCGTCTTCCTCATCCGGCACCTGCGCCTGAAGTCGGCTCCGGCAGTACTCGACCTCGTGGCCCAATACTACCCGGCCAACCGCGTGTCCGTGAAAACCCAGCATTTGGTCGAGGGTTTGTTCCAGGAGGGTCAAGTATGAGGCCCAAGACGTTAGCCGAAGTCGCCCGGCTTACGCGGGCCGGCGATTCCTTCGACAGGTGTCTGGCGAATTTCCTCGACGAATTCTACGTTACGCGGGATGCCTCCGCCCTCGCCGAGCCGCCACCGTTGCTGCGGCCAACGACCGGCGAACTGGGCCAGGTCCAGGACGCCTACCTGGCGGCCGCGGCGGAGGAGCTCGCTCGGGGCCACGCTCTGCCCCTCCCCCCCTGGACGCGGGACGAATCTCGCCGCCTGAACCGACCCTGGTTCGCCTCCCCGCTGGCCTCCCTGCGGACCGTGCTCTTGGTCGAGAGCCCTCCCGCTTTCCGTGCCCGCAACCTGTTCGTCAGCGAGAACGCCCTGAGCCGGGTTTGAGTAATGAGTAAGGCAAGGGCAAGGGAGAGACAGCAAGAACGCGATTATTCACCCGGTTTTAAGTCATTGACAGAGTCGGCTCAGCTACACTCCTCGACGCCGAGCTAGAGGAATCGAGCCCGATGGCGACTCAACACACGGATCGATTCCAGGCTTGGCTGTGCCCGTACCCGCCCGTTAAGCGACGCCAAGTGCCGCAGCCTCAATTATTAACACGACCGAACTGAGCGCCGGAACCTTTGCCGAGGACACGAATGTCAACATCAGGACTGGTTTTAAGTCGTTGACACGGCATAGCACCGGCGACTCGCCCTCGCCTAAGCCAGCCGGTCCGACGCCAGGGCGCCCGCCCACCGCCTGCGAAGGACCCAACCGATCAGGAGGAAAGCCATGATCGCAGCCGTGGCGGCCGGTTCCGGCGCGTGGACGGCGGCCGTGCCGAGGTAGTCGACCACACTGCGCACAACAGCCGCGGCGTACTCGGCATCGAGGTAAGCGCTGCCGTAGACGGTATTGTCGAGGTAATCCTGGGTCGAGTGGACGTAGGGGTTATCCAGCAAATCGGAGGCCGTCACCCAAGCGGCGTCGAAGCCGGCCTGCTTGAAGCGATAGTGATCGCTCCAGTCCAGCGCCCCGATCCGGTTGACCGTCATGCCCTGGCGCTCGAGCGCATCCGCTACCGCCCCTCCCACGCCCCCAGCCAGTGCGTCGGTCACACTCACCGACCGCGCCTCGGGGGCCCAGTGGAAGCCGATCATGTCGAGGTTCACCATGCCCCGAAGGTCAAGGCCGGTGGCTAAGGCGTTTTGGGCGAAGGTGTAACTGCCGCGCATCGAGTTGAGCTGCGGGCTGGTGCGAGTTTCCTCGAGGTCAAACGCCACGAAATAGATGTTGGCCTTGAAATTGCCCAGCGCCAACACCCGCGCCGCCTCGAGCACCCCCGCCACGCCACTGGCATTGTCGTCGGCGCCCGGACTGCCGGAAGTGTTGTATCCGGGCTCGCGGATCGCGTCGTAGTGCGCCCCAACCAGGTAGGTGCCGTAATGGGCCGGGTCGACCCCGGGAAAGACACCGACGATGTTCTGGCCGGAGAAACCGCCGGCCTGGACCTCTTGATAGTAAACGTTCTGCGGTCCCAGGATGGACACGAGGCTGTCGAAGATCGTGACCCGGGCGCTCAGCAGGTCTGGCTCGGGTAGCCCGGTCTCGTAGTCGTAGCCGCGCGAGTCGCCGGCGTACACCGGTAGTGAAGACAGGTAGCCGAGGTACGATGGGGCCGAGACTTCGGCGATGATCTCCGGAGTGTCACGCGCTGACGCGGGTTGCGCCGGGCCCAACGCGAGCCCGAGCCACGCGAACAGGCACAGGACCCGCGGGGCGCAGCCGCGGAGGCCTCGTTGACCCGCCAGAGGCGCAACCGCGCGAACCCGAGGCTGCCGGCCGGCTGCTTCGCTGAGCTTCTCTGCCCGGGGCTCCAACAGCCGCGCTCTCCGCAGTCCAGGTCCGAACTCCGAAATCCGATATCCCAATGGTCTAGCGCAGGCTCTCATGATCCAAGCACCGATCTGCCATCCCATCGGCGGAGGGGTGGAGAACTTAAGCGTCCCAAGGGACGAAACGGCGGTTCCGAATGACTGATTCTTCGAGTCGATGGATGGCCGATCCTGGCCGCTCTGGCGTGACTTGCTTGGCTTCCGCCTCGTTCTGCACTCCGCGGCGGGCTCGTTTTCTTCTTCGAGGTCACTCTTTTTGTGGACAAAGTCACTAAGCATATATACTTCGGATATGAAAACCATCACCATCGTCACCAACCGGCACACCTCCTTGCGCGCCGCCGCCCTCCAGCGCATCGCGCAAACTCAGCCTTTCTTGGAAGGCAGCCTCTGCTCCGTCAAACGACCCGGCTGCACCCAGCCGGGTTGGCACCTGACCTTCAAACAGAAGGGCCGCACCCGTACCGTCTATGTGCCGATGGATCTGGTCCCCGAGGTCAAAACATGGACCCGAAACTACAAACGCCTCAAAAAGCTCATCCGGGAAGTCTCACGCCACTCCCTGGCTCTAGTCCGCGGCCACGTCGCCAACCAGCGGGCCGCAAAGCGCGCCCAGGCATTGACGCGCCCTTAAGCGCTCAGGGCTTGCTGCGCACCGTGCGGACCGCTTGCCCGCGCTTGAATCGCTGGCTCAACCCACTCCCCGACCCACGCTTTGAACCCATGTGCCGCTACACGGCCGCTCATCTGTGGTGGCACATCCTGGCCATGTTTCTCTCCCGCAAGGGCTCACGTAACGCCTTCGATGAACAGCGCCACAGCCAGATCCGTTTCAGTTCCGCTTGAGCCGGCTGCGCCGAAGACAGCCAGCCCGATCCCGTTGACAGCCCAGCTTACGTATTCCGGCGCTCCCCGCACGGTGTGCCAGCTTCACCCTTCCCCGGTCAACTCCGGTCACGCGCCATCACTCTCCAAGGTCATCGCCGAGCCGAAGCGGGTAATTCGGAACCGCCGGGGACGAAATGTCGGGCTTGGCCGGGGGCGCAGGGCGGGAGTAAGTTGCTGGACAAATCGTCTAAGCAATGGGCTGCTCGTGTGTCGTAAGGGGATGAAACGCACGCGAGCGCACCGCCAGTAAGAGACGGGTCCAGCAGACCAATCAGATCATGGCCGTGGCGCAACCAGCAGAGGGCCGAGCTCCGCGCAGCGAGTCGATCGAGGCGTTATTCTTGGCGCTGGAATCGCCCCTGCTCAGTTACGCCGTGCGCTTGCTCGCCGACGTTGACATGGCACAAGACATCGTCCAGGAAGCCTTCCTGAGGTTGCACCGGCAGTTTGACCAGGTGCGCCAGCCGCGGAGCTGGCTCTATCGCACCGTGCACAACCTGGCGCTCAACCGCCGGCGCGACGGCCGCAAGGTCGTGCCGCTGCAACCGGACCGCGAGGCGGACCCAACCTGCGCGAGCGAGCCGGCCGACCCCCAACCCTTGCCGGGCGAACAGATCGCCCGCCTTGAAGGGATCGGCCTGGTCCGACTCGGCCTCGAGGCGCTCGAACCGCGCAACCGCGAGTTGGTCGAACTCAAGTTCAACCACAACCTCTCCTACAAGGAGATCAGCGCCCGCACCGGTCTGAGCGTCGGTCATGTCGGCTACCTGCTCCATCACGCGCTCAAATCCTTGGCCGCCGAGCTTGCCAAAGCCGGCTTTGTCGCATGAAACCGGATTCGTCCCCACCCTCACCCGCCGACCCGCAAGCGCGCCTCACCGCGCTGCTGCTCGGTGAACTGGCCCCGACTGAGGCCGCCGAAGTCCAGGCCGCCCTCGAGCGCGACCCGGAACTCCGACGGCTCGAGGGGCAACTGCGCCAAACCATCTCCCTGGTGCGCGAGGCGCTGGTTCAGCCTGCCGCAGACCCCGCCGCGCCCGATGCCCCGCCCCGCTTGAGCGAGGCGCGCCGGGCGAAGCTCTTCGCCGCTTTCAAAGTCGTTGCGCCTCGGCACGCGTTCTGGAGGCGGGACATTCCCTGGGGCTGGTGCTTGCGCATGGCCGCCGCCGCCGCCGCCATCGTCCTGTCCCTCGCCGCCCTGCTGCCGCAGTTCATCAACGCGCGCAGCAAGGGCTTTGCACCGGAGTTCCCCCTCTCACCAGCGGTCGACCGAACGGACCTGAGCCGACTCGCCCTCGAACCTCCCAGCGCCCGGCCACAGCTCGATTTCTTTAAGAGCGCCGGTCGCGTAGTGACCGATGCTCAACCGGACTCATCCAAACGAGAGGCGGCACCTACGCTGGGTGGCGAGCCGGCTCGCGACCAGCCAACCCTGGGAGCCGAGGTCCAGTTGGGGCAAAGGCTCTACTTCCGCCAAGACCAGCCTGCCGCCGTCCGCGCCGACCCTGGGCCGGCCGTGCCAGCTCAGAATCGTGGCGAGATTTTTCTACCCACCCAAACGACCGACGACTACAGCGCCATTGCGCCCCCGACAGAAACCACCACATTCATGGTCCAGGCCAACGGCGCACGGTTCGACATGGGACGGCCGACACCCTCGACCGCGCCCGCACCTGTTGCGCCCGCACGCGCCCGCTCGCTTCGAGTGGGCGTCGAGTCGCCCGCCACGTCCGAGCTGGCCCCGGCGACCGAGGCGCTTCAGATGAGGCGTTACGGCCTGGCGCCGAAGAGCGCCGCGCCCACGGCCCCGGCCGCCTCACCGCAGTCGACCGCGGCACTCGGCCTGTTGCCTTCACAGGTCGACGGACTCGAGAGCGAGGCCCGCACACGCGGCCTGGCCCGAACCGCCACCAACACCCCTGCCGCCGGCGCTTTCTACGGCGGCTACGCAGCCCAAGGGATGGCCAACCAGCCTGTGCCGAGCACGACCTGGGCGTTCACGCCCCCCGATTCGCTTGCCGACTTCAATGGGCGCAGCCTCGGCGCTGCCGAGTCCGCAGGCGAGCGAGTCGCGGGCGGTTCATCGCTCGGGTTCGGCCGCGGCGGACTCCTCGCCGGAGGTGGACTAGGCGGTGGGGGTGGAATGGGTGGATTTGGTGGGGCGAGCGGGTCGGGCCAAGGTGACGCAGGTGTGGTTCAGGCCGGTCGCGCCGTGGGTCAGGAAGTCGCCGAAGCCGGCGGCGCCGAACTGGCGCCTCTGCCCCTGAAGTTGCCCATGCCCGCTTTTATGGGCACCCCCACCGACATCCCCTTGGCGCGCGCCGGTTCTGCCCGAGGCCGAGCCGCCGGCCGCGCGGGCGGAGTCAACCGTTCCCAGGAGCTGTTCGAGTCTGCTCCCACCCCCGCCCCGTCCAAACCCTCGAGCCCCGCGCCGGCTCCTGCGCCGGTCCAGATCGAGTCGCTGGTTGCCGGTGAGCCGGTCACCGTCACCTTCGGCGAGTTGGATGCCAAACCGAATGCACACCGCTTCGCCGTGCCGACCGAGGGCGCCGCCGCCACCGCCGCACCGGGAGTCGAGCGGTACGAAGAGCGCGTGGTGGCCCTGGCCGTCGAGGCCAAGGCCAAGGAGGCGGTCGACAAAGCCCCCGTCCTCGGAGACGTGCCACTGGTCGGCAAGGGCTTCCGCCTCGAATCCCAGTTGGCCGCCGGCACCACGGTCCGCCAGCTCGCCGAGGCTGAAATCGAGCGGGTGCGCGAAGGCGAGGGGCGCCTGTGGTTCGAGCAACTCAAGCGGGTCGAAGACCTGGCGGGACCGGTCGAGGCGCCCGCGCCCCAGACCGTACGGGAAGACCGCCTCGCCGAGGGCGCACAGCGCTCGAGCCAAGCCGGCGCAGCGCGCGATGAGCTCGCCCTGAGACTCAAGGATACCGAGGTCCTGCGCGAGAGCCTCGAAACGCGCGCGGTCGAGGTCCCTGACCAGGCAGCGGAGGAACTGGCCAAAGGGGTCAAACTCGAGGCCCGCGATTCGGCCCGGAAACAAGCCGCCCTCGTGCCCGCGGCGCCTGCCGGCCCCGCGCCGGCGCCCGCGCCGGTGGACGAAAGCCGTCCCGCCCCGCGCCCGGTCGGGCCGCCACCCGAGCCGCAACCGGAAGTCGCCACGGCCGAAAATGCGTTTTCGACCTTCTCGCTCAATGTGACCGATGTGTCCTTCAAACTCGCCGCCGCCAGTCTCGAGAAAGGTTCGATGCCCGACACTGCCACGGTGCGCAGCGAGGAGTTTCTCAACGCGTTCGATTATCGGGATCCCGAGCCAGGGCCCGGTGTGCCCATTGCCTTCGCCTGGGAACGCGCCCGCGATCCCTTCGCGCATAACCGCGAGCTGCTGCGGTTCTCGGTGCAGACGGCCGCGCGCGGTCGTGAGCCGGGTCGGGCGTTGAACCTGGTGTTTTTGCTGGACAGCTCCGGCTCGATGGAACGCGCCGATCGCGTGGCCATCATTCGCCAGGCGCTCGCCGTCTTGGCCAGCCAGTTGCAGCCCCAAGACCGGATCAGCGTGGTCGCTTTCGCCCGGACGGCGCGACTCTGGGTGGATGGCCTGCCCGGCAACCAAGCCGGCGAACTGCTCGAGCGCGTCGGTCACCTGACCCCCGAAGGCGGCACCAACCTCGAAGACGCCCTCAAACTCGGCTACGAGACCGCCATGCGCCATTTCCTCAGCCAAGGCGTCAACCGCCTCATCCTCCTCACCGACGGCGCCGCAAACCTCGGCGATCTCGACCCCGCCTCCCTCCAGCGCCAGGTCGAATCCCATCGGCAGCGCGGCATTGCCCTGGACAGTTTCGGGATTGGCTGGGAAGGCTACAACGACGATCTGCTCGAGGTCCTGACTCGCAACGGCGACGGCCGCTACGGCTTCATCAATAGCCCGGCCGAAGCCGCCACCGAATTCGTCGGCCAATTGACCGGCGCCCTCCAAGTCGCCGCCGCAGATGTCAAGGTCCAGGTCGAGTTCAACCCGCAGCGAGTCGCGGCCTGGCGCCAGATCGGCTACGCCAAACACAAGCTCACCAAAGAACAGTTCCGCGATAACACCGTCGACGCCGCCGAATTGGGCGCCGCCGAGTCCGGCAACGCACTCTACGCCCTCGAGCTCGAGCCGCGCGGCGACGGGCCCATTGGCATCGTGCGGGCCCGGTACCGCGTGCCCGCCACCGGCGAGTACCTCGAGCACGAGTGGCCCGTCCCGTACACCGGCGCAGGCCCGTTGCTCGAGCAGGCGAGCCCAGCCATGCGCTTGGCCGCAGTCGCCTGCGCCTTCTCGGAATGGCTGGTCTCGAGCCCGTTCGCCGGCGGCGTCAACCCCGACCTGCTCCTTGGCTACCTTCGTGGCGTGCCCGACCTGTTCGAGCCGGACCCGCGCCCGCGCAAGCTCGAGTGGATGATACGCCAAGCCAAGTCGATCTTCGGACAATAATGATGAAAGCTCGGGATAGACAACCATCGGCTGGCAGTCCGCTGCGCGCCGCAGACCGCGGCATGGAAGATGAGGTAGGGCGGGCTGTCTCAGCCCGCCGCCGAGCACGGTCTACGCAGGCTGTCATCGCCCGGCGCGCAGAGGACTGCGCGCCCTACCGCTGGGAGGAAGACGAGGTAGGGCGGGCTGTCTCAGCCCGCCGTCGAGCACGGTCTACGCCGGCTGTCATCGCCCGGCGCGCAGAGGACTGCGCGCCCTACCGCGGGGAGGGAGACGAGGTAGGGCGGGCTGTCTCAGCCCGCCGTCGAGCACGGTCTACGCCGGCTGTCATCGCCCGGCGCGCAGAGGACTGCGCGCCCTACCGCTGGGAGGAAGACGAG
>VHCO01000091.1 GCA_016871715.1 Verrucomicrobiota bacterium
GTCGCGGGGCAAGCGGGCGAGAGGCCCGCTCTCGGTTGGGGCTGGTGACGGAGCGCGGGAATGTTGGTCGCGGGGCAAGCGGGCGAGAGGCCCGCTCTCCGTTGGGGCTGGTGACGGAGCGCGGGAATGTTGGCCGCGGTGCAGCGCGGGCGAGAGGCCCGCTCTCGGTTGGGGCTGGTGACGGAGCGCGGCCATCTTGGCCGCGGGGCAAGCGGGCGAGACGCCCGCTCTCCGTTGGGGCTGGTGACGGAGCGCGGCCATCTTGGCCGCGGGGCAAGCGGGCGAGACGCCCGCTCTCCGTTGGGGTTGGGGACGGGGCGCGGGCATGTTGGCCGGGTGAGGTTCAAGCGGTAGTCTCGCAAGAAAACGCATGAACGACAGTCGACACCCATAGTATAAATGACGATCCGAACTAGTCTTCTCACGATGGCGCTCGCCGCGGTGGGCGTATCTCTGGCATCTAACGGCCCGGGCCAGGCCACTGGGGTTAAGGTGGGCGAGGTCACGGACCGTTCCGCTATCCTCTGGACCCGGTTGACAGCGGGGACGCAGCGGGTGACCGGTGGTATGGCGCCCCCCACAGCCAAGGCCCGAGGCGACCGGTTGGTAACCTCCGAGGAGGTGGCCCGCTACAACGGCGCTTGCCCGGGTGCCCCGGGCCGGATTCGGGTCCGGTACGGTACCCAAGCCGATCTGGGTGATGGAATCGCGACGGCCTGGGTGGCGGTCGGGTCTGGCACGGACTACACGCATCAGTTTGAACTCGGCGGGTTGGAGGCGGGCCGGGAGTATCATTTCGCGACGGAATCCGCCACGCCCGACGGCCTGACAGCGGGGACGACGGTGCGCGGCCGGTTCGAGACCGCGCCGGCTGTGGATCGACCGAGCGCCGTCCGGTTCTGCGTCGTGACGGGGCAGATGTTCCAAGACCTCGATCACGCGGACGGATTCCATATCTACCCGGCCATGGAGCGGACCCGGCCGCAGTTCCTCGTGTTCACCGGCGACAACGTCTATTACGACAACGAAGAGCCCAAAGCCAACTCGGCGATCCTGGCGCGCTATCATTGGGAGCGGATGTTCAGCCTGCCGCGCCACTGCGATTTGCTGCGGCAGATCGTCTGCTATTGGGAGATGGACGATCACGACGTGCTGGACAACGATTGTTGGCCGGGCAAGAAACCGGTCCAGGGCGGCTCGTTGACCTTCGCCGAAGGACTCGAGATCTTTCGGCAGCAAACCCCCGCGGGCCCGCGTCCCTACCGCACCTTCCGCTGGGGGCGCGACTTGCAGATTTGGCTCACTGAAGGGCGGGAGTTCCGGTCGCCCAATCCGCTCCCGGACGGCCCGGACAAGCGCATTCTGGGGCTCGAGCAAGAGGCCTGGCTGCAGCGCACTTTGCGGGAGAGCGACGCTACTTGGAAGGTGCTGATCAGCCCGACACCCATCGTGGGGCCGGACCGCGGCAACAAGAAAGACAACCACGCCAACCCGGCCTTCGCCACGGAAGGAAACCGGTTACGCGCTTGGTTTGCCGAGCATCTGCCTGCGGGGTTCTTCATCGCCTGCGGCGATCGCCATTGGCAGTATCATTCGGTGCATCCAGAGACTGGGGTGCAAGAGTTCTCCTGCGGGCCGGCTAGCGACCAGCATGCGGGTGGGTCACCCGGCGCGGATCCCGCTTACCACAGGTTCCACCGGCAGAAGGGCGGGTTTTTGGCGGTCCAGGTCGCGCCCGTGCCGGGTGAGCAGAGCCGGATTACGTTCGAGTTCCGAGACGTGCACGGGGAGGTGGTCTACCAATGGAGTCAGACCGCGCCGCGGCGCGCAGGGAATTGACCCGCTGGCCAACAATCGACCCTCGCGAGGTCTTCGTCAGTCCGCCGCGCCGCGCCGCAGGTGGACCAGGCAATCCGCCGCCGCAAATGGCGAGGTGAGTTCCGTGACGCGGTCTCCCTGGACGGGTTGTCCCGCGCGGCTTTCGCCGCTGGCCGGGTTGAACCACTCGACGGCGAACCGGTGGGGGTGTCCGGCCAAGTCGAGCGTGGTGGCTGGGGCGTTGGGCAGGTAGACCAGATACTCGAAGCCGGGTTTGGCCAGGCAATAGCGGCTTGCGGCCAGGGTCGGTTGGGGGGTGAAGGCGCCGAGGTCGAGGCGTCGCGACCAGACCAGCACATGGCCCATGCTGCGGCGGATGGGCTCGAGCCAACGCGGATCAGCGCCTCGGCTTAAGACCTTGCCATCGTAGGGGTCCATGAAGATCGGGTGGAGTCCCCGCAGGAAACTCTTCCAGACCCAGGCCGAATTGCCGCCGATGCCCCAGAGATGATCGGTGTCATTGAGGATCACCTTGGCGCCGCTGGCCGCTGGCGGTTGGTCGCGGTAGCCGCCTTCCGGGTTGGGCGAAATCCAATCGGCGGGGCTATCGAACAGGGCCTGGTTCGCGCCGCCCCGGTACTGGAAGGTCATGCCGACCGGGTGTTGTTTGGGTTTGCGCCGCTGGTAGTCCTGGATGAACCGGATCATGTGGTACTGCCAGGGAGTCGAAGGCGGGTGATTCTCATTCGAGATCTCGTAAAGGACATTGTCCAACCCGTTGACCGTGTCCACCACTTGCCGCACGTAGGCTTCTTGGAGGGCGGCAATCTTGGGATCCCGCAATTGGTGGATCTCGACGCCGGAGCCATCGGCGTTGGCGTCGCCGTCGATACCCTGGAGGTTGTTCGCGGGATGGAACGGGTGGCTGGCCCAGGCGTTGGTCACGAACTGCAAGCCCCAACCCTCGAAGAGCATCACCGCCGCATAGATCCCGCGGGCCTGAGCGGCCTCGAGCCGGTGGCGCAACCGGCTAAAATACTCGGCGTCGAACTGGTGCAGGTTGAACTTCGGTTTGCCGTCCAACGCCAGGCCCGGCCCCGTGCGCGCCCATGGATGCGGCGCGGCGTAATGCACCTGGGGCTTGGCGTCGCGGTTGGCGCCAGTGTCCCAAAGCACAAGTTCCCAGGTCCAAAGGCGGAAGAAATTATGGGGATAGCCCGCCAGCCAGTCCAGATAGGCGCCGTAATCGAAGGGCGCGGGGGGATCGGTGGGGCCCATGTCCACGAGGTTGTTCCAGGTGTGCGACCCCACCAAGACAATCGCCCGCCCGGAGTCGTCGGTGAAATAGCGCGCGTTCTGCGGGTGCACCCGTAGCGGACCGCGGAGGGCGGGCTGATCGGCATCGGGGGGCGCGGCCGGCGCGGCCGAGAGGCCCGCGGACAACAGCAGCCAAACGCAGGCCCACGCGGTGGCCCACGTAGTGACGGCGCGCCCACCGCGCGCTCGGGGAGAAGTCTTCATGGAATGGAATGGAACGTTCCCTAGTTGCGGCGTGTGGAGGCACGCTCGTTGATCCAGGGAACATCGCGTCGCCCTTGGCGCGAGCCGGCCGTGCCGGGGCGGAGCGTATCGGGGTCGAGCCACTTCTTGATCTCGGCGTGGCCATCGGCGAAGGAAAGGCCGCTGGCGCCGTTGTGATAGATGGCAGGCAGGTTGCCCCAGTCGATCTGTCGATCGACGAACACCAGGAAATAGCCGTCGTCGATACTCTCCTCGCGCTCGTCGACGAAGACGAAGTGGTGTGAAGGGGAGGGGATCTCGCTGAGGTTGCGGTAGGTCCACCAGGTGCGGTCGATCTGGGCCGTGTGCCAGGAGTTGCCGTTCATGCAGCCGTTCATCGAGATGCTCCGGGTGCGTGGGTACTTCTTGCCGCCGATGGTCACCAGGAACTTGTCGGCCGGGCACTTGTAGATGCCCAGCGCTGGGTTGTACGGATAGAGCTTCCCGTCGGGCGGCATCAACAGGTTGATGTTGGTGCAGTCGGAGAGGTTCACCGGTCCAGCCGTCGTATGGATCCAGCCACCCACCCATCCCCCGCGCGCGGTTCCGTCCACGTTGGCCACCAGCTTGCCTTGGTAGTCGTCGGCGTACATGACCCAGGCCGTGGCGAGTTGTTTACCGTTGTTGATGCAGGCGATGCCTTGGGCTTTGGTCTTGGATTTGGCCAACGCCGGCAAGAGCATGCCCGCCAGAATGGCAATGATGGCGATCACAACCAGCAGTTCGATGAGTGTGAACGCCGCGTAGCGTTGCGGTTTCATGGTCGATTTACCCGGCAATCTCAGGCGCGTCGGGCTCCGGTGTCAAGGCTGCTCGCGGCCAAGATGGCTATCCTCGGTCAAGATGGCCGCGCTCGGTCAAGACGGAGAGCGGGCGTCTCGCCCGCTGCTTCGCGACCAAGATGGCCGCGCTCCGTTCGTGCTACGGTCAACCTGGCCGGGCGCCCCCCCCGAGACTCCATACGGCATACGGCAAGCACCGCAGGAGCCATTCAGCCTTTCGGTGGCACTGAGATTGCGCTTGATGTCCCTTTGCTGCCTGTGCGACACATGAACCGTTCCGTGCAAGGTGCTTACGCTCTGATTGCCTATGAAACGATCTCCCTCTCGATGGTTGCCGATTTCGCTGAGCTCGGCCTGGCTCGCCGCCCTAGGTCTGGCGGAACCGGTGGTGACGCTGGTTGGCCCGAGGGACCTGGCCACGGTGAACCAGGCGACGGTGCACTTTGACGTGTCCGCCAGCGATGCGGCCGGGTTGGCGCAGGCCACCCTTTACCTGGGCGTGCCGGCGCGGACGGTGAGTTTCAGTGGCCCGGCGCAGACCGAGGATGCGCAGATCACCGCCGACTCGCCGGATCAGAACAGCGGGGCGACCCTCGAGATCAATGTCGATGGCCTCACGCCCCACGCCCACGGCGTCCTGAGGTTCTTGGACCTCTTCGGCAACGGCCTTGGGCAAGTGCCACCCGGCGCGGTGATCCTCTCCGCCACGCTGCGAGTCTACTGCTTCAACCCGGGCCATCCCCTGCGCCTGTATCGCCTAACGCATGATTGGGTGGAAGGAGAAGTGACCTGGAATCAGGCCAGCAGCGGTGTGGCCTGGCCGGAACCCGGGGCCAACGGTTCAGGTTCCCACGCCGAGGTCGAGCTGCCGGGAGACTGCTCGAGCACTGGTTGGCGGAGCCTGGACATCACGCGGTTCGTGCAGGATTGGCAGGCAGGCGCACCCAACTACGGCATCGTCATGACCGACTCGGGGACCGACGGGGTCGACTTTGACTCGAGTGAAGCAGCCAATCCCCCCGAGTTGACCATCACCTTTCAGCCCGCCCTCGAGCCGGTCGAGACCCAGACGCTTGCAGGCCCGAGTGCCACGGTTCAGTTTATGCGCGAGCTGGCCGATCAGCAGGATTATCTTTGGAACTGCCTCGTTGAAAACGCGTCTGGCCAGCAGGCTTGGGCCCCGACAACCCATCGTTTGCGGGTGGACACCCTCGCTCCCGACCCGCCTACCCTCGTCGAGCCGCTCGAGGGCGCGGTAGGAATCTCGACCGCCCCGGACTTGGTGGTCAGTGCCAGTGACCCGAACCGAGGCGATTTGAGCGTGAGCTTCTACGGACGCCCCGCTGGGGCCATTGTGGCTCCGTTCACCGTGGCGGTGCTGCCGGACACGCAGAAATACGTGTTGGATGCGAATTATCCGCTGGACCTGTTCACGAAGCAGACCACCTGGATTAAGGACCACCGTGCCGAGCGCAACATCGTCTTTGTGACGCACGAAGGGGACATCGTGGACGTGGCCTCGAGCACCGTGCAATGGGAGCGCGCCAACGCGAGCCTATCGATTCTGGAGTGGCACGTGCCCTACGGTTTGTTGCCCGGCAACCACGATCAACCCACCGGCAATTACAACGCCTGGTTCCCCTCCACCCGCTATCAGGACCAGCCCTGGTACGGTGGCCACTACGGGTCCGACAACGACAACAACTTCCAACTCTTCAGTGCCGGCGGCATGGATTTCCTGGTCCTCCATCTCGAGTACCTTCCGGAGAGCGCTGTGGTGGCTTGGGCCGATTCGGTCCTGAAGACCTATCCCAACCGCCGCGCCATCGTCACCACCCACAGTTACCTTGACAGCGCAGGCGCGCGACGAGACCCGGTCAGCGGGCGCAGCATGGAGTATCTCTGGACAGACCTGGTGGTGCCTAACCCGAACGTGTTCCTGGTGTTGTGCGGGCACGTGCACACCGAGTTGCGTCGGGTCGATTCTGTCGGAGGCCGGCAAGTGCACCAGTTATTGGCCGACTACCAAGATTACCCGAATGGCGGCGACGGTTGGCTGCGCCTGCTGCGGTTTGTCCCGATCGAGGACAAGATCCAGGTGCAGACCTTTTCGCCCTACCTGAACCAGTACCAGGCCGATCCCGAGAGCAACTTCGAACTGGATTACCCCATGGGCGGGTTCAACCTCATCGGCACCGTTACCGTGGCGAGCGGCCAGAACGCCAGCGTGGTCTGGCCCAATCTCGCGGAGAACACCCTCCATGAATGGTACGCCGTGGTCGTCGATGACACCGGCCGCCCCAACGAAGGCCCCGTCTGGACCTTTAGGACCGGGGCCGACTCGACGCCGCCCGTTATCCAAGGGGTGACCGCGGTTGACGTGGGTGAAACCACCGCCCGCATCGTCTGGACGACTGACGAACCGGCCACGTCTGAAGTCGAGTATTGGGTTCAATCTGAACCCCAAACGGCCCAGCAGGCGACGGACCCCGCGTTGGTGGTCTCTCACTCGATCACGCTCACTGGACTGACCCCGGGAACCACCTACGAGTACCGCGTCTATTCGGCAGACGCAGCCGGAAACGCCGCCAACGCACCCGGCACGCCCTTGACCACACTGGTGCCCAACTACGATGCCTTTGCGCAGGCCGACCCCGACCTCGGCAGCGGTGTCTCGGGCGGAGCTGGTTACCAGGGCACCACCGCCGCCGGCGATGGCCTACTCCAGACGATCACCGAAGCGCCCAACGGCAACGCGGCTAGTCTGCTGGCCGAGTACCGCCTCCACACCACCCTGGCCAGCGAGGCGGTCAGGACCCTGGTCCTGTACTTCGTGGGCACTTGGTCCGGTCTCGACGGCGACAAAGACCCGCTCATTGTCGAGATCTTCAACGGCACGGCCTACGAAGACATCACTTCGGCCCTGGCCACGGAGGGCCGGTTCCAGCCGGCTCAACCGGGCGTGTATGTCGGCGCGGATCAGACCATTCGCGTCCGGTTCCGCGACGCTGCCCTGGTCAAGCGCGAGAAGAAAGACACCCTCACCATCGATCTGCTCTATGCTCATCTGTCCGCCGAGGACGAACCGCCGCTGCCGCCCTTGGGCCTGACCGCCCAAACCGGCGATCGAGTCGTCCGACTCGATTGGGGCGATAACAGTGAACCGGACCTGGCGGGCTACCGTGTCTATCGCGCGCTGGTCCCCGGTGGTTCCTACAGCCTGGTTTGGGCTGGTGCAGAGAGTGCCTTCGATGATTCCGAACTGGTCAACGGCACAACCTACTCCTACGTCGTGACGGCGCTGGACGCGGCGGGGCAGGAAAGCGCCCCTAGCGCCGAGGTCAGCGCCACGCCGGCTAGCCCGCCGCCGGCGGTGCACGTCGCCGCCCTCGAGATGGACCTGACCAAGCCGAGCGCCTTTTATCAAGCCATCGCGCGCGTGAGGATCCACGACGCGCAGGGCGTGCCGGTGCCCAACGCGGTGGTTTGGGGCGACTGGTATTTCAAGGGGATCTTGGCTGCCGGCGGTGTGTCCGCTCCGACCGATGCGAACGGCCTCGCCACCCTCGGTTCGCCGCTGAAGAAAGCCCGCTCGGGCGATCCCTTCCGGTTCGTGGTGACCGGCGTGGCAGCGGCGGGTTACCCGTACAACCCGTCAGCTAACGCCGTGAGTGAAGGCAGTGTGGCGGTGCCGTAGTCCGCTACGGAAGGCGCTCGCCGGACTTCTCCCAACACCGCACGCGGCGATCACCCCTCGCTAAGGATTCGGGAAGGGTTTGGGGTGGGATTTCGGCCGTGACATGGCGTTGGGGTCGTGCTAAGGATCGTCGCGTCTAGCCGAAAAGAAAGGGTTCTCATGCACGCGTACACCGCGATTCGCCGGGGTTTCACGCTGATCGAGTTATTGGTTGTGATTGCCATTATTGCGATCCTAGCGGGGATGTTGCTGCCGGCGCTGGCGAACGCGAAGGAGAAGGGCAATCGCATCTCGTGCATGAACAACTTGCGCCAAGTGAGCCTCTTCATGCATTTGTACACGGACGATCACCGAGACACCTACCCCGCCCATCGCAACCAGGGGTTGAACACGTCGGACGCAGTACCCTCGCTCACCAATTGGTGGGGCACGACGATCATCGACTACGCCCGCAACCAATCCAACCTGTTCCGGTGCCCGTCCATCAAAGGGAAGCGGTTGGACAACGGCGTGGCTTGGCAGTGGGCGTTCGATTGCCACAAGGTGGGGTACGGGATCAACAGTTGGTTTCTGTCCTTGTGGCCCTACACCGACGGGTCGATGACCGTGGGCGGGGTGCGCTTCACGACTGCCCCTTGGTTCAAGCGCAGCGCCGCGGTCAACCCGGCCGAGAATTTCATCGTCGCCGATTCCATGCCCAAAAGTGACGGCTTCTGGAGCAGCAGTTGCTGGTGGCCTTGGTCGTGTATGGACCCGCGTAACAGTCAAAGCCGAGGCTTCGAGGGCGTGGATAAAGACCGGCACCGAGGCAATGGCGTGGTGGTCTTCGCCGATGGCCATGCCGAAGCGCGCAAGAACGCCCAAATCAACCCGCCGCGCGATCCGGCTTTTGGCGACGCGCGCGGGTTAGTCAACTCGCGGTATTGGGATCCGCTCCAGCGGGCCGGCTCCCAATAAGGCCAAACCGCGGAGCCGTCTCGCCGGGTCGGGGCCGTCCGAGAGGCCGCCAGTCTACCCCCATGCGGCTCTGCGCCTTTCACGATCCCTCACGGCGCTCCAAACGCCCAGAGATGATCTTGGCTGCGGACGTACAGGCGGCCGCCCGCCATCGCGGGCGTGGCCATGACTTTCTCGCCAAGGGGATTGCGCGCGAGGACTTCCAGCGTATCGCCAGCAGCGAACACAACCGCCGTCCCGGGTTGCGAGATCACGCAGATCTTGCCACCGGCAGCCACGGGCGAGGCGTAGTAATCCCCTAGGACACCCAGCCGTTCCTCCTGGTAGAGTGCCACCCCGTCGGTCGCACTTAGGCAGGAGACGAGCCCGCCGTTTTTGACCAGATAGACCCGCTCGCGGTACAACAGGGGACAAGGCACGTAGGGCAGGCCGCGCGTCTGCCGCCAGGCGACATGCGTCTCCGTCAGATCCCCGGTCCCGCCTAGCCGAATCGCGAGCAGCGCATTCTGCGCCTGCCCGAAAATCTCAGCCATCGATTCGTACTCCTCCCGCGTCAACTGCCCGTCCTTGTCCGCGTCAATGTACTGGAAATGCTGGCGCGCAGGCCCGTTGGGCGCTTCTTCCCGCGTCAGTTGTTGGTTCTGGTCTCGGTCGCCTTGAGTCAGCAGGTCATCGAACACAGGCATCCGGGCTACCCCCGACCCATGGGTCCAGCCGCCGGCGTACACCAGGCCGCCCCCGGCGACCGCGCTGGCACAAAGCTCGTTCGGAACGCCGCGAGCTGACCATAACTCATTGCCGTCCAACGCGTTGTAGGCCACAACCCGCAACGTGCCCGTCACGATCAGTTGGGTGACCTCCCCAACGCGCCACACCAGAGGGGTGCTGAAGCTGCGGCGAAAGCCGGGGCGTTCGCTCCGCCACCCCAACCGGCCGGTGCGCCGATCCAGCGCCAGGATATGCGAACCGACGTCTTGATCGCGCAAGAGGACCACCCACTCACCCGCCAACACCGGCGAACTCCCCACGCCGTGCTGCGTGACCGGTAATGGGAGCGGTTGACGCCAGAGCTCCTGGCCGTCGAGGTCGTAAGCTACCACCCCGAAGGGGCCGAAGTAACTGTACACGCGCTCTCCATCGGTCGCCGGTGTCGGCGCCGCCTGCCCCCCGATACCGCCGCGTTCGGTGCGTTCCGCCGTCACGCTCCCTTGCCAGAGCCGGGTGCCCGTGCGCCGGTCCAGGCCGAGCGTCTGGAGGTCAGCGTCGGCAAAGCCAGTCACGAAAATCCGGTCGCCCCAGATGCAGGGTGAGGAATGGCCTGGGAGCAGGGCGATCCGCCACACCAGGTTGGTGCCTGGCCCAAAGACGGTGGGGAAATCGTCTCCTTCGGCCACCCCCAAGCCGCCGGGGCCCCGAAACTGAGGCCAATGCGCTTGGGCCAGGAGCAACGCCGGGAACAGCGCGTACCCGATCGCCCACAATAGCCATACCGATACCGCGCGGCTGGGGCTGCGACTCAAGATGGTGGAGATGGAGATGGAAATGGTTCCGGTCGGTTTCAAGTGCGCTTGGGAATACCCCTCCGGAACGGTGCCGGTCAAGCCTCGAACCCGTCGATGGCGGCCGTCGATGGCGGCCTCTCCGAGCCGTTGGGACCACGGAACCCGCGCCAGCACCACGACCGGCATCCTAGGCTACCCGAGCGGGGCGACCGCAGCGTCGAGTCGAGGGCGAAGGGGCGGGTCATGCAACACGTAGACGTTCATTCTATCAGGTTTAGAGTAGTTGACGCGGAGTTCAGCCGGGCCGGTGTCGGTGTACCGCAAGGGGAGTGCCGCCCGGCCGGTGTTTTTGGATCCGGGTTCGCGGTCAGCGTTCAATACAATACATGCCATTACGCCAGTCTAGTGGTCGTTGACACGACCCCTGTCTTGGCTGACACGGACTGGTATCGCCCGCGGCAGCGTCTGAGGTCGTGCTACCCAGTCAAGGTGTCTCCATCCGCCTCCCCCTCCCCAGGTCTTAGGATCTCACGGTCTTTGATTAATTCACCAGTCTTATAGCACTTGACACGGAGAGGCTTCGGCGTCGGTACAGACCGTCCCAGGGGGGCGGCTCACGTTCAGGCTGAGCAGGTTGCAGTGATTCGCCAATACCATAGTGGTCATTGACAAAGGGCGTGGCGGTGCCGGTGCCTGAACACACCGCTCACGCACGGCTCGGGTGCGGGGGGGTGCCGCTCACGGTGTGGTGTGGGTGTATGGCCGCACCGGCTCACTGGCTGGACATCGAGGTCGGCGAAGGTCGGCGAAGGCGAAGGCGAATGGCGGAGTGGCGGAGGGGAATGGGGAAGGGAAGGAAGACACAGACCCGGGCGCGGGCTTGGATCCGCGCCTGGGTGCTGAGGAAGGAAGGGGCGTCGCGCCGCTCCCTCGGCCCCGCCTGCGCTGCCTTCAACCGGGACCGCAAAGACGGTGGTTGTTGGCGGAACAGGCGCTGGGCCCTGAGGGGGCGGCGCTTGGCGCTTGTGACTAGTAGCCTCGCGACCTTGCGAACTTGGCCGGTTGCCCGCTCGCGGAGAAGGTGAGGGGGCTTTGGCTGTCGTCGGCGTAGTCGGTCCAGGGACCGGTGACGCTATTGGCCATTTGGAGCATGCCTCGCCACTGGAGGGTGACGTTGGGCCCCTGCCGTTGGAGGGCGATGGTCGGTGTCAGGGCGCCTGGGTTGAGCAAGAGGCCGGCGCGGTAGGCGCGGATCGAGGAGGCGTTGGCGGTATCGTTGACCAGATGGAGCTGGCGGTCTTTGACCGAGAACACTTCGAGCATGAGGCCCTGTTCCTGCCGCCGTTTGCTTTGGAACCAAAGGATTCGGATGGGGTAGTAACCCGCCTCGATGGCGACGACATCGAAGAACTGGTTGCGGGCGAAGTAGGTCGGCACGCGCGAGGGGTCGTCGGTGGCATCGAACAGGCTCAGGACCGGGTCGGTAGAGCGCAAGCCTGCAGTGACCTTGTGTCCGCCCTCGGTGTACATGCCGATCTTGTGGTAGCCCGGGCTCAGGTCGAGATAGGTGAGGATCTCGAGGACGACGCCCTCGACCGGCAGGCCGAAGGCCGGGAGTTTGGGGATAGCTTGGTCATTGGGGAAGTTGAGGCTGGCATCGACCCCCGGTGCGAGTTCGAACCAGTTGATGGGCTGAGTGACGATCTGGGGTGTGATTACCCACTTGGCCCAGTCCAGTTCCGGCTCGTTGAAGTAGGGCAGACCGGTGACTGGATCTTTCATGAGGCCCACGAGTTGTTGCTCGGCGAGGTCAGCGCGGTTTTCGTGGAGGCTGGTGACGCCGGTGGCCTGGCCGCCGTTGCTGATTTGGGTGACGTTGACGACGAAGCCACCATTGGCCTTGTTGAGCAGGGCCAGTCGGCCGGCCATGGGTAGCACGGTGTAGGGGTCGACTTTGAAGACGAAGTCCTTCGACTGCGGTTTGCCTGAGGCCTGGAGGGCGAGGCTCACGGTGTGCAGGGTGTTGGGCGGCAGCAAACTCGGGTGGCGCCCGACGATGAGGGTGAGGCCGGAAGACTTGCTGACGTTGGGTGTGACAGGCTGGCCGTCCACGCGCACGGTGACGGTGGCGGGGTCGACCTGGTCGGTGGCGTTATCCTGGACGCGGATTTCGAATCCGTAGGGATCACCGGCGAAGATCGTTTCGAGCGTCATACCGGCTGGGCCACCCTCGGTTAGGGTCACGGCGACCGACTCGACCCAATCGACGGCCCAACCGTCGGAGGCGCCTTCCTGGAAGGCGGAGAAGCCGATGGTCTGACCGAGGGAGAGGCCGAGGTCGGCTAGTCGGATTCGGGCTTCGACCGAGTTACCGCCGGCTTGGAACTCGAAGTTGGCGAGGAGGGTGACGTCCTCGTCGAGCGGGTCGTACACTTCGATGCCGTTGGGGGCGCCGTTGCGCCAGCCGATCATGACGACGCGTTCGGTGCCGATGGGTTTCTGGAGGTTGGTGGGGTTACCTTCGTACTCGGAGTTACTGCGGCCGGTGGCGGGGTTGTTGTCTGTGTCCAGCAGCCAGTGATAGTAATAGCGGTTTTGCATGCCGGCCGGGGTCTCGGCCACCGATGGCAGGGCGATGCCCTCGACGGTCATGCGCAGGTAAAGGTAGCCGGCCTCGACGGTGGCTTGGATTTGGCGGATGTCGCCGCTCGAGTCAGCCATGTCTTGCGGGTCGTCGACGCCCGCGACGACACCGGCGGCAGCGGCGTCGGCCCAGTCTTGGAACAAGCCGTCGATCTTCATTCGGCCGGCGGTGGGCGGGTCGAGGGTCAGGGTGGCCGACTCGATCCAGTCCACGGCCCAGCCGTCGGAGGCGCCTTCTTGGAAGGCGGAGATGGCGATGGTTTGGCCGACAGTCAGGCCCAGATCGGCGAGTGGGATGACGGCGGTGAGCGTGTTGCCGCTGGCTTGGTAGGTGAAATCGGCCACCAGGGTGGTGTCTTCGTCCAGGGGATCGTAGACCTCGACCCCGTTGGGCTTGCCGTTGCGCCAGCCGATCATGACGACGCGTTCGGTGCCGATGGGTTTCTGGAGGTTGGTGGGGTTGCCTTCGTATTCGGAGTTGCTGCGGCCGGTGGCCGGGTTGTTATCCGTGTCGAGCAGCCAGTGGTAGTAGTAGCGGTTTTGCATGCCGGTCGGGGTTTGCTCGACCGAAGGGGCGGCCACGCCGTGGACGGTCATGGACAGGAACAGGCTGGCGCCCTCGACGTGGGCGCTGATGGCGCGGAGGTCGCCGCTGGAATCGGCCATGTCGGTGGGATCCATCACCGAGGCCACGGGCATCGTTGGCCCGGCAAGGGTGAGGGTGGCGGATTCGATCCAGTCCACGGCCCAACCGTCGGAGGCGCCTTCTTGGAAGGCTGAGATGGCGATGGTTTGGCCCTCGGTGAGGCCCAAGGCTGCCAAGGGAATCACCGCGGTCAAGGTGTTCCCCCGGGTCTGATACGGGAACCCGGCGAGCAGCGTGGTGTCTTCATCCAGCGGATCGTAGACCTCGATCCCGTTGGGCTTGCCGTCGCGCCAACCGATCATGACAACGCGTTCGGCGCCGATGGGTTTCTGGAGGTTGGTGGGGTTGCCTTCGTATTCGGAGTTGCTGCGGCCGGTGGCGGGGTTGTTGTCCGTGTCCAACAGCCAGTGATAGTAATAGCGGTTCTGCATGCCGGCTGGAGTTTGGTTGACGGCTGGAGCGGCGACGCCGTGCACGGTCATCGAGAGGTACAGGTTACCCCCCATGGCGTGGGCCGAGATGCCGCGGATGTCTCCGCTGGTGTCTGCCATGTCTTTCGGATCTGTCACCCACGCTGTGGCTGGGTTCAATCCTCCGAGGGTGAGCGTATCTGACTCGATCCAATCGACGGCCCAGCCGTCCGAGGCGCCTTCTTGGAAGGCGGACACGGCGATGGTCTGGCCCAGCGTGAGGCCCAGGTCGGCCAGCGGGATGACGGCGGTGAGGGTGTTGCCGCTGGCTTGATAGGTGAAGTCGGCGATCAGGGTCGTGTCTTCATCCAGCGGATCGTAGACCTCGACCCCGTTGGGCTTGCCGTCGCGCCAGCCGATCATGACGACGCGTTCGGTGCCGATGGGTTTCTGGAGGTTGGTGGGGTTGCCTTCGTATTCGGAATTGCTGCGGCCGGTGGCGGGGTTGTTATCCGTGTCCAGCAGCCAATGGTAGTAATAGCGATTCTGCATGCCTGCCGGCGTCTGATCGGTGGCTGGGGCGGCGACGCCGTGGACGCTCATCGACAGGTGCAGGTTGCCGTCCTTGACCCGGGCGCTGATGGCGCGGATGTCGCCGCTGGTGTCGGCCATGTCCTTGGGGTCCTGGACTGCCGCCCAATCGCCGGCGGCGTGGAGCGGGGCGGCCAGCAATCCGCAGGCCAACAGGCCCAGGGCGGCGACCCTGGGGATGGGCCGCGCGGTGTGGTTGGCGGCCTGCTCCAAAGAGGAGGTGTTGAATATGCTCATGTTCATGGGATTTTTGGTGGTGCGCCGACGCCCCTCGACTCTCGGCCAGGCCAAGGGCCACCCGCTTCGGTTACGTCGGCCTGCCGAAGACGTGGCCATAAAAGCGAAGGGATGTCAGAGTCTTGTTGGATGTGACAAGGACCCTTTTAGGCGAGAACCTCGGTTCGTGTAAAGCCTCAATTCTGGTCGAGGCCGAAGCGCCCGAGGCGGACCTGCCCGCGCCATTCGACGACGAGGTCATGGATGACCAAGACGCGAAAGGAATGGCCGGCGCGCCAGGCTTGACTCTGCGCGGCGGGGGCCGAAGCATCGGGCGTGTTTGTGCTTCGAACCGAACCAGCAACGATATGAGACCTATGCCCACTCGGATCCACCCGACTTCGCCTCCTCACCCGCTGGCCCTTGGGCCTGCCGCGGCGCCGCTGAACCGGCGCCGTTTTCTCACGCAGGCTGTCCAGGCCGGCGCTTGCCTGTTGGCGCCGCAGGTCGTGGCGGCGGCGACGGTGGGTCGCGGGGGCAAGCCGGCGCCCAGCGAACGGGTTGTGCTGGGCGGCATTGGCATTGGCAATCGCGGTTCGTACGTGTTGGGGTGTTTTCTGCAGGAACCGGACGTGCAATTCGTGGCGGTGAGCGACGTCAAAGAGCAGCGCCGGCAAGCAGTCAAGAAGATGGCCGACACCAAGTACGGCAACCAAGACTGTGCGACCTATCGCGACCTGCGGGAGTTGCTCGCGCGCGCGGACATCGATGCGGTGTTGATCGCCACGGGACCTAACTGGCATGCGGCGGCCTCGACCGTGGCAGCCGAGGCGGGCAAAGACATTTACTGCGAGAAGCCGTGCACGAAGAACATCGCCGAGAGCCTCGCGTTGGCGCGGACGATTCGCCGTACCGGCCGCGTCTTCCAGGCGGGCACGCAACGGCGCAGCCTGCCCAACTTCGCATTTGCGGTGGACCTGGCGCGGCACGGCAAGCTGGGCCGGCTCGAGGCGCTGCATGCGCATCCGGGCGGGTTGGGTACGGCGACCAGCGGTTGGTTGCCGGCCGAGCCCGAGCCGCCCCGGGACCAGGTGGATTGGGACCTGTACCTTGGGCCGGCGGCTTGGCGCCCGTTCAATCGGCGGCTGCTGGACGGATTTAATTTCGAGAAGGGAGGCGGCCTGGTGGGGGGCGGTTGCCTGGAGTGGGGATCGCACTGCGTAGACATTTGCCAGTGGGCCAACGACGCGGACAGCACGGCGCCGGTCGAGTACGAGCCTGTGGGCAACCGGTTGCACGCCCGCTACGGGAATGGCGTTCGCCTCGTGATGCGCAACGACGGCTGGCTCCCGCTCGGCTCGTGCCCCGTCCGGTTCGAGGGGACCACGGGTTGGGTCGAGACGGCCGACAACGGCGACATCGCCGCCAGCGACGAGGCGTTGCTGGTCGGGCGCGGCGCCAAGATCGGCGGTTACCCGGCGGACTTTCACGTGCGCAACTTCCTCGACTGCGTTAAGACACGGGGTCAACCCCGAGCCAATGCCGACGTGGCCTGTTATGCCCACATTGCCTGCCACGCGGCGAACATCGCCTTGTTTCTCAAGCGCAAGGTCCTGTTCGACCCGGTCAAGCACGAGTTCATTGGGGATGAAACCGCCAACCGCTTGCGGTCGGAGGCGCTGCGCGATCCGTGGCGTGTGTAACCTTTCCCGAGCCCAACTCAGACTCACTTGAAGCGAAGGATGACTATGCTAGCCAACCATTCATGGTGGAACGGTGGAACGACCTGCCTGGCCCTGGTGGCCGGTGCACTCCTGCTCAGCCCAGCCCGAGTCGCGGCGGCCGACCCCCCCGATCGCGCCGAACTCGAACGCCAACTCATTAGCGTCCTCGAATCGGAGGCGCCGCCGCAGGACAAGGCCATTCCCTGCAAACAACTCGCCATCTACGGCAGCGCCGCGGCCGTCCCCGCCCTGGCGCGGCTCTTGCCCAACGAGGAACTCTCTTCCTGGGCTCGCATTGCGCTCGAGGTCATCCCCGACCCCGCGGCAGGCGAGGCGCTGCGCGTGGCGCTGGGCCGACTGCAAGGGCGCCTGCTTATCGGGGTGATCAATTCGCTGAGCCAACGGCGCGATGGCGAGGCCGTCGAGGGCCTGACCGTCCGGCTCAAAGACTCCGACCTCGGCGTCGCACAAGCGGCGGCAGTGGCCCTCGGGTCGATCGGCGGCGAGCGTGCCGGCCGGGTGCTGCTGCAAGCGCTGCCGACGGCGGCGACCGATCTCCGTTCGGCCGTAGCGGAGGGCTGCATCCTGTGCGCCGAGGGTTTTCTGGAAGCGGGCCGACACGAGCCGGCCCAGCGGCTCTACGACACGGTGCGGCAAGCTGACTTGCCCAAGCAGCGGCGTCTCGAAGCCACGCGCGGGGCGATTCTGGCCCGGCAATCGGGCGGCATCCCGCTCTTGCTCGAGCAATTGCGCTCCGGCGATCGAGCCTTCTTCGGGATCGGCCTACGCACGGCGCGCGAATTGCCCGGCCGCGACGTAACGGAGGCGTTGGCCGCCGAGTTGAGCCGGACCCAGCCGAACCGGCAGGGCATGGTGCTGTTGGCGTTGGCCGATCGCCACGATGGCGCCGTAATGCCGGCCGTCCTCGCTGCCGCGCGCAGCGATGCCAAAGGCCTGCGCCTGGCCGCCCTCGGCGTGCTCGAAAGCATCGGCGATGTCTCCGCCATCCCTGTCCTGCTGGACGCGGCCGTCGAGGCCGATAGCGACGTGGCGCCACGGGCCAAAGGCGCGCTGGTGCGGTTGCACGGGGCTGCGGTGGACGCGGACTTGCTCGAGCGCTTGGTTCGGGCGGCGGGAAAGAGCCGGCAGGTGCTCATCGAGGTGGCCACCCAACGCTATCTACCCAAGGCCCTGCCTGCGGTGGTGCAGAGCGCGTCGGATGCGGACCCCGGTGTGCGCGGGGCGGCGATCGACGCCCTGGGGGCGCTCGGGGGCAAGGAACAAGTGCCCGACCTGGTGAAGCTCTTGCCGCAAGCGACCCAAGCGCGTGAACGTGGGCAGATCGAACGGGCGCTCCTGGCGGCCAGCAGTCGCGCCGGGGCCGGCGCGGTCCCCGACCTGTTGCCCTTGATGCGCGCGCAGGACCAAGGGGTGCGAGCGGTTGGCTTGCACGCCCTGGCGGGTGTGGGCGGGACCGTCGCCCTCGGGGCGGTGCGCGCGGCGCTCGAGGATCCGGTCGAAGACGTGCGTGACGAGGCCGTGCGCACGTTGTCCACGTGGCCGAACAACTGGCCTGAAGACGGCGCGGTGACGGAGCCGTTGTTGGCCTTGGCGCGGAGCGGCGCCAAACCGGCTCATCGGGTCTTGGGTTTGCGGGGTTACCTGCAATACCTGGAGGGGAGCAAGCAGCTCGCAGCCGACGCCAAACTGGCGCGCTTACAGGAGGTCTTGCCGCTGCTGCAACGGCCGGAAGAGAAGCGGTTGGCCATCTCGGTGTTGGGCCGTTTGCCCGCCCTGGGCGCAGTCGAGCTGCTGACGACGTTCGCCAACGACTCGGCGGTGGCGGAGGAGGCGGCTTCGGCGCTGGTGGGTTTGGCCAGCAAAGACGTGGCCGGCGCTACGAAGGCGCAACGGCGGGAGGCCCTCCAAGTGGTGCTCGACAAAGCCCAAAACGAGGGCACCAAACAGAAGGCGGCGGCGGCCTTGAAGCAGATCGAGTAGGCCGGCGCATGAAGCCGCGATTCCTCTCGCTCACGCTGCTCGTCGTCCTGGCGACGAGCAGCGGTTTTACAGCCTTCGCCGCCGTGAGCCTGCGCCAGCAGGTGGCCGCCGCCGAGGCGACCGCGTTGGGCCTGGACGATGCGCCGCTGCCGGCGACGGTGGTGCTCAGCAGGCGTTGGGTGGGGGATGTGTGCTGGGGCACGCTCGAGAATCGCGGGACGGCGCCCGTGCAGGTGGGGAACATCGTGTTAGCGGAGTTCGAGCACGGGCTGGCGGCGGACACGCCGGTTTACGGCGAAGGCTTCACCATGCTGAGCCAGACCGGCGGGACGCTGGCGCGGCCTGTGGATGAAGGTTTCTATACCGATCGGCAGCATTATCGCATCCGGGAGCCCCACGGGCGCCGTACGGTGTATGGAGTGATGACCTTGCGGCCGGCGGTGGACCGGGCGGTGTTGATCGGTTTTGGGGCGGCGCGGCGCTTCGTCGGGCGGGTCTCCTTCGACGCGCAGGCGCTGTCGATCTCGCTGGACGGCGAAGGGCTTACATTGCCAGCGGGCGCGTCGTGGTCGCTGGAGCCCTTGCTGGTGGCGGAGGGGCCGGATCGGCATCGGTTGTTCGAGACGCTTGCGGCGGTGCTTGGCCAGAACCATCCGCCGATCTTCCGCGCGCCGGTCGCGACTGGGTGGTGTTCGTGGTACTGCTTCGGGCCGCGGGTCACGGCAGAGCAGATACGTGGCAACTTGGCCTGGGCGCGCCGCGAGTTTCCGGGCTTGCGTTACATCCAGATCGACGACGGTTACCAGCCCTGGATGGGGGACTGGTTAGAGACGGGCCAGTCGTTCGGCGGCGACGTGCGGGCGGTGTTGCGCGAAATCCGCGCCCAGGGTTTCGAGCCGGCCCTGTGGGTGGCGCCATTTGTGGCCAGCCCCCAATCGGCACTCTTCCGCGAGCACCCGGATTGGTTCGTCAAGGACGCGACCGGCCAACCGTTGCGCTCGGACCGGGTTGGGTTTGGCGGCTGGCGGTTGGGTCCGTGGTACGCCTTGGACGGCACGCATCCGGGGGCGCAGCGCTGGCTCGAGGGTTTGTTCCGGAGGTTGCGTGAGGATTGGGGTTGCACCTATTTCAAGCTCGATGCCAACTACTGGGGCACCCTGGCGGGCGGCGTTCATCACGATCCGCAAGCCACGCGCGTCGAGGCCTACCGCCGTGGCATGGAAGCCATCCGGCGCGGTGCGGGCGAGGCCTTTCTCTTGGGCTGCAACCATCCGTTGTGGCCGTCGCTGGGCCTGATCCACGGTTCCCGTTCCTCGATGGATGTGAACCGGGACTGGCGGCATTTCGCCAAGACTGGCCGGGAGAATTTGCTGCGCGGCTGGCAGAACGGCCGGTTGTGGTGGAACGATCCCGACGCCCTATGTCTCAACGGGAGCGTGTTGGTGGATGACACCGCGGGCAGTGGCGCCACCCGGTCCATCGGCAAAGCCACGGCTGACGAGTACCTGTTCCACGCCACCCTCGTTTATGCGACTGGAGGAATGTTGTTGGCCGGCGACGACCTCCGCACCTACGGCGAGGTCGAGCGCCAGCGGTTGCAGGTCCTGCATCCGCCCACAGGTCAGGCGATGCGCTTCGAGTCGGACGATCACGCGGTGGGGCGCCTCGAGTGGTCCGGGGCGGAGATGGTGGCGTTGCTGAACTGGGGGGATCAACCGCGCGATTTCCGGGTGGCCGTTGCCCGGCCGGTGGGCGTTACGGAGTTGTGGTCGGGGGCCGACCTCGGGGTGCACATGGGGCGGGTGGAGGTGCTTCAGGTGCCCGCACACTCGGGGCGCTTGCTGCGGTTGGTGCCGTGGACCGGTGAGCGCTGAGCCGCAGAGTTCTATCACGACACCGGTTCCTCGATGCCGAGTCGGCGTTGCATCTCTTCGAGGGGTACACCCTTAGTCTCCGGCACCATGAACCTTACCCAGACGAGTTGCAGGGCCATCATGAAGGAGAAACCCAGGAAGATGTAGCCGGGCGGCAACGCTTCCGCCATTTTGGGAAAGACGGTCGTCAACAGCGCCGCGAACATCCAATGGGTGAAGCTGCCCAGGGCCTGGCCCTCGGCACGCTGGCGATTGGGGAAGATCTCGGAGATGAACACCCAAATGACCGCTCCTTGACCGACCGCGTGGGCGGCGATGAACGCGAAGATGAACGGCGGCACGATCCCATAATGTTTGGTGAAAAATCCCACCGCCACCAACCCGAGCGAGACGATGTACCCGATCGACCCCACATAGAGCAGCGTCCGCCGCCCCAACCGGTCGATCAAGGCAAGCCCGACCAAGGTGAAGATGAGGTTGGTGACGCCAATGCCGACGGATTGCAGCAAGGCCGCTTGGGCGCCCAAGCCCGTCCACTCGAAGATGCGGGGTGCGAAGTACAGCACGGCGTTGATGCCCGAAAGCTGGTTGAAAAAGGCGATCAGAAACGCCAGTAAGATCGGCCGACGCAAGCCCCGGGTCCAAAAGCGCGTGCCGACCGCTCGCCCCGAGGAGGTAGCCACGATCTCGTCGGCGTGGGCCTCGATCCGCTCGGGCGTCGCTTCCGGTTCGATCAGGCGCAGCACCGCCACCCCGCGGGCGCGGTCGCCTTGGCGGACCAGGAGCCAGCGCGGGCTTTCCGGGATCCCGAAGCATAGCGCGGTGTAGAGCAGTGCCGGGATCGCTTCCACCCCCAGCATCCAGCGCCAGCCGTGTTCGCCCACCCCCGCCAGCAGCGCGTTGGAGAGAAAGGCGATCAGAATGCCAAAGACAATGTTGAACTGGAACATGCCGGCTAAACGCCCTCGCTGCGCAGGCGGTGAGATCTCCGAGATGTAGAGCGGCGCCGCCACCGTCGAAATCCCCACACCCAACCCGCCAATGAACCGCGCCAGGATGAACGTGTACTCCCCCGTCGCCAGTCCCGACCACACCGCCGAGACAAAATAGAGGATGCCCACCCAGAGCAACGTGGCCCGACGGCCGAATCGGTCGGTCGGCCAACCGCCCAGCAACGCCCCGATTACCGTGCCGTACAACGCCGAGCCGATGGCCAACCCATGCATCCCTGCCCCCAGCTTCCAGAGGCCCTGGATCGTTTGTTCGGCCCCTGAGATGACGACGGTGTCGAAGCCAAAGAGGAAGCCCGCCAGGGCTGAGGTGAGTGACCAGAGGAAAACGCGGCTGTTCATGGTTCGTAGCGTCGGGCGGAGCGTAGGCGGGCTCGAGACCTTGATTCAATCCCGTTTTGGTGCCCTTCGCCAACCGGGTCGGGAACGGGGAGTCGCTCGATTGTCGGTCGAGCCCTTGGGTCGAGCGAGGGTCCAGTAGAGGGAGGTTCTGGTAGGGCGAGGCTCGTGAGCACATACTCGGGGACTCGACAATCCTCTTGACCGCCGATCGTCCGGGGAGGAGAGGTATGGCATGACAGTCGAGGATATTCGCGAGAGGCTCCGGGGCGGCTTTGTGCCCTTCAAGATCAGGACGTCCGATGGAGCGGAGTTTCAGGTGCCTCACCGCGAGTTCGTTTTCCTCACGCCGAAGCGGGTCGTCGTTGCGACAGGTGAAGGCTACGTGAACGTGCTCGACCCCCTGCATATCGTCTCGATCGAGGAAGCGAGGCCGTTGCCCACTCAGTGAACCGGCGTCCCCTCAGCGATCGAGCGTCCCGCGTCCGGATCAGCCGCGGATCGCCCAGCGTAGCAGTTCGCTGAACTTGGGCAACTTACCCTGCATGAGGATGCCGACGCGGAAGACGCGGCCGCTGAGCCACACGGCCGCGATGGTGAACAGGAACACGCCCACCAAGCCGAGTGTCGGTTGCCACCAAGGCACGCCTTCGGGCGTGCTTTGTCGAAGCAACATCATCATCGGGGTGAACGGTGGGAACAACGACAAGCCGGTAGCCAGGGCGCTGTGCGGCTCCTTGAGGAGTGGCCCGAGCAGGAACATCGGAATGATGACGGGCATCATGGCCGGCAACTGCAGGTTCTGGGCATCCTTCGAGTCGCTGCAGGCCGAGCCCAGGGCCGCCATGATGGAGCCATACATCAACACCGCCAGCAGCAGGAAGGCGAAGAACCAGGGCAAAATCCGGTACGGAATGTACTGTCCCAACGCAAGCGACGACAGGGCGAAGATGGCCCCGAAAACATACACCGCCGACGCCGTGAACGAGACCGCCACGCCGCCCATGAGCTTGCCGAGCATGATCTGGAACGGGCTGGCCGACCCGAGCAGGACCTCGGCAATCCGCTGCGACTTTTCTTCCATGACCGCCTGCAGCAGCGGGGCTGCGCCCATCATGAACAACAGGAACATGAGGATCTGGGAGAGCATGGGTGCCACCACCGCTTCGGCCTCGTGACGTCGCCGCCCGGCAATGACCTCGCCGGTCTTCGCATCCTGTGCGACCAACCCCATGCTCCCCACGGGTAGGTAATCGAACACCCCTTTGACCTGCTCAGGTGTGATGCCGGCATCGGCCAGCCGGCGCTGGCGCAATCGCTCGTTCAGCGGCCCCGCAATCCAACGGCGCAAGTCGTCCATGGCCGGGTTTTTGGCGTAGTAATCCACGCGCGACGCCGGCGAGTCTTTCACCGGATGATAGACCTCGGCTCCGATGTCGAGGAAGGCATGCAGTTGGCCGCTGCGAACGCGTTCGGAGAGTTCGAGGCGCTGGGCTTGGGGGTCGGCCGCTCGAGGTTCGACCACCTCGATCAGGTAAGCCGGCTTGACCTTCTTGCCTGTGGCTTCGTCATGGACTTCCTGAGCGTTGCGCTTTTCGGCGGCCTCGATCAGCGCCGGGGCGATGGTCCCGGTGCGATCTAGGACCGCCACGCGTTTGTCCGTCGTATCCACGTGGTCCTTGAGCAAAACCATCGCAATCAAGCCGCCGCTCATCAGGATCGGCGCCAGCAGCAGCCCAATGATGAATCCCTTGGTGCGGACGGCGGCCAGATACTCGCGCTGGGCCAGGCGAAGCACTTTACGCATGGTCATCCTCCTGGTCCGCCGGCCGCGCGATTCGCACGAAGATGTCGTGCAATGACGGCTTCGCCAGCTCGAAACTCCGCACGCGCGTGCGCGACAGGATCGCGCAGAGGACGTCCTGCGGATCCGTGCCCCGGGTCAGCCTCAACTCTTGGCGCTGGCCCAAGTCCCGTACTGCCTCGACTCCGGCCAAACCCTCGAGGGCGCCTGCCCCGTCCTCGGTGCGCACGCGGACGGTATCGCTGCCGTACTGGTCTTGGATGGCTGTGAGGGTGCCATCGAGCACCTTGCGCCCTTGGAAGATCATGAAGATGAAATCGCACAGTGTTTCCGCCACGTTCATATCGTGCGTGCTCAGGATCACGGTGGTGCCTTGGCGCCGCAACTCGAGGATGGCGCTGCGAATCGCCTCGGCGTTGACCGGGTCCAGCCCGCTGAAGGGTTCGTCTAGGACCAGCAACTGCGGCTGAGCGACCACCGTGGCGATGAACTGAACCTTTTGGCTCATGCCCTTGCTCAGCGCCTCGATCTTCTTATTGCCGTGCTCCGCCAAACCCAGCTTTTCCAGCCACAGGTCTACCTCGCGCCGCACGCTGTGTCCGGCCTTCAATTCGCCGTAGAACCGCAGGATCTCGCGCACCTTCATCCGCTTGTACAGGCCCCGTTCCTCGGGCAGGTAGCCGACCCGATCCAGGTTCGCCTGCCGGACTGGTTCGCCCAGCACGCACACCGAGCCGCGGTCGGGATAGAAGATGCCCATGATCATCCGCAACGTGGTGGTCTTGCCGGATCCGTTTGGGCCGATGAACCCGTAGATGCTGCCCGCGGGCACTGCCAAGGACAGATCCGCGACTGCAGCCGTCTTGCCGAAAGTCTTGGTGACAGTCTCGAGTTCGACGGCGTTCGTGGCGTTGATGCCCTTCACGGTTCAGATTCCAGAGCGCAGGGGCCAGTTCGTTGACGCGAGTATTTCACCCGTGATCGCACGCCGCAAGGGGTAGCGCAGAATATCAATCTGCCGTATCGCAGGTTTGTAACCTGCGGGGCGCGCTGCGGCGGCGAACTCTTTGCCGATTCGAAATCGGCGATACGGCAGGTTGAAAACCTGCCGGCGCACGACTTCGAGCAGGTTGAGCCGTGACAGCCAGGCTCCTGCCGAGCCGCGGGCAGAACGAGGCTCCGGTAGAGACAAATCCCGGTAGGGCGAGGCTCCTGCCGAGCCACCGAAAACCGTGGAAAGCTCGGAGTTCTCTCGGCTCGGCAGGAGCCTCGCCCTACCTCGACGGAGGATCTTCAAGTTGCCCCGCAGGACGTCGACTAGGCCCCAACAGCAACGGCGTACAGCATCGAGTGGCGTGAGTGTCGCGCCCCTGTGAGTCCCTTCGATGCCCCGAGCGAGGTGTGTGTAGGAATGGCACCGGCCCGCCGGCGGTATCCCTGCCCCAGGGATTGACGGAGCGGTGCGTGGGTCCAGCTTCTCGCCTCTGGGAACTGGCTGGCTGAGCGTGGGATCTTGCTGTTCGGGATGACCCTTACTCATACCGAAGCGCCATCATGGGATCGACGCGCGTGGCGCGACGGGCGGGCACATAGCAGGCTAAGAGCGCTACGCCAGTCAGCAGCGCCAGAACCGCTGCCAACACCGGCAGGCTCACCGGTGTCAGGCCATGGAGCAGGCGCCCGATTGCGTAGGCTAAGCCGATGGATAACACCCAGCCGATCCCCAAGCCGATCAGGGTCAGGTTGAACCCTTCGCGAACGACGAGGCGCAAGACGTCCGAGCTCTTCGCTCCGAGGGCGATCCGCACACCGATCTCGCGCGTGCGCTGACTCACCGCATAGGAGACGACCCCATAAATGCCCATCACCGCCAGCAGCAGGCCCAGGATGCCTTGAACCCCCGCCAGGGTCGCACCCATCCGCAGCGGCATCATCGCCAAGGCGCTGTTGCGCAGATGCTCCGTCATCGTCCGCACGTTGTAGATCGGTAGGTGCGGATCCAACTCGGCCAAGACCTGACGCAGCGTCGGCACCAGCGTCAGGGGGTCGCCGGTGGTTCGCACATGGACCGTGGCTGGCGACGAATACCGCTGGTCGAGTGGGATGTAAACGTAAGGTCGCGGTTCCTCGCCGATCATGACGTATTTGCCGTCGCGGACCACGCCGACGACCTCGGTGAACTCGCCGCCGCGGTCGAAGCGAAACCGTTTGCCCAGCGGATCCTGGTCCGGCCAGAACTTCTGGGCGAGGACCTGATTGATCAGAGCGACTTTGGGCGCCGCGGCGTGGTCGCTGGTGTTGAAATCGCGGCCGCGGAGTAGGGTCAGGCCCGTGGTCTTCAGATAACCGACACCGATCGGGTTGAAGGCGACGGCTTGGTAACCGTCCTTGCCCGGCGTCCCTTCGCTGATTTGCCCTTCGGCGCCCAGGTCCGCCATGCGCACGCCGTAGTCGAACGGAACCACCCCGGCTACCGCAGCCGCTTCCACCCCCGGCAGGGCCTCGAGCCGTTCGGTGAGCTGCTCGAGGAACTGTCGGCCGCGCGGGTCCTCGTAGCCTTGGAGCCCAAGATCGAGCGAGGCCATGAGGAGGCGATCGGTGCGGAAGCCGAGGTCGAACCGGGCGGCTTGACGCAGGCTCTCGAGAAACAGCCCGCCGGCACTGAGCACCACCAAGCACAACGCCACTTGGCCGATCACCAGGCCACTGCGAAAAAGATGCCGGCCGCAGCTCGAGGGTGCGTGGCCACCTTCCTTGAGGATGGTTTGCACGTCCAACCGCGTGGCGCGCAGCGCCGGCACGATGCCGGTCACGACCCCCGCCACCAGCGAAATCACACCCGTGAACACGAACGTGCGCCAGCCCCAAGCCTGGTCCGTGCGCACGGGAATGTCACCAGCCGGATTGAATCCGGCGAGGGCCGCGGCGCCCCACGAGGCGACCAAGGTCCCCACCCCGCCGGCTAGCAGCGCCAAGACCACGCTCTCGGTCAGCAGTTGCCGGGTCAATCGCCAGCGCGTGGCGCCCAGCGCAGTCCGGATGCCCATCTCCCGCTGCCGCACCAGCGCACGCGAGAACATGAGATTGGCCACGTTGGCGCAGGCAATCAGCAGCACCAAGCCCACCAGAACCATGAACACCGCCGCCGCCAACGGCATGAAGTCGCTAAAAGTCGGCTCCGGCCGACAATGCGGTTCGGGCACCACACTCACCCGCGCCTCGACGTGCTCCTTGGGATAGTCGGCCGCTAATTGGCGAGCGACGACCTCGACCGCCGCGCGCGCCTGGGCCAGCGTGGCGTCGGGCTCGAGTCGGGCCATGACCTTGAAGGCGGGAGCCCCGCGCTGCTCGAGCAGCTCGGCCCCGCCTTCGATGATTTGGCCCAACATCGTGGCGGGGACAAACGCACTCGGGGCGATGGCCCATTGGGCGCTGTTGAACCCTGCCGGCGCGATCCCGATCACCGTGAACGGGTGGCCGTTCAACACGATCGCCTGGCCCACCAACGCCGGGTCGGCGCCGAACTTCCGCTGCCAATAGTCGTGCGACAGCACCACCACCGGGTCGGCGCCGGGGACGCGACCTTCCTCGGCCCGGAACACCCGGCCGTGGCCCGCCGCGATACCTAACATCGGGAAGTAATTCCCGCTCACTGCCTCGATCCAGGTCCGATCCGGTTCTTGGCCGGGCGCACTCATGTGGACCGGGCTCATGAAGAGCGCCAGGGCGTCCTCGAACGGGGCGACGCGTTGCCTATAATCCTGATAGTCAGGCCAGGAGTGGCCGTGGGGGAGCTTGAACGCGGCGCTCCGTTGCAGGACCATGACCAACCGCTCGGGATCCTTGACCGGCAACGGCT
>VHCO01000092.1 GCA_016871715.1 Verrucomicrobiota bacterium
ACGGTCGAAGTAGCGCCGGAACGGCAGGTCGATCGCCGGTTCGGGAGCGTCGTCCAGGTACACCCGCACGTGGCCCTCCTTCGGAGCGGCCGACCAGATGCGCCAGATGCAACCAGGCCCGCGCATCTCCGCCATCACGATCCGGTCCCCGTCCTGCCCCAGGTGACCTTCGCCGTCACCGTTTGCATCCCAAGCGACGTACTTCTCTGTGGCATCGTCGTAACGGCTCTGGCGATCGTAGCTCGACCACTGCGCGCACTGTTCGCCCGGCTCAGGCAGGACCGCCAAACCCTCGAGGTCCGTCAACCGCTGGACCAGGTCCAGATAGCTGAGGGTCTGCCCCAACACCCCTGCGCCGCCCGCCCACACCCAGGCCCCCACCAGCCCCACCAGAATCTTCACACGCACTCCGAGTTCTCCTCGACCGCGCCAGATCGTCCCCAGAGGATCGACCGCGCGTCACTGCAACTGTTGCATCGTGCGAACCGGAACATCTTTGCCGGCGGGCTCCCGCAGCGGGGCCACTTTGGCACGGTCGAACTGGTACCCGGCCTGCGACACCAACGGCCAGACGATCGGGGCTAGACAAAGCACCGCGGCACGGAAGCCCTGGACGGTGGCGCCGAGGTTGCCCGTGTGCGCCGAGTTCGCGGCTTCATTCTCGATCACGAACGGGCCCTGGTATCCGAGCTGCATCAGCGTCTCGAGGAAACCGCGCCAATCCATGCTGTCGTTGCCGCCGAACCCGGGCAGCATCGGCTCGTAATGGTGGCGATCCCACTCGTGGGCGGGGATCGGCACACCGGCGCGGGCGGCGAGGTCCGGGGAGACCGTTTGCATGGGGTAAAGGGCACCCCAGTGGACGCGGGCAGGGGTGTTCATGAGGCGCGTGCCTTTGACATGGACGCGATGGATTCGGCTGAGGTCCGACGCGCGGAGGGCGTCGCGCGGATCGATGTTCTGCCACACGTCGTGCGAAGGATCGTAGGTCTCGCCGTGCGCCCGACTCGGGATCAGAGCGTACATGAGTTTGCGCGCGGCCAAGCACCCGGGCAGGTTGTTGTAAGTCGTCGGGCTGGCTGCCGGGCGCCAGCCTTCCATGGGGCAATTCTCGTAGATCAACGTCACGCCGAGGTCCTCGGCATACTGGACGATGGGCCGAAACACGCGGGCGTATTCCTCGAGATTCCTCTCGAAACCGCCCTCCTTCGCTCCAAGCTCGCTCTGGTACCCGACGAAGGTCCCCACCTTCACGTCGTTCGCGTCGCCGCCGCAGAGGTGGGCGATGCGAATGAGCTTGAGCAGGTGGTTCTGGTTGCGGACGCGATGCTCGGGGTCGCCTCCGATCAGGTTCTCGTAAGCGCCCACGGAGAAGCGGAGGCCGCGGCGATTGCAGGTGTCGATGAGGCCCTTGGCCTGGTCGAGCCCGAAGTCGTCGTAGGGCAGGTGCGTCGCCACGTGATCGGAGCGCGTGCCGTCCCGGCGGAAGACGCACAATTCCATGCCCTGCGCTCCGATCTCGAGGGTCCGTTCCAGCACTTGATCGAGCGTCAAGGGCTTGAACGCGGAGGTCATGACCCAAATTGGATTGTTCATCGTGAGCTGTCCTTTCGTGCGATCCATCGACCCATTTGCGGGCGCTCGCACGGCGCCGCCTGCCAGATCCCGCCGCGGCTCCAGAGCGCCCAGCCTGGTTGCTGTTCACTGGGACCCTGCCCGGGAGCTTACGGCGCCAGCCCGGGGCAAGGGAAGCGGTTTCCGCTGCGGACCCGTCGCGCTCCGCCAATTGACACCCCGGGGCCGACTTGCTTCACTCAGCCTCGCGTGGTCCGACCCACCGCCGTGGCAAGAGGCCGTCCGCCCAGCCAATGGCACCGCCGGTCACGCCCATGAAAGTCCAACTCAGTCTCCAGATGCGGCCGCAGCCTACCGATGAGACCTGCGGACCGACCTGTTTGCACGCCCTCTACCGCTACTACGGGGACCGCATTTCCCTGAGCACGGTCACGCGCGAGATTCCCCGGTTGCCGAGCGGGGGCACCTTAGGCGTGCTCTTGGCCTGCCATGCCCTGCAGCGCGGTTACCGTGCGCGCATTTACGCTTACAACCTGCAGATGTTCGACCCGACCTGGTTCGGCCTCGAACCCTTGGCCCTGCGGGCAAAACTCGAGGCGCAGCGAGCCCACAAGCGGGGAGACCGACTTCAAGCCGCCACGACCGCGTACCTCGAGTTCCTGGAGTTGGGCGGCGAACTGCGGTTTGCCGACCTGACCAAAGCCCTCATCCGCAGTTATCTCAACCGCCAGTTCCCCGTCCTCACCGGGTTGAGCGCCACCTACTTGTACGGCTGCGCGCGCGAATACGGGCCCAAGTCCGACTATGACGACCTCCGCGGCGAGCCGACGGGGCATTTCGTGTTGTTGTCTGGCTACGACCAAGAAGAGCGGACGGTGAGTATTGCGGATCCGCTCCTGCCGAACCCCGTGGCGCCCTCCCAACATTACCAGGTCACGATGGACCGGCTCATCGGGGCCATTCTGCTGGGCATTGTCACTTACGACGCCAATCTCATGGTCATCCGGCCGCGTTGACGTCCTCCCGTGAACCCTCGCCCGCGACCTTCCTGGCCCTGGTGGACCCCGCCCTGGGCCGAGCTTTGAGGGCTCGAACTCGAACCTCCGTCTCCCTCACCCGACCTTACCCCGTACTCGACTCCGCTTGTCCCGCTCGTTCCTATGCGCATTCTGATCGTGGTCAATAACCCCCTCGAGTGGCCACTGCGCGTGCCCGGCGTCGAGGTGGTCGCCGCGCGCTCGTACTTGGTCGACCCGAAGTATGGCGATCTGGACCGGGCGAAGGTGTTCAACTTCTGCCGTTCCTATCGGTACCAAAGCACGGGCTATTACGTGTCGTTGCTCGCCGCCGCCCGTGGCCACAAGCCGATCCCGGACATCGCCACCATCCAGGACATGAAATCGCAGACGGTGATTCGGCTCATGTCCGATGAACTCGAGGAGATCATCCAGGAAGGCCTGGTCGGCGTGCGCTCAAAACGGTTCACCCTGAGCATCTACTTCGGGCGCAACCTGGCGGCCAAACACGACCGCCTCAGCGCGGCCCTCTTCAAGCTGTTCCAAGCCCCGTTCGTGCGCGCGGAGTTTGTCCGCGCCGACCGCTGGGAACTCCAGAGCATCGGCCCCATCGCCGCCCGCGACATCCCGGACGCCCACCACGACTTCGTCGTCGAGGCCGCCTCCCAATACCTGGCCGGCCGTGGCCCCACCACGCGGCCCCGGATTGTCGAGCGGTATGATCTGGCCATCCTGTTCGACCCTAAAGCGAAGGACCTCTCCTCCGATGAACCGGCCATCGAGAAGTTCATCAAGGCCGCCGCCAACCTCGGCATCCACGCCGAAGTCATCGACAAGGAAGACTTCGCCCGCGTGGCCGAGTTCGATGCGTTGTTCCTCCGCGAGACCACCAGCGTCAACCATCATACCTACCGCTTCTCCCGCCGCGCGGTCGCAGAGGGTCTGGTCGTAGTCGACGACCCCGATTCCATCCTCAAGTGCGGCAACAAAGTGTACTTGGCCGAGTTGCTCGACCAGCGGCACATCCTCACCCCCAAGACCCTCATCGTGCACCGGGACAACCTCGACCAAATCGTGCCCGCCCTCGGTCTGCCGTGCATCCTCAAGCAGCCCGACAGCGCCTTCTCACAGGGCGTCATCAAGGCCGAGACCCCCGACGCCGTCACGCAGGAGGCCACCGCCATGCTCGAGCGGTCCGACCTGGTCATTGCCCAGGAATTCCTCCCCACTAAGTTCGATTGGCGCATCGGCATCTTCGATCGCAAGCCCCTCTATGCCTGCCAGTATTTCATGGCCGACAAACACTGGCAGATCATCAACCGCCACGACGACGAAGACGCCCGCTACGGCCGCGTCAAGACCCTCCCCGTCGAGTTGGCGCCCAGCCGCGTCGTCCGCACCGCTCTCAAGGCTGCCAACCTCATCGGCGACGGCCTCTACGGCGTCGACCTCAAGCAGGTCGGTCGCAAATGCTATGTCATCGAAGTCAACGATAACCCCACCATTCAGGCCGGCTTCGAAGACGCCATCCTCAAAGACGCCCTCTACCAACGCATCATGGAGGTGTTCCTCCAGCGCCTCGAACGCCGCCGCCAGGGGCTGCCCGCATGAACCGCACCTCGCCCCGGCTGGCCCTCTTCGCCGCCACCGGCGTCGAACTCGAGTACATGATCGTCGATGCCGACACCCTCGATGTGCGGCCTCTAAGCGACGAACTCATTCGGTCCGTCACGGGCGCCTACGATGCCGACGTCGAACGCGGCCGCTTCTGTTGGTCCAACGAACTCGTGCTGCATGTCATCGAGTTTAAGACCAACGGCCCCGCGACCGCTTTGCCCGGGTTGGCCCGCGGTTTCCAGGCAGAAGTGGCTGCCGCCCAGCGCCAACTGGACATCTGGGGCGCGCGCCTCATGCCCACCGCCATGCATCCCTGGATGGATCCCGTGCGCGAGACCCGCCTCTGGCCACACGAATACAGCCCAGTCTACCAGGCCTACCACCGCATCTTCGGCTGCCAAGGTCACGGTTGGTCCAACCTCCAGAGCCTCCACCTCAACCTCCCCTTCGCCGACGACCGCGAGTTCGGTGCCTTGCACGCCGCCATCCGCGCCCTCCTCCCCATCCTGCCCGCCCTGGCCGCCAGTTCCCCGGTCCTCGAGGCGCATCCGACCGGTTGGCTGGACACTCGGCTGGCCGTTTACCGCACCAACTCAGCACGCATCCCCTCGATCACCGGCCGCGTGATCCCAGAAGCCATCTTCTCCGAAGTCGAGTACGCCCGCCACATCCTCGAACCGATGTACCGGGACGTCGCCCCACACGACGCCGAAGGAGTGTTGCAGGACGAATTCCTCAATGCGCGCGGCGCCATTGCCCGGTTCGGCCGCGGTAGCATCGAGATCCGGGTCCTCGATACCCAAGAATGTCCCCAAGCCGACCTGGCCGTGACGCAGCTCATCGTGGCCGTCCTCCGCGCCTTAGTCGGCGAACGCTGGCAGCCGTTGGCCTCCCTAAAAAACCTCGCCCTCGACCCCCTCGAAACCATTCTCCTCGCCACCATCCAAGACGCTGAGGCCGCCCAAATCCAAGACCGCCGCTACCTCGACACCTTCGGCTGGGACCGCCCCGGCGCCTGCGCCGCCGGTGACCTCTGGCAACACCTCGCCCAGAACCTGAAGGTCGCAAGCGAATTCGAGCCTGACAGCGTACAGGCTCTAGACATAATCCTCGGCCAGGGCACACTCGCTCGGCGCCTGCTCCGAGCGCTCGGTTCGGACAGTTCGCGCGAGGCCCTCCGTTATGTCTATGGCCAACTCTGCGATTGCCTTGCCCGGGGCCAAATGTTCGTCGGGTGAAACGTCACCCTACCCCTGTCCGCCCGAGCTCCGCCGGATCCCTGATCCCGCGGTTCCAACCCCACGCCCCTGCCCCTGGCCCTTAGCCGCGCTGGCGGCCGCAGGGGCCCGCCCGAGCAGTGCTCGCCGTGACCAACTCGGCCCAGTTCCTCAACAACCGCGGCTGCCCTCGATCTGCGCTTTCGCCCTGCTGCTCTTCGCCTTCAGTTCCTGGGCTCAGGCCACTCCCACCATCGAGATCCACTCCCCGGATACCCTCTTGACCGTACGGTTCGCTTTGCAGAATGACCCCAATGCACCCGCAGCCCCCACCTACCAAGTGGCCTATCGCAACAAACCCATCATCCGAGACTCGCGGTTGGGTCTGGCCTTGGTCCCAACCCCGCTGCAGTCGGGCTTCGAGATCGTCAACCTTGCGACCAGTCGGCACGACAACACCTGGCGCCCCGTCTACGGTGAGCGCAGCGTCGTCCGCGATCGCTACCGCCAAATCGTAGTCCTGTTGCGCGAGACGGAGCCGCCCCGGCGATTGCTCGAGCTGACCTTGCGCGCCTACAACCAGGGCGCAGCCTTCCGATACGCTCTGCCCGAGCAGCCCGGTCTCGAACGAATCGTTCTCGCCCGTGAACTCACGGAGTTTCGCTTCACGGACGATCACCCGGCTTGGGCGGTTTACAGCGCTCAGGGCAACTACGAACGGGTCCCGCTGAGCCAACTCCGACCCGGCTGCGAACGGCCCTTGACCATCCAGGTCGCCGAGGATGTGTGGGTGGCGCTGGCTGAGGCGCGTCTGGTCGATTACGCCCGCATGAAGCTGGCGCCGTTAACCGGGGAACCGCACAGCTTGATCAGCGACCTGAGCAGCCGCGTCGAGACCGCCCTGCCATTGGTCACCCCCTGGCGCGTGGTCATGGTGGCCGACCGCCCCGGGCGCTTGCTCGAAAACAACGATCTGCTCCTCAACCTCAACGATCCATGCGCCCTCCCCGACACCTCCTGGATCAAGCCCGGAAAGGTCATTCGCGAAGTCACCTTGACCACCGTAGGCGGCAAGGCCTGCGTGGATTTCGCCGTCCAACGTAATCTCCAGTACGTCGAGTTCGATGCCGGCTGGTACGGCCCCGAGAACTCCGATGAGTCGGACGCCACCACCGTCACGCTCGATCCTAGCCGGTCCAAGGGCCCACTTGACCTCCCCGAGGTCATCCGCTATGCGACCGAGCGCGGCATCGGCATCATTCTCTACGTCAACCGGCGCGCGCTCGAGCGGCAACTGGACCAACTCCTGCCCTTGTACCGTCAGTGGGGTGTCCAAGGCATGAAGTTCGGCTTTGTTCAGGTTGGCTCGCAGGCCGCCACGCGCTGGCTCCACCATGCCATCCGCAACGCCGCCGAACATCGGCTCATGGTGGACGTCCACGACGAATACCGACCCACCGGCTACAGCCGCACCTATCCGAATCTGATGACTCAGGAGGGCATCGCCGGCGATGAAACGCGCCCAGCCAATTCCCTCACGCTGACCCTCCTCTTCACCCGGATGCTAGCTGGCGCCGCCGACAACACCATCTGTTACTACGATGGACGCGTTGCCCAAAACGCCACCCACGCCTATCAACTGGCCAAGGCCGTCTGCATCTACAGCCCCTGGCAATTCCTTTACTGGTATGATCGCCCGGCCGGTTCCCCGCCCCGCGCCGGGGGCGCTGGAGGCGCCGAAACCGCCATCGGCACCGAGCCTGAACTCGAGTTCTTCGACCACATCCCCACCGTCTGGGACGACACCCGCGTCTTGCACGGCAAGATCGGGGAATTCGCCATCATCGCCCGGCGGCACCAGGCCGAGTGGTACCTCGGCTGCATGAATGACGCTCAAGCACGCTCCTTGGCGGTGCCCCTGGATTTCCTCCCGCGTCGCATCCCATACGTTGCGCACCTTTACTCCCACGACCCCGCCGTTCCGACGCGGACCCGCGTGCGGATCGACCGGTACCGCGTCGGAGCCGAGACCGCCCTCCAGGTCGTCCTCCCACCGCGCGGCGGCCAGGCCGTCCGACTGGTGCCGGCTCAACCCCAGGACGCCTATCCGCGGTTGCCGGCCAGCCCCACCGGAAGGAACGAAGCCTCTTCGTTCAACCAGGCTCCGGGGGAGTCGGTCATCGTCGCCAGTACCGGTAGCGGTAGCGGTAGAGACCGGCCTGTGGTTATTGACAACCTTGTTCCGTAGGCGCCAGCCATCGACGCCGACTTTCCCATCGGTCCTACAGTAAGACAGATATAAAGTCGTTGACAGGGAGAGGTTTCCTGCACGGCCACCGGTCCGGTCCGAGGTGCACAAGCCCGCTGTCGCCCGCAGTAGCCAGGCCGTGTCGACTTGGTCCTGTCTACACAATAGGACAGATAAAAAGTGGTTGACATTGCCTGTTGTTACTGTGACCCCGGCGGCACTCTGGCCCGGGCCCCTGGCCCCAGACTCCCGGTCCGATACTGTGCCCCCTGCCCCTACCCCCCCCGCAGCTCGATCGCCTCCTCGACAAGACAGCGCCAGGTCTGGGCTGTTCTTGTTTGGGTGTTTGGATGGACTCTCAAGTCCCGACGGCGTAGGGTCTTGGGCGGATTGTATGCGGGATTATCTTTGGGTTGGCTTGGGCGGCGCCCTCGGCAGCATCGGGCGGTTTTGGCTATCCGGTTGGGCCGCCAGCCGTTTTGGCGAGACGTTCCCTTGGGGCACGCTGCTCGTGAATCTGAGCGGTTCATTCGTCATCGGGCTCTTGGCGACGCTCACGGCGCCCGAGGGACGCTGGTGGGTGACGCCCTCCACGCGTCAGTTCATCATGATTGGCGTGCTGGGCGGCTACACCACATTCTCCTCGTTCAGTCTCCAAACGCTGACCCTGGCCCAGGAGGGTGAATGGGGCCGTGCCGGCGTATACGTCTTGGCGTCGGTCGGCCTTTGTCTGGCAGCCGTATGGCTGGGCCATCTGCTCGGCCTGGACCTCAGCTCGCCTAAGGGACCCTAAACTTGACATGCATATTCCACACGCCGCGTTTCTGTTGCGCATTTTCATTGGCGAGAGCGACCGGTGGCAACATCGCCCGCTGCACGAGGCGATCGTGCTGAAGGCTCGCGAACAACACCTTGCGGGTGCCACGGTCCTGCGGGGGCCGATGGGTTATGGCAAGTCGAGCCGGCTGCACACGGCGAAGATCCTCCGGCTTTCCCTGGACCTGCCGATGGTCATCGAGATCGTGGACAGCGAGGAGAAGATTCGAGCCTTCCTTCCGTTGCTTTCGGAGATGCTGGGCGGCGGGTTAGTCACCCTCGAACGTGTCGAGGTCATCGAGTATCGCGCTGACGCTGACGCTCCCCCCGAGGCATGAGGCACCCTCTGTAGCGCGCTGAAGGATCGAAGGATAGGATGGGGATTGGGCCACCCGCCGAATCCCCCTATCCACTCCACTCCACTCCACTCTCCAGTCTCCACTTCTCACTGGTCCCTGGTCCAAGAGCTCTGGTCCAAGAGCTTGTAAGTCAATAAGACAGGCATAAAGACATTGACACCTTCACAAAGGCAACGGGCCGGCACAGGAAGCCAGCAATAACATTAGACAGGTGAAACATTGTTGACAGTGACAGAAACGGGGAGGCCTTTTGGACCGCAGGCGCCGAGAGAAACTCGCCTGGAGGGAAAACGGGGGGATCGGGGAGCGGGTGGGAGCGGCGCGGGGGTGGGCGCTGGTCCTGAGGAATTGCCTCCTTGCATTCACGATGCGGCCCGTTTACAGGCCTGGCCATTGGGTTATGGACGAGCGTCTCCTGGTGAGCTTGGCGGGCATGATCGTGCTGGGGATCAGCGCACAGTGGGTGGCTTGGCGACTGCGCCTGCCGTCAATCCTGATGCTGCTCCTGTTCGGGTTTCTCGCCGGGCCGATCCTGGGCTGGCTAGACCCGGACAAGCTCCTAGGGGACTGGCTGATGCCGCTGGTGTCGTTGTCGGTTGGATTGATTCTGTTCGAGGGCGGTCTGACGCTGAAGTTGCACGAGCTCAAGACTATTGCTGGGGTGGTGCGGAATCTGATCACGGTGGGGGCGCTGGTAACCTGGGCATTGGCGGCGGTGGCAGCTTATGGGCTGTTTGGGTGGGGATGGGAGTTGTCGATCTTGACGGGGGCGGTGCTGGTGGTGACGGGGCCGACGGTGGTGATGCCGCTGTTGCGGCACGTTCAACCGGCTCGGCGGGTGGGCTCGACGCTGAAGTGGGAGGGGATCTTGATCGACCCGATCGGCGCGCTGCTGGCGCTGTTGGTTTTCGAGGCGATCATCGCCAAGGAGGCAGCCTCGGTGCCTCTGCTGGCCGCCGTCGGCTTCGGCAAGACTCTGCTGGTGGGCGGGGTGTTGGGCATTGGGGCGGCCCGCTTGCTGGTACTCGCCTTTGAGCGGTTTTGGGTGCCGGACCACCTCCAAAACCCGGTGGCCCTGATGCTCGTGGTCGCCATGTTCACGTTGTCCAACCAACTCCAACACGAAGCTGGGCTTCTGACGGTGACCATCATGGGGATCGCTCTGGCCAACCAACGGAGCGTCCATATCCGGCACATAGTCGAGTTCAAGGAGAATTTGCGCACGCTCCTGATCGCGTACTTGTTCATTTTGTTGTCGGCGCGGCTGTCGGTCGAGCAGGTACGCCAGTTGAGCCCGGCTGCGGGTCTCGGTTTCCTGGCCGCGCTGGTGTTCGTGGTGCGGCCCTTGTCGGTGTTGGTCTCGAGCCTGCGCTCGGAGTTGACGCTCAAGGAGCGCGTCTTTCTGTCTTGGCTGGCACCTCGCGGGATTGTGGCGGCGGCGGTAGCGTCTTTGTTCGCGTTGCGTTTGGCGGCCGAAGGCCATCCGCGGGCGCTCGAGCTGGTGCCGGTGACGTTCCTGGTGATTGTGGGCACGGTCGCCCTCTACGGCCTGACGACGGCGCCGCTGGCCAAGTGGCTGAAGTTGTCCACACCCAACCCTCAAGGGGTGCTCTTGGTGGGGGCGCATCCATTGGCTCGGGCGATGGGCAAGGCGCTGATGGCTGAGGAGGTGCCGGTGTTGTTGGCCGACACAAACTGGGAGAATCTGGCGGCGGCGCGGCTCGCCGGTCTGCCCACCTACTATGGCAACGTGCTTTCGGAGCATGCGCGCGACGAACTCGAGCTGAGCGGCATCGGCCGGTTGGTGGCCCTGACGTCGAACCACGAGGTCAACACCCTGGCTGCCATGGGCTTTGTCGAGTTCTTCGGACGGTCGGAGGTGTACCAGGTTCAGGTTGAAGCCGCAGCTCCAGGCAAGAGGACTGAATTGGCGCCGCATGGGCGGTTGCTGTTCGGCAAAGATGTCCATCTGGATCAGCTCCTGGCGCGGTTGGTGGACGGGGCGAGTGTTCGCAAGACCACGTTGACCGAGGAATTCACATTCGACGCCTGGCGCAATCGGCAGGGTGCGAGAGCTTTGCCGTTGTTTGTTGTCGATGGCGGGGGCGGGCTACGGTTGTTCACGGCGAACAATCCGCCGACGCCGAGCAAAGATCAGACTCTGATTGCGCTGGTCGATCCCAAGCCGGGCGAGAACGGGGCCGAGGCGGTGTCCGTCGGCGAGGGCGAGAGTCGCGAGAGCCGCGAGAGTTGCTAAGGATGAGCCGTCGGTGGGGGTGGGTGGTTTCGGTTGAGGAGTGCGAACCGCACAAACCGCGAGAGCATGCGAGGGGGCGATGCCGGGGAGGGGAGCGTGAATCTTCTGTCCCGATCATTCCGTTCCGTTCAGCCGAGCAGAGCCTTGGGGCCGGGCAAAGGCACGACACGAAGGGGGGCCGGGGGCCAGTCCCCGGGTGCGGGTATAAGGCGTCGACAATAGGACAGGTCAAAAGTGGTTGACAGGAGAGGACAGGATAGGATTGGGGATGAGGTTGACCTGCGCGGTGGAGGGCAAGGTGGCAGAGCTGACTGGGCACGCTCTGCTCTGGACCGCACTGCCCTGCACGCCACTCGCTTGGCGCTGGTGAGCGACGATCACAGCGGCGGATTCGGGGTCTTGACAGCTCAATGCCCATATATATGATCGCCTCTGTGCGGACCACGCTGGTGATCGATGATCATGTGCTCTTGGATGTAAAGCGCCAGGCTATCGAGGCCGGGCTCACTGTCAGTGAGTTCACCACGCTCGCCCTGCGCGAGGCCTTGAGGAAGCGCGAGCCACCGGCGCACCGCGCTCGGTTCTCGGTGCCGACCTTCGGCTCAGGCGCCAAAGAAGACTCGTCCCCAGAGGACATCGCCGATCTCCGAGACGACGGAGGATGAAGACGCCCGACGTGAACATCCTCGTCTACGCGCACCGCGAGGATGAGTCTGCCCATGCGTTCTATCGGGACTGGCTGGAGGCGCTGGTGAATTCCGGAGCGCCTTTTGGCCTCTCAGCGTTGGTGGCGGTGGCCTTTGTGCGGATTGTCTCGCACCCGCGCTTTCACGCCCATCCCACGCCTCTGCCGGTCGCGCTCCTGACGATCGAACGCTTGCGTGAGGCGCCCGGTTGCCGTTGGCTGTTGCCCGGCGCCCGACATTGGGAGATCGCGGCGACGCTGTGTCGGAAAACGGGGGTCGCTGGGAAGCGAGTTGGCGATGCGCAGCACGCCGCCGTCGCCATCGAGCACGGGTGTTGCTGGGTCACGCGTGACGATGACTTCGCGGCCTTTGCACCATACGGACTTGAGTGGGAGCGCCTGCCGCCAGGATCGGGAGGGCTGTGACAAAGGGCTGGGCGGCGGACCGCTGGCCCCTGCTGAGGCCCGGATGCTTTGGACTGGTGCGGGCCGACTGGTTTGACAGCCACGGCCAAGAGCCAATGACAGGGCCGGCACGGAATACGGCAAATCCTCAGCGAGACGGAGCGTGGGCGGCCACGTCCGCCCAGCGGATCTGACGCCCCGCGCCCCACCAGGCGCCTGCCGGGTTTCACACGCCATGGCAGCCCTCGAGCGCCTCGCTACGGACTCAGGCAAGGCGGCCGACGGATCGAGGAAGGGGTGAATGTGTTTGAGCGCGGATGCTCGATGGGGCGGCTGTTTGGCTTGTGTTTCAGTGGTGTCGGGCCGAAGGTTGGGCAGCTATTGTTCACTCGTATGAAGACCGTTCCAGCGATTCGAGCAGCGCAAGCAATGGGAGCGATCGGGTTCGCGCTGGCCTTAGGCTGGGGTTGCTCAGGCTGGGCGGACGCAGATCAAGCGATGCAGACACGTCAGATTGCCCGCGGGCCGGTGAGCGGCCTTACCAAGGCCCAACGGTTGGTGGTGACGCAACCGGAGGCGTGGGCCAGACTCTGGGCGGAGCACTGCGCGCGGGGGGCGGTGAGCCAACCGGCGCCGGCGATCGACTTTGCCAAGGAGATGGTAGTGGTGCTCACCTTGGGCCAGAAGCCGACCGGCGGGTACGGCATCGAGATCACGCGAGTGGCGATCGAGGGGAACCGGTTGAAGGTCAGTTACCGGGCGACATCGCCGCCGGCGGGAGCGATGGTCACGCAGGCGCTGACGTCGCCCTGCCACATGGTGGCGGTGGCGAAGAGCGAGTTGAAACCGGAGTTTGTCGAGGTGAGCGAAGGCGCCAAGCGCTAGCCTACTGATGAGGCACTGAGATGGACTACAACTCGGCGGTAGGGCGCGCAGTCCTCTGCGCGCCGCGGCTTCATGGGTCCACAGTGGTTTACGGCGCGCAGAGGACTGCGCGCCCTACCTGCAATGTGTCGTCTATCCCGACCACTCATCAGTAAGGCGCTAGGGCTGTCGAACCGATGACACCGCGCGAGCGAGTCCGGGCGGCCTTGGCTTATCAGATGCCGGACCGTACGCCGCGGGATTTTTGGGCGGAGGAACCTGCGTGGGCGCGCTTGCTCGCGCACACCGGTCTGCCGGATCGCGAAGCGTTGCTGCGGCATCTCGAGATCGACCTGCGCCACTGCAACGCCCGAACGCCGCCGGAACGCGCCGTTGGGGCAGGCGTGTACGAGAACTTCTGGGGCGAACGCTACGTCTATCAGGAGACCGGTTGGGGGCCCATGCGCGAGGATGTGAAGGGGGCGCTGGTGGAGGCGTCGAGCCTGGGCGAACTCGAGGCGTTTGCCTGGCCATCGCCGGACGCGTTCGACTACACAGGGTTGGCGGAGGAGGCGCGCCGGCACGACGCGTACGCGTTGGTCTATGGGTTTGCCGACGTCTGGCAACGCCCGGCCTTGGTGCGGGGTTGGGAAGAGTTCTTGGTGGACCTGATCGAGCGGCCAGACTGGTGCCATTTTCTGAGCCGCAAGTTCACCGAGTTTTATCTCGAGGACTACACGCGCGCGGCGGAGGCGACGCGGGGGCGCATCGATCTTTACCTGTTGATCAGCGACTTAGGGACCCAACGGGGTCCGTTGATTTCGCTGGGGACATTCCGCGAGCTTGTGGCGCCGTATTTGAAGGCGATGATCGACCGGATCCACGCTTTGGGGGCACGCGTGCTCTTCCACAGTTGCGGGCTGGTGCGGGCGTTCATACCGGAGTTGATCGCGTTAGGGGTGGATGTGTTGGATCCCATCCAACCGGTTGGCGCTGCGATGGCGCCCGAGCGGTTGGCAGCGGATTTCGGGGGGCGCCTGTGTTTTCATGGCGGGATCGACATGCAACAACTCCTGCCGCGCGGGACGCCGGCCGAAGTCAGCGCCACAGCGCGGCACTATGGCGCGACGCTGGGGCGCCAGGGCGGATACATCCTGGGTCCGGCGCACTTGTTCCAGCCGGAGGTTCCGCCGGAGAATGTGCTGGCCCTGTACGGCCGCTAGACGAACTTGTAGGCGCCGGGGGTGGGGACGTCTGGGAAGGGGAGCGGCCCGAACTGGTACTGGGTGGGGCCCCAGCGATGGTTCGATTTCAAGGCGGTATCCCACTCGACGCTCTGACCGCAGTAGCAGGATTCGCGGCCCATGATGGCGGTGAGGGTGCTTTCGGCGAGGTTTTTGGCTTCGTTGATGGGTTGGCCAGCGCGGACACTGGCGATGAGGTTTTGGTGTTCCTGCTGGTAGGCGTCGACTTCGCGGTCGCGGAACCGCCAGAGTTGCCCGCCGCGGGGGCGGATGTAGTTGACGCAATTGCTGACGCCTTTGGTGCCGTGGGCGGCCTCCTCGACCTTATTCTCGCAGTGGTTCATTTGGCGGGCCTGGCTGAACATGCGGACGCCGTTAGGGTATTCGTACTCGACGGCGAAGTGGTCGAAGATGTGGCCGTGGATGGGGTGTTGGCGGGCGTGGCGGCCGCCCAGGCCCAGGGCCTTAACGGGGTGGGCGCCCATGATCCAATTCATGATGTCGAGGCTATGGACGTGTTGCTCGACGTAATGGTCGCCGCCGATCCAGGTGAAGTAGTTCCAATTGCGGAGCTGCCATTCCATATCGCTCCAGCCGTCCTGGCGTTCGATGACCCAGATGACGCCGCCGTTCCAATAGCAGCGCAGGTATTCGACGTCGCCGATCGCGCCATCTTGGATGCGTTTGATCGTCTCGTCATAGCCGCGCATATGGCGGCGTTGGGTGCCGGCGGCGATGCCCACTCCTTTCTGGAGCGCGAGGGTGTGCGCCTCGAGGAGGGTGCGCACGCCGGGGCCATCGACGGCGCCGGGTTTCTCCATGAAGACATGTTTGCCAGCCTGGACGGCGGCGAGGACCTGCTGGGGCCGGAAATGCGGCGGCGTGGCGTGGACGATGTAGTTGATCTCAGGCAACTCGAGCAGTTTGAGATAGGCGTCGAAGCCGGTGAAGCACCGGTTCTCCGGCACCCGAATCCCGATGCGGGCCAGTTGCGCCCGACAACCCTGGACGCGGTCCAGGAAGACATCCGCCAGGGCCACGACCTCGATGTCCTTGTTGGCGACGGCGGCGCCGGTGGCGGCGTCTTCGGTGTGGTAGCCGGCCGACGGGTAGATGACGTTGGTGGCAGCGCCCAAGACATTGAGCACGGCGCCGGTGCCACGCCCGCCGCAACCGATGACCCCGACCTTGATCTTGTCCAAGGCGGTGACTTGGCCGCGGGCCACGCTCGGGAACTGGAGGCAGGCGGCGGCAGCCCCGGCGGCGGCCAGGGACGATTGCCGGAGGAAGCGGCGGCGAGACAAGGGATCTGGGGTGGCCTGCGGGTTGGGGCTCAGCTTAAGCATGGGCGTTGAGGTGGGTGGTTGGTTTGGTCGGCGCCGGCGGCGCTGGAGGTGTCGTTGCGTATGGGTGAGTATTCTCCGCCGAGCCGGTGCGAAGGCGAGCAGAAAGTTGGCCGGCGGAAACGGGTGCGGGTGTCGAGGGGGGTGGCGGTTGGGTTGGGGAGGGCGTTTTTCGTGGGGGCCAGGCTTGTGTTGCGGTCGAGGCCCTGCGTAATGTCCCTGGCCATGCCGATACCACATAAAGGAGTCTTGGCGGCGCTTTGGACGCCAACGGATCGTGAGGGCCAACTTGACCTCGCCGCGCTCAAGTCGAACGTGGCGTTTTTGAAGCAGCACGAGGTGGATGGCTTGATGGTGTTGGGGAGCACCGGCGAGTTTGTGCGGCTGACGTTGGCGGCGCGCCGGCAGGTGCTCGAGGCGGTGCGGGACGCGTGGGCGGGTTGGCCGGCGCTGGTGAACGTCAGCGACATGCAGGCGGCCCAGGCGATCGAACTGGGCCGATGGGCACGCGAGCTTGGCTGCGAGGCGATCTCACTGTTGCCGCCCTGGTTTTTCCCCCTACCGCAAGACGACCTGGTCGAGTGGTTTGTGCGCGTCGGAGAGGGGGTGGGGTTGCCGTTGTTCCTGTACAATTTTCCCGAGCGCACTGGGAACCGGATCGCGCTGGACACGATTGCGCGAGTGGCGGAGCGCGTGCCGGTGAGTGGGGTGAAGCAGAGCGGGGGGGAGTTCGAGTATCACCGGGACTTGGTAGCGTTGGGGCGGCGGAAGCGCTTTGTGGTGTTCACGGGGGGCGAACCGCGGCTGGCGGAGGCGATGGCTCTAGGCGTGACGGGGTGCGTGAGCGGCCTGGCCAACGCGGTGCCGGAGTTGATTCGGGAGCTGCATCGAGCGGCTGAAAGCGGGGACACGGAGAAGACCGCCGCCGCCACGGCGCGGGTGACCGAGCTCGGGCGGTTGGTGGACTCGCTCGATTTTCCGTCGAACGTCGCGGCGGCGATCGAGGCGCGCGGCCTCGGTGCTGGCCAGTCAAAGATCCCGCTCTCACCCACGACGCGGGCGCGGTACGACCGGTTAGTGGCGGACCTACGGGAGCGCTATCGGGAGTGGGGGCTGACGTGATGGCGGGCGCCCGGCCGGCGCCGGTGGTGGGCGGCCGGTTGGCCAGCGATCAGGGGTTGGACTGGGGTCGGGGAGGGGTATCCGGGGTGAGCCGGGCCTCGACCTTGACATCGGTGGGGGCCACCCACACCAGCGTGACGCCGGCGGGTGGGTGCACTTCGACTTTCTTACGGAGGCTCTTGGCGTCGAGGATGCCGGTCAGGTTTACGAACACCGCGATATCGCTGGGCTGGAGGCTGCGCAAGAGGCCCGGTTCGCCGCGGACGGTGACATCGACGACGCCGGGATCGACCTGGAAGGCGCGAGCCTCGTTGGCGGTGGCCATGACGGTGATGGGCAGGCCGTTGAAGTTGCGGCGGGCGCCCGGACTGAGTCGTTCTTGAAACCCGAAGCGGATGATGAACCAGATCAGGGTGGCGAGGAGGACGGAAATGACCTTCCACACCAAGTTGTCCGAGATACGGGCGTGCCAGCTCATGATCCGGGGGGGTTGGAGGAGGAGTCCGGCGCCGGGGCGGCGGTTCGGCGGCTGAAGAGGGCTCGCAGCCAACTGCCCACACTGCGGGTCTTGTTGGGGCGCACGAGCATGGCCGTCAGGAACGAGCGCAATTGCTCGAGGGTGATGCCTTTGACCAGTTGGCCGCGGTAGGCGTAGGAGATGGCCCCCGATTCTTCCGAGACGACCACGACGATGGCGTCGGTCTCTTCGCTCAGGCCCATGGCGGCGCGGTGCCGGGTGCCGAGGGAGGTGCTCAGGTCCAGGCGTTGGGTGAGCGGGAAGATGCAGGCGGCGTGCGTGATGCGGTCGCCGCGCATGATGACGCCGCCGTCGTGGAGGGCGTTATTGGGGAAGAAGATGGTCTCGAGCATCTCGGAGGTGGCCTCGCAATCGACGAGAATGCCCGACTCGACCACCTCCGCCAACTGGATGGACTGCTCGATGGCGATCAGCATGCCGATGCGCACGTCGGCTAAGCGCTCGACGGTGCGGATGATCACCTCGATGTTCTCGCGTTGCTCGTGGGCGCTGGCCAGGAACGGCAGGGTACCCAACTCGCCGAGCATGCGCCGCAACTCGGGCTGAAAGAGGATCAGGACCGCCACGGCGAAGAAGGCGAAGAAATTGGTCAGCAGCAGGCTCAGCACCTGCAACTCGAGGGCGATGGTGAGCACGGTCAGCGCCAGGAGCACCAACAGAAAACCGACCACCACGGGCGCCCCGCGCGTGCCGCGGATGAAGGTGATCACGTAGTAAATGCCCACCGACAGGATCACGATCTCCACCAACCCGCGCCAGCCTTCCTCAGTCCACTCCATGATTACTTTCGTGTTTGCAGCGCCTCGAACAAGCGCACAGCCTGACACGTCGCGCCCACGTCATGGACGCGCAGCATCTGCGCTCCGGCCCCCACAGCCCAGCAAGCGCAAGCGAGCGACCCTGGCAAGCGGGCCTCGACCTCGGCCCCCAGCAAGTTCCCCAGGAACGACTTGCGCGACGCGCCCACCAGCAATGGGCGTTGAAACTTTCTAAAGCTTCTCAGTCGCGCCAGCAATCGCAAATTGTGTTCGAGGGTCTTACCGAACCCGAGGCCGACGTCCAAGACCACCTGCCGCGGGCCGACGCCGCTGGCCGCCAAGCGCCCCAATCGCTCGGCAAAGAACTGCCCCACCTCACGCACCACGTCCTCGTAGTGCGGTTGTTGCTGCATGGTGCGGGGGGAGCCTTGCATGTGCATGCACACGTAACCCGCCCCGGCGGCCGCGACCACCTCCCACATGGCTGGGTCAGCCCGATGGGCTGCCACGTCATTGACGATGCTCGCCCCCGCAGCCAAGGCCGCCCGCGCCACCGCCGGTTTCTGCGTGTCGATCGAGAGCGGCACCGCCACACGCCCGGCCAACGCCTCGAGCACCGGCAACACCCGCCGGCATTCTTCCGCCTCGCTCACCGGGTCGGCCCCGGGCCGACTGGATTCTCCGCCGATGTCCACCACGTCGGCGCCCTCGGCGATCTGTCGTTGGACCTCCGCCAGGGCGGCTTCGGGCTCGAGGAACTGGCCGCCGTCCGAGAACGAGTCGGGAGTGACGTTGACGATGCCCATCACGAGGGTTGGCCGGGGGAACTCGAACCGGAACCGACCGGCCCGCCAGAGGACCGGTGGGCTGGTGGGGGGCGCGGGTGGCCGGACGCGGGCGTCGGCGTCGGCGGGTGGGCGGTGGGGGCGGGGTTCAGCCATGCGCGATGAGGGTGTGGGCGCTCTCGACCAAACGCTGGGCGATCGCGGCCACCACGTCGTCGGGCACGCCGATTTGCGGGCTAGCGGTCTGGCACAGGAGATGACACTGATCGTTCACGTAATCGATCAGGACGAACTCGCCCGCCTCGGTCAGCGCGACTTCGCTCGAGAAGAACTGCATGCCGGTGAGCGCGGCCAGGGGAACCAGGATGCCGCGCAGAGGGCGCAGGCCGTGCTGTTCCTCTTCCTCGGGGCGCAAGGTCCGGTACCGGTCCGTATAGCAATTCCACCAACAACACCAGATCGAGCCGAAGACGTGGTAGACCCGGAAATAGGCCGGTTCACCGGCGATCGAGCGGGGCACGATCCGCCGTTGGACCAGGTAGCGATCGTCTGGCCATTCCGCCATGGACCGCGTGACGTCCGCTTCGCTGGTGGCGTCGAAGATCACGCCGCGTTTGCCGTAGCCTTGGGCGGGTTTGATGACAAACGGCGAACCCAACTCGGCCCGTTCGGCTTCGCCGAGCCGGAACTGGGGGGCGTCGCCGCGCGGGACGATGACGGTGTGTGGCGCACACAAGCCAGCCGCCAGGAGGCGGGGGTGGAGGGCCGCCTTATCGAACGCGGGCCGGGCCACGGCCGGTGGGTCGATCACGCGGGTGCCGCGGGCTTCGGCGAGGCGGACGAGGCGATGATAAAGGTCGGTGGGGTCATGATGTTCGCTGTGCAGGTTCAGGAGGACGCGGGCCCAGACCTCGCCACGATCGTACTTGTCGAGGAACTCGCTGACCCAGAGCGGTTCGATCAGGAAGAAGTTCAGGCGGCGTTCGGCGCAATGTTGTTGCACGCGGTGAATGAAGAAATCATCCGCGTCCAGCTTATGGGTCATCACCAAGTCGTACGTGCGCGCCACGGGAGAGACTATCCGGGCCGCCGGCGTGGCCTGTCAACGGGGGCGTTGGCGGGGACGACGGCTAGGCGGTGCGGCTAGCGGTTTGGCTTGCGAGGAGGTACTGGGTGGGGCGCTGCATGAGTTCGATTTCGTATCCCTCGGGTGCGTCGATGAAGGCGAAGCCGCTGCCATCGTCTTTGAGGTGGGGACCGTCCGAGTAGGCGAGGCCCAGTTTGGACAGGTGTTGGGCGAAGTCGGCGAGGCTGTCGACCTCGAAGGCGAGGTGGGTCAGGTCGGGCTGGACCTGGACGGGGCCGCTGGCGGGGAAGCTACAGATCTCGATCAACTCCTCGCTGACGGGGGTTTGGAGGAAGACCAGTTCCGAGCCGCGCGGCGATTTATGGCGGCGCACCTCGCGCAAGCCGAGGACGTCCTTGTAGAAGCGGATCGTGCGCTCGAGGTCGTCGACTCGGTACCGGGTGTGCAACAGCTTCTTGACCGTACTCATGCCACCATAATAGCCCTAGTCCGCGCCCCGGCAACCCAGGACCGGCAGGCTCCGTGCCACCCCCATGAACCGGCCGTACCGCCTCACTGGATCGTGAGATGGCCGAGCAAGGCTATGAGATGATTCGGTATGCCGACGACTTCATCGTGCTCTGTCGCACCGAGGCTGAGGCGCAAAGGGCCTTGGCTCAGGTAGGGCAGTGGGTGAGGAAGGCTGGATTGACACTGCATCCGGACAAGACGCGCCTGGTGGACGCCCGTCAACCCGGCGGGTTCGACTTTCTGGGCTGGCACTTTGAACGCGGGCGGAAACGGCCGCGGGACAAGAGTGTGGCTCGGCTCAAGGAGAGCCTGCGCAAGGTGACTCCCCGCAACGGCGGGCAAAGCCTGGGCTAGATGATCGAGCGAATCGATCGCCGGCTCAAAGGATGGGCCGCCTACTTTCGGGGCGGCACCGGCGACGGGTATCGACGAGTGGATCAATGGGTGCGAATGCGCCTGCGGAGCGTGCTGCGAGGGCGTGTTGGCCGCAAAGGGATCGGACACGGACGAGATCATCAACGCTATCCCAACGTTTACTGCGCGGACCACGGGCTAATCTCCCTAACCGCCTTAGCCTGTGGGCAGCGAGCCAGTCCCGCATGAAGACCTGTCCGAGGGTTGGCGGGGACTCACCGACCGGAGAGCCGGATGCGGGAAAATCCGCCCGTCCGGTTCGGAGGGAGGGGTGGCGCTTCGACGCCATCCCTACCCCTATGGAACGACTTGCTCACCTCAAGGCTCGCGCAGGGTCAACGTCTGGTCTGCGCGCACTGGACCCAGGCGCTGGATCTTCCCGCTCGGCCAATGGACCTCGAGTTCGGTCACCGTGCCGGCGTCGCCCAAGCCAAAGTGCAGCCGTGGATCGTGACTCGAACAGTAACTGCCGCCACTAACGCGCTCGCGTAGCAGGACACGATCCCCCAGACGGCACCGGACCCGGGCGCCGATCCCATCGCGGTTGCTGGTTCGGCCGACCAACTCGAGTCCGAGCCAGTGCCGGTCCTGGCTCGGCGAGATGTTCTGCAGCAAGGCAGGAGCGCCGTTCAGGTTGGCCACCAGCAAGTCCACCCGCCCGTCGTTGTCGTAATCGCCGCGGGCCACCCCGCGCCCGACCAGGCCCTGGGTGAACCACGGCCCTGCCGCTGACGAGACATCGGTGAAGCGCGCCTGCCCGTCATTCTCGAGCACGCGATCCGGATAGCCCGCCAGCGAGTTGGCGTCCCCGCGCGAGACGTACAAATCCAGGTCGCCGTCCAGGTCGAAGTCGGCCAGGGCGGCCCCCCACTGGATGTGGTCGCCCACTGCGCGGCCGATGCCGGAGCGGAGGGTTTGGTTGTCGAAGAACCGCTGGCCGAGGTTGACGTACAGGCAGCTCGAGGTGAAGTCCGGCACATAGAAGTCGATCAGCCCATCCCCGTTCACGTCGCCGCTCTCGACCGCCATCGCGCCGGTCGCCTCGCCCATCGCCCCGAGCGCTACCCCGGTCAGAAGCGCAGCTTCCTTGAAGGCGCCGTTGCCTTGGTTCCGGAAGAGGTGATTCTCCATGGCGTCGTTCGAGACGAAGATGTCCGGCCAACCGTCGGCGTCGTAATCGAACGAGCCCACCCCCATGGCGCGCCCGCGCACCTCGATGCCCGCCGCGCTGGTGGCGTCGGTGAACCGGCCGTTGCCCAAGTTTCGATAGAGCTGGCTGAGCGTGGGCGGATAGGCCAGGGGACCGGGGAAGTTGTCCATGCGCCCGTGCTTGCGATTGTAGGCATCGTCGTACTCGACGTACTGCCCGACGAATAGGTCCAGGTGACCGTCCCGGTCGTGATCCAAGAAACAGGCACCCACCGAGAAGCCCCCGGTCGCCACCCCGCGGTCGGCTGCCACTTCGGCGAAGCTGCCATCGCCGCGGTTATGATAAAGGCGGTTGGCGCCGTACTGCGTCACGTAAAGGTCCGGGAATCCGTCGTTGTCGTAATCCCCGACCAACGCTGCCATGCCGTAGCCTCCGGGTCGGATGCCCGCCCGTTGTGTCGTGTCCTCGAAGGTCCCATCCCCCTGGTTGCGAAACAGCCGGCTGGTGGCCGCCTGAAGCGTTTCGGCCTCGGCGGGTTCGGGGTCGCTCAACCCGGGCAGGGCTACGCCGTTGACCAGGAAAATGTCCAGCCAGCCGTCTCGATCGTAATCGAGAAAGGCGCAGCCGACGCCGGTCGCTTCGACGAGGGAACTGAGGGCGCGATCGCCGATGGTGTGTTGGAAAGCCAAGCCAGCTCGGGCGGTCACATCCTCGAACACGATCCGACCGCCCACAGCCTTTGCGTCGTCAGCCTGGACCTCGGTGTCGCTCGCCAGCAAGGCTGGCCACAGACCCAAACCGGCTGCTAGAACGGCCTTGATGGGTCGCCCAAGCACAGCCTCGCCCTGCCCCAACAAGTACGGAGTCATTCCGGTGGCGGGAACTTTCCAATCTCGAGGCAGTCATCCAGAATGTCGCTGCGCACCTCCGGTGTGTCGGGCAGAAAGGGCGGCACGACCGCGTTGGCCAGGGTCTTGCCGGACTTGAGGCCGGCTCCCTTTTCGTAGGCGCGATGCGGTTCTTGCGCGCCGTACCAGAAGCAGAACGGCTTGCCCTCGGGGCGCTGGGCGAGAAAGTCCGCGAAGTTGCCGGCATAGTCGTTGTTGCTCATGCATCGAGTCAGTTCAGCGATCATGGCACGATTCGTTCTGAGTTGTTGCTGTCATTCCGTCGTGCCCGTGAGGGACGTGCCGGGGTGGTCTGGCAATGGCGGCATCCCGAAGCGCACGGTCAACGCGCCGAAGCGGGCTCGTTGTCCGCACGCAAAAATGCGCACGTGCGGGCGATGAACGCGGCGCTACAAGCCCTCAAGGCGAACAGCCCGGGCCGCGCCCTTCAGCTCGCAAGCTGCTCGGCAGTCGGCTGGCCACTAAACGTCAGTTCAGCGATGTGCGGCAGATCCACGATATGCCACCGGTCGCCCTCCACCACCAAAACCGTCGTTCGCGACTGGTTCAACAGCACCGTGTCGTGATGTTCCACCGGTATCTCGCGGCCCGTGCTCAAGGTCAACCGAAACGGTTTGAACGGTCGCTGGCCGAGGGCGTGCAAGATGTCCGCTGCATTCACGCATAAACTGTATCCGGGGCCTGGACGCGAAGCAAGCGCCGGTTTGCTCGCTCCCTTTCTCCTTGAATCAGGTCTGCTGGCCGGACACACTTCGGCCACGTCGAGCAACCAGGTTCTGGTCGCTTGATCGCCGATCAGGCCTGGCGCCCTGTCTCGCCGTAGTGGGCCACACCATGAACCACGGCCGAACCTTAGTCAGAAGACTCAAGCACCCCTTGCTGACGCTTTACGGTCGCGACCTGAAGGCGCGGGTGCTGTGAACTAAACGGGCGTTGCGCCTGCCATCCGCCACTTTACCCTGCGAGCCTGTCGTATGCGAAACCACGCCTTGCCCAAACCTCACTCCATGACCATCACACGCCTTCTCGGGACTCTCGTCATGGCCGCCGCCGCCACGGCCGACGCGGCCCATCCGCCCAACGTCGTCTACATCATGGCCGATGAACTCGGCTACTACGAACCGGGCTTCATGGGCGGCCAGACCATCCAGACGCCCCACCTCGCCCGCTTGGCCCCCGAGGGCATCCGGTTCAACCACCTCTTCGCCGGTTCGTCCGTCTGCGTGCCCACCCGCTGCACCTTCCTCACAGGCAAACACAGCGGCCACGCCTCCGTCCGTTCCAACGGCGGCGGCACACCCCTGCGCGCGGATGAAACCACCGTCGCCTCGATGCTCAAACCGGTCGGCTATGCCACCGGCGGCTTTGGCAAATGGGGTTGCGGCGGCCGTGACTCGACCGGCGTGCCCGAGCGGCACGGCTTCGATGTCTTCCTCGGCTACTACGATCAGGTCCACGCGCACACCTACTTCCCGCCCTACCTCATTCGCAACGGCGAGGAGGTGACCCTCGACGGCAACCGCGGCGGCAGCGCAGGCAAGACTTACTCGCACTACGTCATCCACGAGGCAGCCATGCGGTTCATCGGCGAGCACGGCCAAGCGAGAAAGCCCTTCTTCGCCTATCTGCCGTACACGCCGCCGCACGGTCTGTTCGACATCCCCGATGCCGATCCCGCCTGGTCCCTCTACCGAGACCGGCCCTGGCCCGAGCCCGCCCGCCGCTACGCCGCCATGGTCACCATGTTGGATCGGCATGTGGGCGAGGTGCTCGGGCTGCTGAAGGAACTCGGGATCGATCGTCACACCCTCGTCTGCTTCAGCGGCGACAACGGGGGCGCGGACTACTTCGCGTCCGCAGAACATCCGCGCGGGATCCACTCGGCAAACAAGCACCCGCGAACCGGCGTCGAGTATCGCGGCAAGAAAGGAAACCTCTACGAGGGCGGGCTGCGCGTGCCCTTCATCGCGCGCTGGCCGGGCCACATCGCCCCGGGCCGCGTCAGCGAGCATCTGGGCTACTTTCCCGATCAGTTGCCCACCCTCGCCGAAGTCACCGGCGCCACTGCGCCGTCAGGCATCGATGGCATCAGTCTTCTACCCGAGTTGATCGGTGAACAGGCCGCCGGGCGCAAACAAAAGCAACACGATTATCTCTACTGGGAAATTGGCGGCTGGACGGCCATCCGTCAGGGCAACTGGCGCGCCGTCAAACCGCCCCGAACCGCCCCTTGGGAACTCTATGACTTGGCGACGGATCCGAGCGAGACCAAGGACCTCGCCGTGGCGCAGCCAGAGGTGCTCGCCCAACTCGTTGCCCTGGCGCAGAAGGCCCATGAACCCGTCCGCGAAGGCACCTTCAGCCGTACCGACCGCCATGAGCGCGACCGCCGGGCGAAGTACGGCAAGCAGGACGATACCGATGTGGAAGCCACCCCCAGCGGTGTGAGGAAGAAGGCAACGTCCGCGGCAGCCTCACCCCATCCCACCTCGACCGGGCCTACTTCATGAACCGGTCTGGCATCTCTCGCCGAGAATTCATCGCCCACATCCAGGCCGGCTTGGCGAGCGCAGCGCTGCTTCGGCCGGGCTTGGCGGCGGATCGCGCTCCGCTCATCGCGGCCATCGAAAAAGTCACGCTCCGGCGCGGACGCGATGGCAGCGGGCCGACCTGGTTCCATCCGCGCGCCTGTAGGGTGCCAGGTGCCGCCGGCGCGATGGCGTTCATGACGCTCCAGACCATCGCCGGTTCCGACTATTTCGGGCCCGTGCATTGGATGACCTCGCGCGATCTGGGCCAGACCTGGACCGAGCCGTTGCCCGTTCCGGCTCAGGGTCGGGTGCGTCAGCCTGGCGGCGCCGAAGAAGGCGTGTGCGATGTCGTGCCGGAATGGCATGCTCCAACCCAATCGGTGCTCGCCCTAGGCCACAACGTCTTTTACTCCGGTCCGAAATTCTCAGCCGACCAACCGCCGCGATGGCCCATCTACGCGGTCTGGCGCAATGGTCAGTGGGGACCGCGACGCAAACTAGAGTGGGACGACCCCCGCGGGGCCTACATCTACTCGAACAACTGCGGCCAACGCGTGTCCCTGCCCAGCGGCGACATTCTCCTCGCCTTCACCTTCGGAGCGAAGCAGGGGCAACCCCGCTCCGTGACGGGCGTGATTTGCTCCTTCGACGGCGAAACCCTCGCGGTGAAGCAGGTGGGCGAAGAGATTTCGCATGACCAGGGTCGTGGGTTGCTGGAGCCGTCCGTCACCCAATTCCGCGGTCGGTTCTACCTGACGATTCGCGCCGAGGACCACCGCGGGTATGTCTGCGCGAGCGACGATGGCTTGCAGTGGACGCCGAAGCAGGCGTGGGCCTGGGACGATGGCGAACCGCTCACCATGTCCACGACGCAACAGCACTGGCTCACGCATCCCGAGGCTCTCTTCCTCGTCTATACCCGACGCGACGCGACCAACCTCAACGTCACCCGCTGGCGCGCTCCCCTCTGGCTGGCGCAAGTCGATCTGGTCACGCTTCGCCTCCGCCGCGATACCGAGCGCATCGTGCTCCCGCTGGTCGGCGACGGCGTCCACGACCCGGATCGGGTGGCGTTGATGGGCAACTTCCATGTTACCTCGGCCGGTCCGGACGAATCGTGGGTGACGGTGGGTGAATGGCAGCCCCGCAACGGCATTCGCGGCGACCTGTTGCTGGCTCGTATACGGTGGAGCAAGCCTGCGGCTTGAACTCGGATAGCCAGAACTCCTGGCACGGTCTGGTTGATCCTGTGGGATCGTTGATAAGCCAGGAAAACGAATGTTGACGCCATGAAGGCCTCTCGGCCTCCCCGACTCCCGATCCTAATCCTACGCCTGCGCAAGCTCCTCTCATGCAATCGGTTCGGGCCCGACTAGTGTTCAATAAGACAGGGAAATAAACGTTGACACTCTTTGGGCTTGGCCCGTTGGTCTCGCCGTTGGGGTGGTGGGTGGGGGCGGGCGGGGGTGCGGGAAGGAGGTCTTGCCCTTGGCGCTGTAGTATTGTGTCAACGTTTTTTTCCCTGGCACTGACATATAGGATGGACTGACGACGATTGCTGCGGCGTGAAGATAGGGAGGAGGGAAAGGGAAAGGAGGAGCGAGGAGGGAGGAGGAGAGGGGGGCTTGCGCTTGGCGCTGCGGTGTTGTGTCAATGTTATTTTTCCTGGAGAAAAAGTTGGTCTCGCCGTTCGGGTGGTGGGGGTGGGTGGGCGGCCGGAGGCACTACGCGGTTGCTGGGACGGTCACATTGTTGCGGCGGGAAGGCGCGAATGAAGGGGGGAGGGGGGCGCGAGTCGAAGGATGAGCGTTCCAGTGAATGCGAATGGCAAGTAAACTGCTAATTCTGCCTCTTCACCTGATTCCGTCCGCGCGGGGTCAGAAGGTGGAGGCGCAACCGGTGGATCGGTTCCGCC
>VHCO01000093.1 GCA_016871715.1 Verrucomicrobiota bacterium
ACTGCAACAGTGGTGGTGGCAGTGTGGGTGGGGAGACGTACACCTGGTCGCACGAGAGTCTGATCACGCTGGCCAGTCCGCAGCCCGGGGTCTATTCGCTGAGCGTGGCGGCGGGCGATGGGTCCAACTGCTCCCGTCCCGATGCCGCCTATACCGTGAGGATCCATGCGGTGACGCCGACCGTGTTGACGTTCGACGGTGGGGTGAGGCCGACCAGTCAGCCGGCGAACGAGTGGCGGTATTACCGGGTGGACGTTCCTGCGGACAGTCAGGTGTTGGGCTGGGATTTGCGGCTCTCCGGGGTGACGGCGGGCTATCCGCAGATGGTGGTGCGGCGGGATGCGCTGCCGGGGAGCGTGTACTCGAGCGTGTACTCGACGATCTACGGGTTCAGCACCACCTGGCCCAGTGGCAGCCAGTGGGCCGGGGTCTTGGATTGGAGCGGTTACTCGATGGAGGCCGACGGGCGGCAGGCTGGGAGCGTGCTGACGATGGGGATGGGCAATCCGCTCGAGCCGGGGACGTACTATGTGGGGGTGTACGCCAGCAGTGGGGAGGGGTGCAGCTACACCCTCAGCAGCCGGGGTATTGGAGCGGGGCAGAGCATTGGGGTGGTGGACCTGGGGTTTGCCGGGAGCATCGAGGCGCCGGCACTGGCCCCACGCCAGGCGGCCTACTACCGGGTCGAGGTTCCGGCCGGCAAGTCGAGTTGGAAGCTCAAGTTGACGCCGTCGGGGGGGCAGGCGCTGTTGCTGGTGCACAAGGGGTTTGTGCCCAGCAGCCTGGCTAGCTTTCACGGCCAGCCTTCTTCCTGGGTGTGGAACGGGAGCGGCTACACGACGGGGCCGACCGGTGGTCGGATGCAGAACACCCCAGGCAACGAGTTCTTCACGTTGTTGCCGGAGTATTGGGTGAGCGAGCAGGTACCGGCTGGGGTGTATTACGTGGCGGTGGTGAGCGAGGGGACCGACCCGGGGCTGGGTCGCGTGGGGGCCGGAGCGGTCGCCTACACGCTGAGCAGCCTCGGCGAGCTGCCGGTCACGGACCTGGGGACGGTGGGGACAGAAGACTTGGTGCGAACGCAGGGATTGGAGCATGGGGAGATGGCCAGCTACCGGTTCGAGGTGCCACCGGGGACGCTGAGTGTGGAGGTGCGGTTGGAGAACGTGACGGGCAAGCCGCGGATGACGCTGCAGCGGACCCAGCGGTTGGTGGAGGGGCTCTGGCAGTACTGCAACAGTGGTGGTGGCAGTGTGGGTGGGGAGACGTACACCTGGTCGCACGAGAGTCTGATCACGCTGGCCAGTCCGCAGCCCGGGGTCTATTCGCTGAGCGTGGCGGCGGGCGATGTCTGGTCCAACTGCTCCCGTCCCGATGCCGGTTTGGTGTTGAGAGTTCGGGAAACACCCAGCGTGGATCTGGCATTCAGCAGCGAGTTGAATGAAGGCGATACGGTGAACGTGGTTTCCGGCGTGCTGGCTGACGCTCAGCGCGCCTATTACCGAGTGCAGGTGCCGGCCACCGTCGCCGACCTGCCGGTCCTGGGTTGGAAGCTTGAGCTGCTTCAGAACAGCGGCACCCCCTGGGTTCGCGTTCGCAAAGACCAGCGCCCGGCCGACGGCGACGGCGCCTCATCGCCGTTCGTGACCGGCGCGGCCATGGTGGCGCCGCCGTGGCTCACTCCGGGCACGTGGTATGTCGAGGTCAAGGGCCAAGGTAACACCGCCTTCACCTTGACGAGCAGCGCCTTGACGACGGCCACGCTGCGGCGTCTGCCCTGGGCCATGCCGGCAGCGGGTCAGGAACTGGCTGTGCCCGGGCTCAGCGCCCCGGTCTTCGGCGACACGGGCTACGAACCGGACGGGACACCCTTGCCTGGCGACCAGGGCATCGACCTGGAGCAGGGCCGGTTCCACTACTATGGGATCGAAGTGCCACCGGGTAACGCCGGTTTGCTCCGCACGGAATTGCAGGCTATCAGCGGCAATCCGAACCTTTACCTTCAGGCGGGCAGCGCGCCAACCATCTCGCATTACACCCAAGGCGCCTCGGGCGGACTGTCCTTCGACCGCTCGCTGACCAGGCAGGCCCACACGGAATATGGCAACTGGGTGCCACTCGATGGCAGGTTCCAGACCCAGCTCAGCAGCGGTCTCTGGGTTGTGGCAGTGCATGCGGCGGGCAGCTCGAACGTCCGGTACCGGCTGCGCCTTTCCTCGGGCAACCCAGTGGCCGGTGGATTGGTCCAGTCGATCGAGCCGGGAGGCAGTCTCTTTGCGAACCAGAATCTGGCCGGTCGCGACTGGCGCTACTACCGGTTCACGGCGAATGCCGCCGGGCCGGCCAACTGGCTCGTGACGTTCAGCCGCACCCTGGGCGGGGCCCGGCTTTACTTCCGCGACACCGCGCCGCCCGGCGATCCGGCCACGACCTACGATCAGGATTACTACATCGAACCTTATCGGTACGAGCGGGACTGGTACTCCGACAACAAGAACCAGGGGCCATACCCGCTGTTCGGCACGCCGGGGAGCTACACGCTCACCACCCCGCCGCTCCGCCCGGGCCACACCTACTACGTGGGGGTTTGGTCGCCGGACGACACCACCTTCACGCTCGCCATCGCGCCCGACGCGAGTGGTCCTGCTATCCCGGCTGCCACGTCCCTCGCGTTCCAGAACGGATCCGTGACCGACATCCTGCCCGGCAACGGCAGCGCCCTGTTCGCGGTGGACGTGCCCGCGGCCGCCACGCGCTGGCGACACGTGGGGACCCACAGCTCGGCCGTTCGGGTCACCCTCGAACAGGGCACCATCCCGCAGGCGACCGGCGGCGCGCACTGGCGCAGCACGGGCGAGAACAGCTCGCTGGATACGCCGCTCTCGATGTCGGCCTGGCCCAATCAGCCCGGGCACAAGTACTACTTGCTCGTGTCGAACCTGTCGGGTGCGCCGGAGCCCTTCACGCTGACCCTCGAGGGCACAGTGCCGGTCCAACGCCTACCGCAAACGATCGCCTTCGATCCCATCGCGAATCACACCAACGGCGACCCGCCGTCTGCGATCACCGCCACGGCCAGTTCCGGCCTGCCGGTCACCTTCAACAGCCTCACCCCGCAGGTGGCGACGGTGAGCGGGAACACGGTGACCATCGTCGCGCCCGGGACCGCGACCATCCGCGCCTCCCAGCCGGGCGACGCGAGCTACCTGCGCGCGCCCGACGTGGACCGCAGCTTCATGGTTGCCCAAGCACCGCCTAGGGTCGCCAACCCCATTGCCGGCTTCGCCGTGAACGAGGATAGCGCGGACACGGCGATCGATCTGCGCGCGGTCTTCGACGATCTCGAGACGGCGGATGCGGACCTGATCTATGCCCTCGAGGTCAACAGCAACCCAGGCCTCGTTTCGGCGGCGGTGGACAACACGAGCGATACTCTCACGCTCCACTACGCGCCCAACCGATTCGGCACCGCCACGCTGACCGTGCGGGCGACCGATGCGGGCGGGTTCGTTGTGGACGACACCTTCGTGGTGACCGTGAACCGGCTGCACGACGGCGATCCAGGTGACGTGGACACGGGCTTGATGGCCAGCCTCAACGGCGCGGCCTACAGCCTGGCGCCTCAGGCAAACGGTCAGACCGTCATCGGAGGCGGCTTCACCACCGTCAATAGCACGCCGCGCAACCGCATCGCGCGCTTGAACGCCGACGGCACGCTCGACTCGAACTTCAACCCCGGGGCAGACAACGCCGTGTTCACCACCGCGGTTCAGGCCGACGGGAAGATCGTTCTCGGGGGTCTCTTCACCACCCTCGCAAACACCGCGCGCAACCGGATCGGCCGGCTGAACGCCGACGGCACACTGGACTTGGGCTTCAATCCGGACGCAAGCAGTGGCGTCCGCACCCTGGCCCTCCAGCCGGATGGGAACATCGTTGTGGGCGGCGACTTCACCCTCTTGGGGGGCAGCCCGCGCGCCCGCATCGCCCGGCTGAGCGGTAGCGGCATCCTTGACCCGGCTTTCAATCCCAACGCCACCGCGAACGGCGGCGTTCGGAGCATGGCTGTGCAGGCGGATGGCAAGATCGTTCTCGGGGGCGACTTCAGCGCGGTGAACGGCACATCGCGCAACGGGATCGCGCGACTCCATGCCGACGGTACGCTGGACACAGGCTTCAATCCGAACGCCAATGGCTCGGCCATCAGTCTGTTGGTTCGGCCGGACGGGAAGATCCTCATCGCCGGCACCTTTACGACTGTGGGGGGCACGTCGCGCAACCGCTTGGCGTTGCTCAATCCCGACGGCGCGCTCGACTCGAGCTTCAATCCGGGAGCGGACAATATCGTCTGGAGCACGGTGCTGCAGGCGGACGGGAAGCTACTCGTCGCGGGCAGTTTCACCACGTTAGCCGGCGGGCCCCGCAACCGGATCGGGCGCCTGAATGCGGACGGCACACTCGACGTGGACTTCAGGCCGGAGGCGAACAACACCGTGTGGAGCGCTGCGCTCATGGCCGACGGAAAGGTCCAGATCGGCGGCGATTTCAACCAGGTCGGCGGACAGTCGCACCCGAGCTTCGCGCGGTTGGCCAATGACGCCGCGACCCAAAACCTGTCGGTCGCCGATCCCGACCGCGTCGAGTGGCTGCGTGGGGGCGCCTCGCCCGAGGCCCAAGCCGTCACCTTCGAGGTGTCCACTGACGGCGGGGCCACCTGGTCGCCGCTGGGCGCAGGCGAGCGGATCGGCGGCGGTTGGGAGAAGACCGGCTTGAATCTGTCCGGGCAGGGGCAAGTCCGTGCCCGGGCGCGAGTGGCGGGCGGTCTGTATGCCGGCTCTTCCGGGCTGGTCGAGGCCATGGCCAGTTTCGTCTTCAATTCGGCACCGATCGTGGCTCAGCCCATCGCGAACCAGACCGCCACCTACGGCGCGGCTTTCAGCTTCACAGTTCCGGCGAACACGTTCTCCGACGTGGATGCCGGCCAGACGTTGACGTACACTGCGAGCGGTCTGCCGGCCTGGCTCTCCTTCGATGCGAATACGGCCACCTTCGCCGGCACACCCACGGACCTCGGTTCCTCGACGCTCACGGTCACTGCGACCGACAGCGGGTGGCCTCCCTTGAGCGTGAGCACCTCGTTCGATGTGGTCGTCGAGAAGGCGGCCCAAACAATTGCCTTCGGCCCACTTCCTGCGCGCGTTTATGGCGATGCACCTTTCGCTGTCAGCGCCACCTCGAGTTCGGGTCTGCCAGTCAGCTTCGCCAGCCTCACGCCGTCGGTGGCCGCCGTGAGTGGAAACACCGTGACGATTCTCGCCGCCGGCACAGCCACCCTCGCGGCCTACCAGTCGGGCGATGCACTCTACCTGCCCGCCACGCCGGTGACGCAAACGCTAACCGTAGCCAAAGCCGACCCCGTGGTCACGTGGGCCCAGCCGGCGGACATCAACTGTCGGACGGTTCTGGGCACGGCCCAGTTGAACGCCACCGCCAACGTCCCCGGGACCCTCACCTACAGCCCGCCTGCGGGCACCACGCTGGGCACGGGCGATGGCCAACCGCTCTCCGTTACGTTCGTCCCGGCCGACAACGTGAACTACAACACCGTCTCTGCCACGACCACCATTCGCGTGCGCTTGGATGCCTGGGCCTCCGTGGCTTGGCAGCAACCCAATCCCTACGGTCGCGCGGCGATCGCCCAGGCCGCGGACGGCAACGTCATCGTGACCGGGCTGGCCTGGAACGGCAGTAACTGGGATTTCTCGACCGTGAAGTACGCGGCGGCAACCGGGGCGGTCTTGTGGGAGACGCGCTACACCGGGCCGGCGAATGGCAGCGATGAACCGCGGGCCTTGGCGGTGGATGCCGCCGGCGACGTCGTGGTGACGGGTATTTCCCGCAACAGCAGTGTCTCGAGCAGCGTCTACAGCGACTTCTACACCGCCAAGTACGCCGCGGCGAACGGGGCGTTGCTGTGGGAACGACGCTACAACGGACCGGCCAACGATTCCGACCAACCCAATGCCCTGGCCGTGGACCCGGCCGGCAACGTCGTGGTGATCGGCACTTCCAAGAATCTCCCCGACTGGGATTCCTATACCGTCAAGTACGCAGCGGCAACCGGTGCGGTGCTCTGGGAACGACGGGGTCCGGCCAACCTCCACGACTATGGCGTGGGCGTGGCGCTCGACGGTCAGGGCAACGTGCTGACGTTGGGCACGGCCTACAACAGCAGCGGAAACACTGACATCCGCGTCGCTAAGCACGCCGCCGCCGATGGGGCGTTGCTCTGGGAACAACGCTACGACGGGCCGGCTCATAGTTGGGACGATGCCACCGCCATCGCCCTCGACTCGGCCGGCAACGCGATCGTGACCGGTTACGTCGTGACCGCGACCATTCCGGCCCTCAAGTATGAGGCTTACACGGCGAAGTACGCGGCAGCCAACGGCGCCTTGCTCTGGAGCCAGCGGTCCGATGGCCCGAGCCACCTCGGTAGTTACGGCCTGGCAGTGCAGGTGGATGCCGCCGGCAACGCGATCGTGGCCGCCAACTCGAGCAACGGCGGCTCGCACGATTACCACACGGCGAAATACGCCGCGGCCGACGGCGCAGTCCTCTGGGAACGCCAACTCGCAAATCGCCTTGGCTACCTCGAGGGCCGGCCGCGATTGGCCCTCGACGCCGCCGGCGACGTCTTCTTCGCCGGCATGATCAAGAATGCCGATGACAGCAGGGAGGCGTATACCGCGTCCTACGCGTCCGCCTCGGGCGCGTTACGCTGGGAACACCGGGCGCCCACCAGCGGCAATGTCACCCGCCCGATCGTGGTGAATGCGGCGGGTCAGGTCGCGACCACCGGAGTTGCGACCGTGCTCTTCCTCGAGGGCACGCGGCCGGCCCTCACCCTCGAGGGACCTCAAGCCATGACTCTCGCCTACGGGATGCCCTTCACCGATCCCGGCGCCACGGCCACCGATGGGTGTGGTAGCGCGCTTTCCGTCACCGTTGCGGGCACGGTCGATGCCTCGACACCCGGCACCTACACGCTGGCGTATTCCGCCACCGATGCCGCTGGTCAGACCGTCACCGCCATCCGGACCGTCACCGTCTCCGTCGGTCCGCCGGTCCTGACCGCGCTGAGTCCTGCGACCGCCCTGGCTGGCCCTGGAGGGCTTGTCCTCAACGTTGCCGGCGCCCGCTTCCAGCTCGGCGCCCGCGTGCGTTGGAACGGCCTACCGCGAGACACCGAATTCCTCGACGACGCTCACCTTCGGGCGACCCTCATCGCCGGCGACCTCAACACCACCCAGCCGATCGCCACCGTCCTGGTCACCGTGAGCAATGCCGACGGCCAGGAGTCCAATCCGATGGCCTTTACCGTCCTGGCGCCGTCGGTTGGCCCCGTGGACAGCGCGGTGGCGCTCGCAGGCTCGACCGCCTCGGTCGCGACCCCACCCGCCAGTTCGGACCAGGCCGGCGTCGCTGTGACGGTGGAGAACCATGCGGTCACGGGTGCCGGGAGTGAACCCGTGTGCGTCGTGGCGGCCACGTACAATTCCGCACCCGTAGGCGGGACGGCCTTCCAGGTCGCCGACGGCAGTTTCGTCGACGTCCAGATCACCGGCGCGGATGCGAGCGATCGGGCAGCGGTGTACTTCTACTATCCCGCAACGATCACCGGCGCCCAAGAGGACGATCTCAAGCTGCGCTTCTTCGATGGCGCCGACTGGGTCCCGGTCGAGAGCTCGCGCCGATTGCTCTCGGGCGAACTGAGTTCCACGCCGGTGCCGCCACTCAAGGACACGACCGACAACCTGGATGAGACGGTCTCAGGCGGCCGCTTCACCGTTGTGTTCGACGACACGAGCCGGCCGATGATCACCGAGTTGAGCGGCACAGTGTTTGGCATGTTCAACCCGGCGCCGCAGATCCATCGCGTCAGCGGTCCGCTCGAGCCGGTGGCGCTCGGGACCGCGACACCGATCGCGGTCGAGTATGTCGCGTTGGGCAGTTGGGGGGCGGTGCGTGTTGCGTTCGATTGGGGCGACGGCACGCACGATACGGTTGCGCCCTCAGCGCTCGGGTTCGCCTCGGCCGCCCATCGGTACTTCGTCCCAGGCAGGTATGCCGTCGCCATCCGGGTCACGGACGAGGCGGGCGAGAGCAGTGAAGAGTCGTTCTCGGTGGTGTACGATTCGCGGCCCGGGTTTGTGACGGGCGGCGGCTGGATCAGTTCGCCGTCGGGCGCTTACGTGCCGAACGAACGGTTGGCTGGTAAAGCGAACTTTGGGTTTGTGTCGAAGTACGAGCCTGGGGCCGGGGTGCCGACGGGGAATGTCGAGTTCCACTTTGCGGGTGCTGGATTCCGGTTCACGAGCACGGGCTACAACTGGCTGTTGGTGACGCGGACGCGGGCGCAGTGTTTGGGTGTGGGGGTGATCAACGGGGTGGGGGACTACGGGTTCCTGCTGACGGCGACGGGCGGCGAGGGGAAGCGTGGCGGGGACAAGTTTCGAATGAGGATCTGGGAGCGAACCACGGGCCGGGTGGTCTACGACAATGGTTTGGGTGGGCCGGACGACCTCGAGCGGGCGGCGCCGCAGGCCATCGGCGGCGGGAGCATTGTGGTTCACAACGCGAACTAAGCCTTTGGCTGGGCGGCACACGAACTGGTCGCCGGCGTACCGCCGGTTTTCCAACCGGCGCGGGTCAGTGTTCGACCACAGAGGCCGCCTCGAAAGTCGGCGTTCCGGGTAGCAAGACAACAAGACGGGTTTAATAAAGTTGACACGAACCAGTATCGCAACGCCCCACACTACTTAAGCCTGGTCCGCGTGGCTGTCTTACCGCTGACCGAGCTAGACAACAAGACGGGTTTAATAAAGTTGACACGAGCCAGTATCGCAACGACCCACACTACTTAAGCCCGGTCCGCGCGGCTCTTTTACCGCTGACCGGGTACCTTCCGCCTCTCCGCCTCCCGACTCCCGCCACGTTCGGAGCTGCAATGCAATGGCTCCGGAAGGGTCCGGAATGCGATTGACGCTCCGGGCAGGCGACGCTATACGGGACGCAGTCAAGTCGCCCATCACCCAGCCTCAGCCTGGTGCAGTTCCCATGGGAAGCGGCGCGGTCGGGTTGCCGGGCTAAACGACGGTGTCTGCCGACATCCAGCAAGTTGTGCCCCAGGGGATTGCGCCGGAAGGACGCACGCGATCGCGCCTGCGGCGTCGGTGGGTCGGGTGGGGCTGGATTGGCCGGGTCTTGGTGGCATGATGGCGACCGCGCCGCAGTCATCTCTGGGCCGGGCGACCTCGGCGCGCAGGCGAAGGTCGAGGCGGGGGAGAGGTCTCGGGGCAATCGCGCTGTTGGGTTGGCTGGTCGGGCTGAGCTTCGCCTTGCCTGCTGGCGCGGCAGTCATGCCCCCCCCAAGCTCGGGAGGCGTGGTGTTCGACACCCGAAGTAATCAACCCGTCGCAGGCGCCGTTCTCACCTTGGTCGACCGGGAGACTGGACAGCCGGCGGCTGTGTTTGGCGCCGACGGTGCCAGCGCTGCGCCGAGCCGGTTGACGACTGGTTCGGATGGGCGGTTTCGTTTTCCCGTGGTGCGTCCAGGGCTGTACGCGGTCGAGGTGGTTCCACCGGCCGGGTATAGCGCCGTAGGTTCGCTGGCGGCCAACCGGCTGCCGGCAGGCCGAACCATCGATCCGAACGGGTCCTTTGGCGGGACTTTCCGGGTGGATCCGCGGGCGCCGGCGGCGGCGTTCGATGTGCCATTGGAGTCGGTGCTCGGGGTGGGCGGTCTGGTCGTGGGCAAGCAGGCTTCCACGGGTTTGGCGGAGATTGGCGAGACGGTGGCCTACGAGGTCGAGGTGCGCAATGCGACCGGCTCGACGCTGCCCGCCGTCGAATTGGTGGACCGGTTGCCACCCGGTTTCACGTTCCAACCCGGCAGCTTGCGGGTGAACGGGACCGCGACGGCGGATCCGCCCGTCAGCGGCGGGGCCCAGATGCGGGTGGTGCTGGGCGATTTTGGCGCGGGCCAGGCGATGCGGGTTGCGTATCGGACGCGGATCGGCCCTGGCGCGCTCCACGGCGACGGCGTCAACCGCGCACAGGCCATCAGCCGCGGCGCACGGTTGCTGCGCAGCAACGAGGCGACCGCCCAGGTCAAGTTGCAGGAAGGGGTTTTCACCGACCGCGGCGTGGTCATTGGCAAGGTCTTTGTCGACATCAACCGCAACCGGGTTCAGGACGCCGAGGAACCGGGCATCCCGGGCGTGCGGTTGTACCTCGAGGACGGTTCGTTTGCGATCACCGACAGCGAAGGCAAGTACAGCTTTTACGGCCTAACACCCCGGACGCACGTGCTCAAGCTGGACCGGACCACGATGCCGCGCGGGTCGGAGTTGCTCGAGCTCTCGACCCGGAACGCCGGCGATGCCGGCAGCCGGTTCGTCGATCTCAAGTTCGGCGAGCTCCACAAGGCTAACTTCGCCGAAGGCTCAGCCACGCCTGAAATCCTGCGGCAAGTGCAGGCACGGCGCGCTCGAGGGGAGGTGACCGAGGCACAAGTCGAAAAGCCCACAGGGACGCTCTTGGGCAAGTCGTGGCCGGCCGAGTCCACGTCGCCAGTGGGGACGGCTATGACTTCGGCGGGCGAATCCGCTGGCGTTGGAGAGGGCGCAGGGCCGGCTGCGATGGGCGCGGGTAGCGCGCCTGGCGGCACGCTGCTTGGCCAAGAGGCGCGTGAGGCGGTTCCGAGCGCGTTGGTGGGGAGTGGAGTTGGTGGGGGCAGCGGTTCGGCGACTTGGGTGCCGGCGTCGACCTCGAGCGGGCACTTCGACCCCGTGTTGCCGGCGGAGACACTGCGGTCGGCGGCGGGTTCGGGGCCGGGTCGGCCGATCGTGCTCGTGCCCAGGAAGGAAGCCATTGCCGACGGCGTGACCCCGGTCAAGATCCGGATTCGACTCGAGGATGCCGACGGTGCACGCGTCGTAGCGCGCTCGCCGTTGACCCTCGAGACCAGCCTGGGCCGGTGGCAGGTGGCGGACACGAACAGGAACGAGCCGGGCGTGCAGACCTACCTCGAAGGCGGCGAAGGCGAGTTCGCCCTGGTGCCGCCAGCGGAGCCTGGGGACGCCGAACTCCGGGTCAGCAGCGGCCGGCACCAGACCCGGGCGGTGGTGCCGTTCTTGCCGGACCTGCGCCCGTTGATTGCCTCAGGCGTTCTCGAGGGGGTCTTGAACTTGAACCGGCTCGGCCGAGGCGCTTTTCTCTCGACGACTTCGCGCGACGGTTTCGAGGAGGAGTTGCGTTCGTTTGCAATCACGGGGAACAACGGCAAGCAAAGCGCCGCGGGTCGGGCGGCCTTCTTCCTCAAAGGCAAGATCAAGGGGGAGTATCTGTTGACCATGGCGTACGACTCGGAGCGGGACACGCGCGAGCGGTTGTTCCGCGACATTCAGCCGGACCAGTTCTATCCGGTGTATGGCGACGCCTCGGTGCGCGGCTACGACGCTCAGTCTTCTGGCCGGCTGTACCTGCGGGTCGATCGCCGCAAGTGTTACCTGTTGTTGGGGGACTTCAACACGGCGTCGACGACCGAAGTGCGCGGGTTAGGGAACTACGAACGCAGCCTGAACGGCGTGCAGACGCATTTCGAGACGCGGCGACTCAACGCCAATGTCTGGGCCGCCTATGACAGCACTCGCCAGGTGGTCGAGGAACTCCCCGCCAACGGCACCTCCGGCCCGTACAACTTCCGCACGGCCAATGGCCTCGTGAACAGCGAGAAGGTCGAGATCCTCACGCGCGACCGGCACCAACCGGCCCTGATCGTGAAGGCCGTGCCGATGTTGCGCTTTGCCGACTACGAGTTCGAGCCGTTCACAGGCCGGCTCCTGTTCAAGCGGCCTGTGCCCAGCCTAGACGAGAACCTCAATCCTATCTCGATCCGGATCACGTACGAGGTGGAGCAGGGGACCGAGAAGTTTTGGGTTTACGGCGCCGACGCCCAGGTGAAGGTCACCGACCGCCTCGAGGTGGGCGGGGCGGCCGTGCGCGACGAGAACCCGCAGGCGCCCTACAGTCTGTACAGCGTCAACTCGACCGTGAAGCTGGGGAGCAACACCTACTTGTTGGGCGAACTCGCCCAGAGCGAAGCGGATTTGACGGGGGTAGGACGGGCCGGGCGGGCCGAGTTGCGGCACCAAGACGAGCGGGTGGACGTTCGCCTCTACTATGGGATCACCGAGGAGAACTTCACCAACAACACTGCCATCCTGATGCCTGGCCGCATCGAGAGCGGCCTGCGCGTCGCTTACCAACTGACGCCGCGTGACCGCTTGATCGGCCAGGGGCTATGGTCCGAGGACGACCTCTACGACGGCACGCTCAAGGGCGCGCGGTTGGATTGGGAGCACACGTTCGCAAACGATCTGCGCGTCGAGTTGGGGGTGCGCCACAGTCAACTGTCGACCGCGCCGGTCGGCCCCAGCACGCACGGCCTGGGCGCGAATGAAGTGACCAGCTTGCGCCTGAAGGTGACGACGCCCGTTCCTGGGATCAAACGGCTCCAGGTCTATGGCGAATACGAGAACGACGTGGTGGAACCGGACAACCGCTTGGTCGCCGCGGGAGGCGTTTATCAACTGAGCCCGCGGACCCGAGCGTACGCTCGACACGAGTTCCTTAACGCCCTGGGCGGCCCATTCGAGCTCAATCGCCTGCAGCAGAACAACCGCACCGTCGTGGGTTTGGAGACTGAGTACCTGAAGGACGCCCACCTGTTCAACGAGTACCGCGCGCGGGACGCATTCACCGGCCGCGAGGCGGAGGCGGCGACCGGCCTGCGCAATGCTTGGCAAGTAGCCGACGGTGTGCGCGCCCATACGACTTTCGAGCGGGTTAGCCCGTTTGTCGGCAGCGGCCTCAACGAAGCCACTGCCGTCGCAGGCGCGCTCGAGTACACGCGAGACCCGCTCTGGAAGGGAACCGCGCGCCTCGAGTTGCGGACCAGCACGCCCAGCGACAGTCTCTTGAACACGTTAGGCTATGCGCGGAAGCTCGATCGGGATTGGACCTTGCTGGCGCGGACGATCGTGTACCTGGTGGACAACCACGATCCGGACTCGCACAACCGGACTCAGGCGCGGTTTCAGATCGGCATGGCTTATCGGCAGACGGAGTTGGACCGCTGGAACGGCCTGATCAAGTACGAGCTCAAGTACGAAGACAACGGTCTGGGCATGATCTTGAGCGAGACGATCCGCCGCGTCCATATCGCCAGCCTGGATCTCAACTTCCAGCCGACCCGAGATTGGACCCTGAGCACGCACTACGCGGGCAAACTGGTCACCGAAAGCGATCCCTTCGCCGATACCACGTACCACGCCCACCTGCTGGCGGCGCGTCTCATCTATGAACTAACACGCCGCTGGGACATTGGCCTGGTGGGCAGCACGTTCTTCGACCGGGATTTTACCCGCGTTCATTACGGCTTCGGCCCCGAGGTGGGCTACACCCTCAAGCGCAACGTGCGCATCGGCCTGGGCTATAATTTCTTCGGCTTCCACGACCGCGACTTCAACGAGGACTACACCAACCCGGGCCTGTACTTGAACCTGCGCCTCAAGTTCGACGAGACGTTGCTCGGACTGAGGAAACCCGAGGATGACGACACATGAGGGCGCGCGCAAGAGCCGGTGGTAGCCGCGGGCGGTATCGTTCCTGCCCGTGTGGTCTCGGGTGGCGCTCGACCTGGCTGGGAGGCTTGGCGGTGGGTGTGTGGCTCAGCGCGGTGACCAACATCCAGTTGGCCGGGGAGCCAGCCGCGCCCGCTCGCTTCGAGCTCACGCTGCGCCCGCAACGCTGGAGCGACGAAGCCCTCGAGCGCGACCTGGCCAACTTCACACGGTTGCAGGAGCGGCTTGACCGGTTCACCGGCGCCGCGCCCGGCGCCATCCGATACTTTCGCGCCCGAGCGGAGGCGTGGCTCGAGTTGGCGCGCGCAGAGTACTTGGCTGGGGAGCGGTCGGGTCTTGTCGAGCAAGCGGCGGACGCTTGCCTGGTTTTGCTGGTGGCCCTCGAGACCGGAGCGGCGCCGGCGACCATCGAGGCGCCGCGGTTGGGGACGGTCCAAGACCTGCGCCCGGATTTGGGGCGCTGGGTGGCTGAACTCAAGGTCGACCCGGGGTTCGATCGTGTCGCCGAGGAGATAGCGCGGCTCGAAGTGCAGTTGCTCTGGGCGGGACACGTCCAGGCGCAACATGGTTGGCGGCGGGCGCTGCCGTACCTCGAGCGTGCCGAGCAACTCGCCGCTCTCGCCCGTGTCCGGGGTGCGGGGGGCACGTTTCCCGCACCCGACCTTAGCGTGATCCAGGACACGCCCGCGCCGACCCGTTGGTCGGTCCAGGACTGGCTCGAGCGGCTTCAGCGGCAGATCGTCGAGTTCAATCGCGCGGGGGTGCCGCTTCGTTCGTACGGCTTGGCCAAGGCGCAGGCCTGGCTCGACTTCGCCTGGGACGAGTATCGCGCCAAGGACACGTCTGGGGTGGTCGAGGCAGCCGCCAACCAAGCGGCGCGACTCCTGATTCTCATGCGACAAGGCGAGCGCGAACGGCTCGAAGACACGCGGACCGTCAAGTTCGCCCCGCGCGTCCGGCGCGATCTTTGGGCAAAGGCGACCGCGGTGCGGCAGGGGCCTGATTTCGAGCGCGTGGCCGCCTGGGTAGGGCGGCTCGAGGTTCAGCTCATCTGGGCTGCTTACGAGACGCACCGCTTGGGCCCGCAGCACGCGCGTCCGTACGTGGCCGCTGCGGACCGGTTGGCGGGGGAGATCGACCGCGCCTTGGCGGCGCGAGGCGAGGCACCGTCGTCGCCCGATCGGCCGACCACGATACCGCCGGTCCAACCGCCGGAAGCTCCGCCCGAGCCTTTACCTCCGCCTGCCCGCGCTGAGCCGATCGTGCCGCCTCCGCCTCCGGTGGTTGTTCCCGATGTTCCCGAGCCGGTACCGGCACCGAAACCCGGGGCCGAGAAACCGGCGGCCACTGAACCAGCCCAGCCTGTGGTGCCAGCGCCGGAGCCCGAACCGCCCACGGTTACGCCACCCGTGCCGGTGCCGCCGGTCGTTGCGCCTCCGAGCGTGCCTCCTCCGACGCAGCCCAGTGTGCCCGTGCCGGCGCCCACCCCTGAGCCACCGTCACCACCGACCGGGCCGCCCTACGGCCCGCCCGGTCCGGATGGGATTCCCCTCTGACGTTTCGCGGGCGCTCAGGTCGGGGGTGCGCCGGCCTCTTCGGGCTCATCTTTCTCTTCGCTGATGACGGGGGCGATGGCTTGGAGGCGGTCGTTGGGGTCCAGGTCGACGAGCTTGACTCCCTGGGCGTTACGGCCGGTCTCGCGGATGCCGTGCACGGCGATGCGCACCATTTGACCGCCGGCGGTGATCAGCATGATCTCGTCGTGGTCCTGCACGGTCAGCGCGCCGACGACCACCCCCGTGCGCTCGGTGGTTTTCATCGTGATGATGCCCTTGCCCCCCCGCGACTGGAGCCGGTATTCGTCGAAGCTAGTGCGTTTGCCTAAGCCGTTCTCGCCGGCCACGAGCAACCGGGCGCTCTGATCCACTACGGCAAGGGCGACCACGGCGTCACTGGCCTCGAGGTCGATCCCCCGGACGCCGGCCGCCGGCCGCCCCACCGAACGGACATCTTCTTCCGAGAACCGGATGCTCATGCCTTCCCGGGTGATGAGGACCATCTGGTTGTTGCCGGAGCTGAGCTTGACGTCGATGAGGGTGTCGCCTTCCTCGATCCCGATCGCGATGATCCCGCCTCGGCGCACATTGGCGAACTCGGCTAGGGCGGTCTTCTTCACCGTGCCACGCTGCGTGGCAAAGAAGATGAAGTCCGGTTGGTCCCAGGTGGTGTCTTCCTTGTTGGGCCCGCTGCGACTGGCGACGCGGATCAGGGCAGCCACTTTCTCCCCGGACTGCAGTTCGAGCAGGTTGGCAATGCTGCGGCCCTTGGCGGCGCGGCCCATGTCCGGAATCTCGAGGACCCGCTCGACATAGACCCGGCCCGTGTTCGTAAAGAACATGAGGTAATCGTGCGTGCTGGCCGTGAAGAGGCGTTCGATGAAGTCCACCGGCTCGCCCTCCGCGCCCGAGCCCTCGCGGGTGGCCATGCCGATGACCCCTTTGCCGCCGCGCCGCTGGGCGCGGTAGGAGCTGATGTTGGTGCGCTTGATCAGGCTGGTATGGGTCATCGTGATGATGACCCCCTCGTTGGCAACGAGGTCCTCGATGGCGATCTCGCCTTCGTCGGGCACCAACTCCGTCAGGCGCGGCGAAGCATACTTCTCTTTGACGGCCAGCAACTCGGCCTTGATGATGGCGAGCACGCGCGCTTCCCGGGCCAGGATGTCGAGCAGGTCCTGGATCGTCTCCAGGAGTTGGCGATACTCCGCCACCACCTTGTCGATCTCCAGTCCCGTCAGTTGGTAGAGGCGCAGGTTCAGGACCTCGTCCACCTGCCGCTCCGTCAAGGCGTATCGGCCGTTGACCAGGCGTTCCTCTCGCCGGATCAGAATGCCCCAGCTCTCGACCTGCACCCGCGACCACTCGAAGCCCAACAACTTGATGCGCGCCTCCTCCCGCGTGCGCGAGCCGCGGATGATGCGAATGAACTCATCGAGGTTCGCAAGGGCCACCAGATAGGCCTCGAGGGTCTCGGCTCGCGCCTCGGCCCGTTGCAGCTCGTAGCGGGTGCGGCGCAGCACCACTTCCCGCCGATGCTCGAGGTAGCAGGCGAGCAGTTCCTTGAGGTTGAGCGTCTTGGGCCGGCCGTGGTCGATGGCCAGGGCGTTGACGGCGAAGGTGGTTTCGAGGGTTGTGTGCTTGAAGAGGTTGTTGATGATGACCTTCGGCACCGCGTCCCGCTTGATCTCGATCACCACCCGCGTGTTTTCGTCCGACTCGTCCCGCACGGCGGTGATGTCCTTGAGCTCGCGGATCTCGCCTTCGTTGACCAGCCGCGCAATCCGCTCGACGAGTTGGGCGCGGTTCACATTGTACGGGATCTGCGTCACCACAATCTGCTCGCGTCCACCCTTGAGCTGTTCGATGCCGACCTTGCCGCGAATCCGCAGCGACCCCCGGCCCGTGGTGAAGTAGTCGCGAATGCCCTCGAGGCCGCACACGCTGCAGCCGGTGGGGAAGTCGGGGCCTTTGATATGGCGCATCAACTCGGGAATGGCGATCGCCGGGTTGTCGATCTGGGCGCAGGCGCCATCGATCACCTCGCCCAGGTTGTGCGGCGGCATGTTGGTCGCCATGCCCACCGCAATGCCGGTCCCACCATTGACCAGCAGGTTAGGAAAGGCTGCCGGGAAGACCGTCGGTTCCGTGCGAGTCTCGTCGTAATTGGGGACGAAATCCACCGTCTCCTTGTCCATGTCCGTCATGAGGACGGCGCCCAGGGGCGAGAGCCGAGCCTCGGTGTAGCGCATGGCCGCTGGAGGATCGTCCTCGACCGAGCCGAAGTTGCCCTGGCCATCCACCAGCACCTCGCGCATGGCCCAAGGCTGGGCCATGTGGACCAGCGTCGGGTAGATCGCTTGATCGCCGTGCGGGTGGTAATTGCCCATCGTTTCGCCGACGATCTTGGCGCACTTGAGATGCTTGCGGTTGGGCTGCACCCCGAGCTCGTTCATCGCGTACAACAGCCGGCGTTGCGACGGCTTGAGCCCGTCCCGGGCGTCGGGTAACGCCCGGGAGATGATCACCGACATCGAGTAATCGAGAAACGAATTCTTGATCTCCTCGGCGACGTTGATCTTGTCGATCTTCTCGTTGGCCGCGAAGAGCGGCGTTGGCCCGGCGGGGGCCGTTTCCGCCGGCGGCGGTTGGGAGTCGGAAGGCTGGTCAGGCATCGCTCAGGGACAAGGTAAACGGCGCGTCAGTCGCCGGGAAATAACGGCATCCGCAAGTGCCGGGCGGCCTGCCGCAGCCGCGGGTCCGTCGTGCACAGGGGCGCGTCCTGCGTCAAATCGGCCGCCGCCAGATGGATCGCATCCAACGTTCGCAGTGCCACGGCAGGTTGGCAAAGCTCCAATTGCCGCGCCGCTTTGCGCAGCGTCGCCGAATCGACCGGATGCAGCACCAGCAGATCCTGGTCGACCCAGCTCCGAAACAAATCCCAGGCGCGTTGGCGCTCCTCACCCAACAACTGATGCGCGCGCTCTTTGGCGAGCAGCGCCGAGCAAACCTCCGGCCAAGCTAACTCGGAGGAGCTCAGCGCCTTGCCCCGCAGTTCACGCTCGAAGAATACACTGTCATCCTCCGGCGTGAACAGTTTGACCAAAATACACGAATCGCAGTACATCCGCTCCCCTCACCAACCGCGACCGTCGCGGTCCGTGCGGATGAGTTCCTCCGCGGTCGGCCCCGGCCGCAGCGGGATCGTCTTCAGGTGCTCGGCCGCCCCGGGCCACGGTTTGCGGGTCGGTTGGGCCGTCATCGGCACGACTTTCGCTTTCGGTTTCCCATCGCTCGTGATCACGAATTCCCTCCCCGTGCGCGCCACCAACTCGAGCAAGCCCGACAAATGCGCCTTGGCCGCGCGCACGCTGATTGCCTGGCCCCACGGCAAGCTGGCCACTTCCCTAAGCACCGCCGGCCGGGTGGCTTGCGGATCGATCGGGTACTTGGTTGGTGCGTCTTTCTTCTTCACCGCAGGTCAATGTAGTCACGTGTAGTCACGGTGTCAAGACCCCATTTCAGATGTCCAGGTTGCGCACGTTCAGCGCGTTATCCTCGATGAATTGGCGGCGGGGCTCGACTTCGTCGCCCATCAACTTGGTGAACATCTCTTCGGCTTCGACGGCGTCGGTGAGGTCGACACGGAGGAGTTTGCGGCGTGCGGGGTTCATGGTGGTCTCGAAGAGTTCTTTCGGGTTCATCTCGCCGAGGCCCTTGAAGCGTTTAATGCTCAGGCCGCGTTTGCCCACTTCCTGCACGGCGCTGAGGATTTCCGGGATGGCGAACAACGGTTTGACCTGCTGGCGTTCGCCCTCGCCCTCGAGCAACTCGAAGAGCGGTTGGTCTTGGGCGGCGTAGTGCTCGACGTTGAGCCCTTTGCGCGCCAGTTGGGTCAGCAGGTCCTCGATGGCCTTGCTCTCGTGGATCTCGACGTGCCGCGCTCGTCGCGTGTGGCCGTTCTGGCCGCTTTTCTTTTCCTGGACAGCGTCCGATTCTTCCTCGCCGAAGAGCTTCAAGTCGGGGTTGGCTTCGCCGAACCGGTTGAGTTCTTCTTCGCTGTGGAAGTACTGCACGAATTCGTCGTTGCCCTCGCGCACCTTGACCAAGTGGCGGGGGAGTTCATGGGTTTGGGGATGGCGGCGTTCGAGGAACTCGGCGAAGTCGCCGCCGTGACGGCGCAGGGCTTTGGCGTATTTGTCCAGGGAGATCAGCAACTCGAGGATTTCGGCGAGCTGTTTCTGAGTGATCTCCTTCTGGTCCGCCAAGTTCCGCAACCGGACCTCGTCGGTCCCCAGTTGGATGAGGATCCGATCGAGCGTGGCGTCGTCGTCGACGTACTCGACCCGTTTCTTGCGGGCGATCTGGTAGAGGGGCGGTTGGGCGATGTAGACGAAGCCACGCTTCACCAACTCGGGCATCTGCCGGTAGAAGAAGGTGAGCAGCAACGTGCGGATGTGGGATCCGTCCACATCCGCGTCGGTCATGATGATGATCTTGTGATAGCGCAATTTGTCGAGGTTGAAGGCCCCTTCGCCTTCACCGTCGCCGATGCCCGTGCCGACGGCGGTGATCATGGTGCGGATTTCGGCGTTCTGCAGCACCTTGTCCAACCGCGCCTTCTCCACATTGATGAGCTTGCCGCGGATGGGGAGGATGGCCTGAAACTTCCTGTCGCGCCCTTGCTTGGCGGAGCCGCCGGCCGAGTCGCCCTCGACAATGTACAACTCGGTGTTGACCGGGTCACGGTCGGAGCAGTCGGCCAACTTGCCCGGCAACCCTCCGCCGGTCAGGGCGCCTTTGCGCACGGTCTCGCGCGCCTTGCGGGCTGCCTCCCGCGCCCGGGCGGCGGTCAGGCACTTGTCGACGATCCGTCGGGCGACCGATGGATTGGCGTCGAAGTGCGTCATGAGACCGTCGTAGACGATCGACGAGACGATGCCGTCGATCTCGGTGTTCACCAGCTTGACCTTGGTCTGCGACTCGAAGCGGGGGTTGGGGAGCTTGACGCTCAGGACGCAGATCAAGCCCTCGCGCACGTCGTCTCCCGTGATGGCGGGGTCCTTTTCCTTGATCAACTCGTTGCTGCGCGAGTACTGGTTGATCGCCCGCGTCAAGGCGGTGCGGAAACCGGTGAGGTGTGTGCCGCCGTCCGAGTTCGCGATCGAGTTGGCGAAACACAGGATCTGGTCGTTGTACGCCTCGGTATATTGCAGCACGCAATCGACGAACACATCCTCTTCTTTGGTTTCCCCACGGGTCTGGCGCTTGCCCGCCAGCAGAATCGGTTTGGGATGGATCAACTGCTTGCTCTTGCCGAGCTGCTTGACGAACTCCTGGATGCCGTCCCGATAATAGAACCGTTCGGCCTTGTTCTCCAATCGCTCGTCGGTGAGGGTGATTTCTACCCCGGGATTCAGAAAGGCCAACTCCCGCAGCCGGATAGCCAAGATGTCGAACTTGAATTCCGTCGCCAGGGTGAAGATGGTCGGGTCGGGCTTGAAGGTGACCAGCGTGCCGGTGTGGCGCGACTTGCCGATGACTTCGAGCTTGCGCACGGTTGTTCCGCGCGCGAACTCCATGTAGTAGACCTTCCCGTCGCGCGACACCTCGACCTTGAACCAGTCTGAAAGCGCGTTAACGCACTTGGCCCCCACGCCATGCAGTCCACCCGAGTATTTGTAGGCCCCTTGGCCGAACTTCCCGCCCGCGTGCAGGTTGGTCAGCACCAACTCGACGGCGGGTATGTTGAATTTGGGATGGGTGTCGACCGGAATGCCCCGGCCATCGTCTCGGATCGAGCAGGAGCCATCGACGTGCAGAATCACGTCGATCCGCTGACAAAACCCGGCCAGGTGCTCGTCGATCGAGTTGTCCAGCACCTCGAACACACAATGGTGCAAGCCCCGCTCGTCCGGGTCGCCAATGTACATCCCCGGTCGCTTCCGCACGGCCTCGAGCCCCTCGAGTTTGTCAATCTTCGAGGCATCGTACTTGTCCACGTTGGCATTGGCATTTTCGCTGGCCATACACTTGCTATCGCTCACCGAATCGCGGCCTCGACAGCCGCATAGAAACACCCGTTCCAGGCACTGGTCGCCTCCCAAGGAGAAACCGCGCTGAGACTATCCGGAGAAGCGTCCGAAGACAATCGCAAAGTCGCCCTTCCCACAATTAGTAGTGGGTTGAAGCCGCGCTGCCTCTGATTAGTTGTGGGGGGGAATCAGGGAGGCGTGTTCAGCGACACAATCACAAACCACGCGTCGCTGCGGCTGTCTTTGGCGTCCCCGGCCAAGACGGCCAACTCGCCTTGTTCGAGGGCCTTAACGGATTGGCGCATGGTCTTGGTCCACTTGCCTTCGCCGAAGAGCTTGATCTCGAGGATGGCGGGGTCATCGCAGCGGACCTCGATTTCGCTGTGGTTACGGAGCTTGAGGCGCTTGACCTCCTTGGGGACCAGGGTGGTCTTCTGGTCGCTGATCTCGAAGTAGTGCTTCCACTTGAACACGCGCGCCAGTTTCTTCTTGAGGCGATCCTCGAGCATGCGGTAGCTGGGATCCGGCGGCTTGTCGCGATCGGTACCCCAGATCAACTGGACCTGAAGTCGCAGCTCCTCGGCTTGGCCTTCCGCAAGGGTCACGCCCCAGGCCACCCACCAGCCCATCAGCATCAGGGGCAACAACTTGTGCCAGCACAAGCGCTGCCGCATGCCGCTGGCGGTCCGCACCTGCGGTCGCGCTGGCGACTCCGTGTTCGGATGCGTGCTCAACGCGTGTCGATCCATACGACCGTCATCCCTTCGGCTTCGGAGCGGAAGGTGAACGAGCTGACATCCTCGCGCGGGGTGTCCACTTCCGCCGTCAGGACGCTGCCGGAAGTGCTGGGGCCGAATAACAGCTCGGGCATCGAGATCAGCAAGGCTAGCGCGCCCACGATGGCTGCCGGCGCCAAGTACTTGAACCACGAACCGGTCCACCGAGACCGCGGCGGGCGCGCCTCTGGCCGTTCTTGCCGCAGGATGTCGCGCTGGATCTTGGACCAATAGAACTCGCGCGATTCGGGCACTCGCCACTCCGGTTCGCCGGCCTGCAGCGCGTGTTTGACCTGGCTCAACGCATCGGTCAGGGCGCGCGCTGCCGGGTCTTCCTGGACGCGGCGCGCCAAGGTGCGGGCCTCGCTTTCCGGCAGTTCGCCGTCCAGCCAGGCCTGCAACTTGACTTGCCCTTCGTGGTTCATGACGTGCGTTCTTCTTTCAACCCGGCCAGCAGGCCGGCCAACCGGCGCCGCGCGTAGAAGAGCCGCGACATGATGGTGCCGATCGAGCACCCCATGCGCTTGGCCACTTCTTTGTACTCGAGCCCTTCGAACTCGTGCAGGATCAGCACGGTGCGGTGCGCATGCGAGAGTTGGCTCATGGCTGCGTCGATGCGCTGCCGCAGTTCGGCTCGTTCCAACCCCGCGGTCGGGTTGGGGGTCTCGACCGGCATCTGGCGCTCGACCCCGCCGAGTTCCTCGTCCAGCTTATCGATCGACTCGGCGCGCAGCCGCTTTTGGCGGCGCAGTTGGTCGAGGCACAGGTTGATGACGATGCGCGTCATCCAGGTCAGGTAACTCGACTCGCCTTGGAACTGGTTGAGCCGCTGCCAGCCTTTGACCCAAGCTTCCTGAGAAAGATCTAACGCTTCGTCCTCGTTGCGCAGCATACTGAAGGCGCGCGCGTAGATCTTGTCCCGATGCCGCGCGACCAGCTCTTCAAAAGCGGACATATCCCCCGCTTGTGCTGCGCGCACCAGCGCTTCATCGCTGGCGGACGGATAGTCGAGCTTGTTCGACATGGGCTTCGACGGTGGCGAAATGGCGCGTATTCAGCGTCCTTACAGCCGGCCTTTGGTGGTCGGCAACTGGCCCGCGATGCGGGGGTCGTGTTGGCCGGCGGCCTGCAGGGCCCGGGCGAAGGCCTTGAACAGCGCCTCGACCACGTGGTGCGGTTCCTCACCGTACAGCAACTCGAGGTGCAGATTGCAGCGCGCCTCATTGACAAACCCCTGGAAGAACTCCCGCGCCAGGCCAAACCGAAAGGCTGACGAGGCGTCTTGTTGTCGTTCGGCGCGAGTCACTTTGTAGGCCAGTGAATCTAGGCCGCGCCAGACCAGATAGGGGCGGCCGCTCAAGTCGATCACGCATCGGGCAAGGCATTCGTCCATAGGAACATACGCCTCGCCCGTCCAGGGATTCCTCGGGTCAAACCCCGTCCCGTACCGCCGGATCCCGCGTTTGTCCCCTAATGCCTCCCGGAGTCCCTCGCCCAGTGCCAAACCGCAGTCCTCGACGGTGTGATGCGCGTCCACCTCGAGGTCGCCCCGACAATCCAAATCCAAGTCCAACACCCCGTGCCGGGCTAACAACGTCAACATGTGATCGAAGAAGCCAAGCCCAGTCCGTACCCGCGCCCACCCCGTCCCGTCGAGGTTCAGTCGGAGGCGTATCCGCGTCTCGCGGGTGATCCGCCGGACGGTGGCTCGCCGCTGCTTCATGGGCCGGCATTAAACAGGGTTCCTGGCGAAAACCAAGCCTTTAGGTGGCAGCTCCGGGCCGGTTGCCCGGCGGCGCCACCTCGCGCGGCACCTCTCAACTGCGCGTCAATTGCAGGCCGGTGGTCGAGAGGTTGAAATTCACGAAACGCGCCCGCGGGTTGGGCGGCCGCTCGGTCAGCTCCCGCCGAACCCGTCCGGCGGCTTCGCTGTCCTTGGCGAGCATGAGCAGGTAGCCGCCCCCGCCCGCCCCGAGCAGTTTGGTTGCCGCCAGGTAATCCTCGATGGGATCCAGGATGGCTTGGACTTCGGGCGGGTTGGTGCCGGCGTCCAACCGTTGGTTCAAGTGCCAACTTTGCCGGATCGCCGCCGCCAGCGCCGCGTAGTCGGATCGCTGGATGGCCTGCGCCGCGGTGTCCGCGTTCGCCCCGATTTCGTGTACGATCGCCAGATGCGTCGCCGAGTTCAGGAACATCCCCCGGACGATCTCGTGCAGAATGCCCTTCGCCAGCCGCGTCAGGCCCGTGTAATAGAGCAGCACGGTCCGCTCCGCCTGCCGCGTGTCGAACAGGTGGTCTGGGAGCCATCGGACCGCGGGCTTCTGTTTGAGGCCGCTGCCGGTCTCGACCAACTTGGCGCCGCGCAGAATCCCTCCCGCCTGATCCTGCCAACCGCCGCCCGTGGTCAACATTTGCTCCAGCGCTAGCGTGCGCGTGAACAGCACCGTCGTGTCCCAGTTCAGCCCGCACAAGTCGCCCAACGCCGCCAGCAGTGTCGCCGCCAGAATGCTGCTGGTCCCGAGTCCCGAGCCTTTCGGGACCGCCGCCAGGAGCGACACCTCGATGCCACCGCCGAAGTCGCGTAATTGCTCCTCGAGCGACCGGCATCCGCCCCGCGCATGGAACCGGGGCAGAAAGCCCGCCAAGGCCAGGGCCGCTTTGGCCACGGCGAATTCATCCCCCGGTCGCGCGAAGGTGTCCAGTTCTTCGTAGGACCGCACGACCTGCTCGGCTCCCAGGTCGATCGAGCGCACGACCAGGTGCGGCTGGGTCGATCGTTTGGCGAACACCTGGATGGGCGGTTGGCCGTTGAGGTCGACCGCCAAGTTCACCACCTTGCCGCCGTACTCGAGGCAATACGGCGGGGTGTCCGTCCAACCCCCTGCCAGGTCCAACCGCACCGGGCTGCGCGCCCAGACGATCTGGTCCTCCTGGACTTGGCACTGGGGCAAGACCGGCGCCACTTCCGCGTCCTGCACGATCATCTCCCGCAGGCGGGCAAAGGCGCCCGCTTCCTCGCCGCGCCAGGCGGGATCTTGCCGATGCCGCAGCACCGCCCCGCGAAACATCCTTTCGTGCACTTCTTGCAGCGGTTCTAACCCCTCGCGGGTCCGTTCCGGAGGCGGCAACTCGATGCCCGAACGCGCGTACAGGCGGGCCGTGGACTCGAGGTCGAGCTTTAAGAAAACGCTCCACCGACAATTCTCGAACATCGGCCCCAGGCAGCGTTCGCGATTCTCCGATCGCTGCCGCTCGAGCCGGCCCAGATGGACCCGCTGCGGAATCTCCGCCGCCGCCAACCGCCGGCCCGTCCGCCATTGGTCTGCGTAGGCCGGATTCGCCTCCGGCCGACTGGCGAACAGCCACCGCAAAAAGCCAGGGTCCAACCGGCGGCCTTCCACCACCGGAAATAGGGGCGCCGCGAAGATGTCCACTTCCTCGCTTATACCGGCCGCTTCCCGGCTCAGGCCGCGGGCGATGAACCAGTTGGGTGCCGGCCGATCCAGCCAGTGGGTGTGGGGATCGCTGACTCGGCCCCGAAAGCTGTCTCCAAAGCCGTAGTACCGAATGCAGTACTCGGTTTCACCCACGGGGACGAAATCGAGGCACACCCCTGGCTCCAGCTCGAGCGCCCATGCATTGGTCGGCACCCCGGTCAACACGTGGCTATGGCACAAGCGCCACGTCGACGGAATGTGCGCGTTCTCGACCCAGAGTGTGTGATTCTCCTCCAGTCGCAGCGGGAATTGGAAGACCGCGTTCTGTAGGTACTGGTCCGGGTGCCGTTTGGCCCCCATCAAACCCAGCTTGGTCTCGTCCAACTCGAGGTTCTGCAGCGCGGACAAGGACTCGATCATCTGGCGGCTGGTGCCGAAGTGGTAGAACTCCGGCTGCGGCAGCGGCACGACCGCGCAGCTCAACTGCCGCACCTGTTCGTCGTGCGCCGCCGGTTGGCTGCCTAGGGCCAGCCCGAACTGCGCGTATAACTCGTAGCGGTCCGGTAACCCCCGCGGGAACGTCTCGCGCGCGGCCACCCATCCGCACCGCTCGAGCAACACCCTCAGCGCGCGTTCGCTGAGCAGCCAGACGCCTGTATCTACCAGGTAGACATACTCGGTGGCCAACTCGCGAATGCGCGCGGCGGTTGGTTTTTGGAGGAAGAACGCCAACTCCTCGGGGCGCCGACGCGGCGTGAAGAAGACGCCGAAGTCCTTCGCCTTTTCGGGCGTCACCCACATGCCCAAGCCCAACACGTCCACCGCGGGCAGGGCTGGCAGTTCCCGGCCGAATTGCAGCAGGGTGTCGCCGCTGGTGACCATGGCGACGACCGTGGGCGGGGCCTGGGCCAGCACCCGTTCGTATCCGGCCAATTGCAGGTCCAACAGCCTTTGGTCAACCTGTTGCCCACGCGACCACCGCAACGCCGGAATCGGCATCAGCGGCTTGCCAGCGGCCGCATAGGCCGGCAACCGCCGGCTTTCGCCTCCTCCATGAATCAGCAGCTTGCGCGACGCCCCCAGCCAATCGCCAAAACCCTGGCCGAGCCCAGTCGCCGCCCAGGCCGCCGCGATCAGGTGCGCCGTGCCGCCGCCAGACCCGAGTTGTTGGCCGGGCGGATCGCTCGCGGCAAACCAGGTCGGGCGATTGCGCCCGGTCAACGCCGCAAACTCCTCTGCCATCCGGGGCGGCAGACTGATGAGGTACTGGATGCTGACTGGCGATTCGTGCATACGACCGGCGCAGGTTGCCGGAGCCGGGCGGGCCTGTCCAGCCGGTCGCCCCAGGAACGGCCCTACGCCCGCCGCTCCGCCAAGTACCGCTCGGCGTCGACGGCCGCCATGCAGCCCAGACCCGCAGCCGTCACGGCCTGACGATAAACATGATCGGCGCAGTCCCCGGCCACGAACACCCCTGCCACGCTCGTTTCCGAGCCTCGCTTCGTTCGCACGTAGCCGTTGGCGTCCAGCTCGAGTTGACCTTGGAAGACTTGCGTGTTCGGCACGTGCCCAATCGCCACAAACACACCCGCGCAGGCCAGCTCCGACTCGGCGCCGCTCTTGACGTTCTTGAGCCGCACACCGGTCACTTTGTCCTGCTGCACGTCGCGGATCTCGGTGACGACCGAATCCCATACCGGCTGGATCTTCGCGTGGCCCAGGGCGCGCTCCGCCATGATCTTCGAGGCCCGCAGTCGATCGCGGCGGTGGATCAGGTGCACCGCCG
>VHCO01000094.1 GCA_016871715.1 Verrucomicrobiota bacterium
GATTTCACGGTTGTCTGGAGTTTTCGAACAACGCCATTACAGCCAGTGTTTACCGGCATTTCGAGCTTTTTCTTTTGATCGCAAGCTCAAATCACGCTTGTTGGAGGACTAGACCGCCTCCTGGGTCGATCAGAAGCGGGGACTTTAGAGCGTAGTTCCTTGGAGGGTGCCAGCGCCGCTGTCCCATGGTGGTTGGACAGAGTGGGGCGGCCATGCCCTGGTAACGCCCTGCATTCGCGGGCCACCCTGGCGCTGGTTACGGAAGGCGCGAGCTGGGCTCACAAGACACGGGACCACCAAAATGGTACGGGTGGCTTGTTCCAAACGCGTCCTCGGGAGAAACCTCGGCTGAGTCGCGCCCATAGTCATTTATGGGGTTCATCATCCAGCTGGGAGCCTTAGCGACGTAGGACGGGTAGTCGTTCTTGTCGAACAGCTCGATCTTGCAGCCCGCTACGGACACGTTGACCACTCCCACCCGAATGTGCGCCGGCAGCTTGGAAACCAAGGTTCGCCCGAAGTAGTCAGCCGGGCCGATGCCAGCGCGGGACCGACATAAAGGGGGAACCGCGGGGTACCAATTCCCCGTCGTCCGACCCTGCGCCGGAAAGTCCACTGCAGCCAGAACCTGAAACCGATCGTCCACCGGACCTTTGTCCTGTTCCTCGATTCCCGGGAAGCCCTACATGTTCGATTGTCCGAAGCACAGGAACACGAACACATTCGTGTCCTGCGAACGGGCGTCGAGGGGAGAAAGCAGCAGCCCGGCAACCAGGAGGGGTAGATGTTGGACCTTCATGGGATTCCCGGTGGTGGGCTACTTCGATCCGGCTTCGGTCGCCAGCCGGATGACGGCATCGAAGGCCGGTTTTGGCTGACCGTTCACATCGAACAACAGCGGAGTGCCCCGGCGACGCCAGGAGTTTGCGTCGTTGGGTCCCCAGAAGGTGACCATCTCCACGGACGCCCGGTGTTTCAGGAACGCGCGAAAGATCCCCTCGTAAGCCTCGGTCAAACGCCGGGCCGCCTCATCCACCAGCCCGCCTTCGGTGGCCGATGCATTCTCGGCGATGCCGGCCCGCGTGTTGCGCTGCCCTCCCTCGGCGCTGTTGATGTCGAGTTCGGTCACGTGAATCGGCAGTCCGAGGCTCGCCATCTCCGTCAGGGCCTGGTCCATGTTCTCGAAGCTGGCCGAGGAGACGTTCAGGTGAGCCTGCGTGCCGATGGCCATGACCGGGACGCCCTGTTCCTGCAACGACTTGATCAACGTAATGAGCTTGCGCCGCTTGGCCGGGTTCTCCAGGCCGTAGTCGTTGTAGCGGAGCACGGCATCGGGATCGGCCTCGTGGGCGTATTCGAATGCCTTGGCGATGAAGTCCGGCCCGATGATTTGTAGCCACAGCGAATCGCGGAGAACCTCGGTGCCGCTGTCGGCAATCGCTTCGTTAACCACGTCCCACGCCTTGATCTTGCCCTTGTAGCGGCCGACCACGGTAAAGATGTGGTCGCGCATCCTCTGGAGGAGTTCCTCACGCGAAGCCCGGGGGCCGCTATAGGTTCGCGGACCAAACCTTCCAGGCGGCAGGTTCCCGGCCGCGTTCTCCGCTTCAGGCGGCGGATTCGATCCCGCGAAAACCCAGTTGGGGGTTTGGGAGTGCCAAACGAGCGTGTGCCCGACGAGATACATGTCGTGTGCCACACCAAACTCCACAAAGGCGTCGGCCGCCTCAAACTCGTAGCCGTCCGCTCCTTCCCGGAGATGAATGCGTTCCCACTTCATCTCGTTCTCGGCGGTGAGTTGGTTGAACTGCGCCACGACCAGCGCAATGTCCGCATCGAGTTGTTCCTGGCTGCGCCAGCGGGATCCTGTGCCCGCCGTAATGCCCCGGTTAATCGCCGTCCCCACGAGGAAGGACCCCTGAAAGGCCTCCTTGAGTGAAGGGGAATCGGCAGAGCGAACGGGAGCACAGAGGGCAATTGTCGCGGCCCCGAGCAGGGCTATGGTCGAAACGCGGCGAGGGTTTGGGAGTCTCATGGATGGGATCCTGGTGTTGGTGGTTGGTCCGAAGTTCTGCGTTGCGTTGCTTTGTTGGACTCTACTCGTCGTTGACGGCACGGAGCAGGCCCAGTCGATAGGGCAGCCTACCGTAGTCTCCCCGGTTGTCGGCATCCGCGATCCCCTGGTAGAGGAACACGAGGTTATTGGGATCAAGAATCATGCGTTCATCATTCACTTCCCGGATCATCTCGCCGTGGCTGACCTGGCCCGACCACGGTTCCACGCCCTCCTCGAAAGTGACGTTGTGGCTGCCGGCGAACGGCTTCTCGTAGGTATCGAATCCCTCCACGGGATACCATTCTCCATCCAGCGTGTCGGCCACATAGGCACGGTAGTAGCGGGTGGGTGAGAGGGCTTCCACGCAGGTCAGGTACTTGTCTGCACCCTTGATCTTGTACGTGAAACTGCCTTCGAATACCGTGTTGCGTGTCCCGCGCATGGCCACCACCGGACTCGTGAAACCTCTGGGAAACTCGGCGTAAGTGGTCCGGCAGCGGTAGAAGTTCCCATCGTCACCGGTGAAGAAGAGGTACATGTGTTCGCCATCGCCAATGCAATGGTAGTCGATCGGCAGGCGGGGCGTTGGGATCTCCGGCGTGAAGAACTGTTGCGGGGCAGTCCAAGACTTCGGGTCTTCCGGAGTCTTGCTCGTGGAATAGGCCGGACGCTGGGTTTGGAAGATGTAGTACCACAGCTTCTGTGGCGCAAAGTAGAAGACCTCCGGGGCACACTTGTAGCCGCCGAACCCAGGCACGGTATCCATGTAGAAGAGTTCGGCGCTGGGCGCGTCCTTCCAGTCGGCGAAGCTTGTGTGAACCATGCTCCATCCTCCGCCGCCCCCGCGACGCTGGCCGGTCGTCGGGGATGCGGCGTCCGGATTCAGGAGGGCGGCCGCAGCGGGGCCGCTAACCATGAAGGCGGTGGCATAGACCTCCCACTTGTCGCGGTATCGGAAGACCGTGGGGTCTTTGACTGAATAGAGGAAATGGCTGGAGTCGTTCTGCGGGACGATCAATGGGCCCGTGGATTTCCATTTGAGCGGTTTGCCCAGGAGCCCTGGCAGGGCGTTCGGAACGGGTTCATGGATTTCCGGCAGCGGTCCCAGATCCGGCCCCCCGCGTCGTCCGCCGCGGTTCGCGGACGCCCCGCCATCTGCTGATGGGGAGGACGCTGCCTCGGTCGCCTTTCCAGCCGCCTCCGGCGCGGTGGCTGTCACCCGTTTGGCCGTGGCCTCCGATGAGCCGAAGTTCCCGACTTGGCGTGTAAACCTGATTTCGTCCCCGGAAACCTTCCCGGTGAAGGTGATGGCGATCTCATTTTCCCCGAAACGCAAGGTCTCCACCAAAGTCACCGTGTCGCCGTCCACTGTGCCCTCGGTCAACTCGACCTCACGCGTCTGGCCGTCGGTATCCACGATTGCCTTGCCGGAGACGCGCGCGCCGTCCTGTTTCAAGGTGAAGAGGTATTGCTGAAGGCCGCGTTGCGTCTCGAAGTCGGCTTTCCAAGTGCCTGTGACATCCGCGGCGCTGGCCTGCGGGAGGATCTCGATGGCGCAGATTTGGGGGTTCTCGACATCCGGGGTGAAGGTGATGTTGAGTTCCCCTTCGTTGATCTCAACAGGGACGGACTCGATGTAGGGCTTCGCAAATCCGTCCGCCTTGGCCCACACGTCGAAACCCTTGAAGTCCCGGCCCTGGACGTTGAACGAGAACACTCGTTGGCCCGGCCCCGTGATCCCCTCAAACGTTTCCGCGAAGTGCAGTTTGACCACGTACTTGCCGTTGGGTAAGGGCCAGGAGAAGGAGTCCATGCTGTAGCGTTCGGCCCGGTAGAGATCCGGACTCTCCGTATTCGCGATGGGGAGGTCGGGACGCGCGATGGTTTGGCCACCCTTGAAGCCCTGATCGGCAAGCCACAGGTTGCCGTTGCTGTCCTTGACCGGTTCGAATTCGCCGGCCTTGATTCGGATGATCCCCGCGGGGGACGCCGGGGCGGCAGGAGAAAACGCGTTCGTCGTCGCATCGGCCGTCGCCGCGGCCGTGTCCGCTGCAGGCAGTTCGGCTTCTTGGACAGAGGCAGGCGGAAGGGGTTGGTCCAAGAAGAGCCACGGGGCAAACACATGAAGGCTCCGACGCCACGTTTGCCATTCGTGGCCGGTGTTGGGCGATTCATAGAAAACGCTGCGGACTCCGACCTCCTGGAGCGCTTCCACATTCTCCCGGCCACGGGCGCCGTTTTCCCGGCTGCCGTAGCTGACAAAGAGCACCTTCACGTCCTGCTTGAAGGCGTCCAGATCAGCGATCTCCGCCGGGGCGATGCTGCCGCCGCTGAAGATTCCGATATGGGAGAACTTGTCGAGGTGGGCCAAGGTGATTGAGCGCGTCTGCATGCCGCCCATGGAGAGGCCAGCCATGGCGCGATGGGCCCGGTCCGTGATCGTGCGGAAGTTCGCATCCACAAACGGGATCAGGTCCTCCAGCAGAACACTCGCGAAGGCATCGAAGTTGAATCGCCGCCCCGCGGGACCGGGGATGCCGCGCGAAAGCGATCGGTTCCCCTGATCGCCTGAGGCCGCCGAACGGGACGGGGTGCCTCGCCGAACATAGCTGTTGGCCATGACGACGATGAACGGCCGGCTCCTGCCTTCAGCGATCAGGTTGTCGAGGATCAAACCGGCGCGCCCCTGTCGGCCCCAGCCGGTTTCGTCTTCCCCGCCTCCGTGTTGGAGATACAGGACTGGGTACCGCTTGGACGGCTCGGTGTCGTAATTCGGCGGGGTGTAGACGAAGCAACGGAGGACAGCATCGGCGCTCCTGGAATAATAGAGCGTTTCGCGGAGTTGGCCGTGCGGGACGTTCCTCAGGGCGTAGAAGTCCTGGTCGTGAGCGGGGACCTCCACGCCGCTTCCCCAGCGGTTACCGCCGTAATAGTACAGGCTGCCGGGATCGGGCACTCCCGCGCCGTCGATCACGAGTTGGTAGTAGTGAAAACCTTCGTCCTGCGGCCGGGTAACCACCGTCCAGGCGCCGTCTTCGCCCTTGGCCATCGGGTACTTTCCACCGCCCAGGAACTCGAACATGACGTTCTCTGCTTGCGGGGCAGCGACACGGGCCCGGACACGGCCTTCGGAATTGACTTGCGGATACTGTTGCCGCGGTTGATTGGAGGAGGCGGGCATCCAGTCGTCTGCGGGCGCAGCATTCTGGGCAAGGGAGAGGTGGCCCGCCAGGAGGGAGGCGAGTACAAGAGGGAGTGGCAGTCTTCTCATTTTGGCTCGGATTGAATTGGATTTGTGATTCCGGTTAAAGTTGGGTGATTTCGTCGCTGATGCGGAAGTAGTCGAAGTCGGCATGGCCGCCCGACTCCTTGGTGGCGAAGTTGAACAGGCCAAATCGGTAGCCCATGAAATGCGGGAGGGTGTACCTCATCTTCAACTCGGTGCCGATCTGCGTCCACGCTTCGCCATCCAGTCTATAGAAGAACCGGGCTCGGTCAGCGCGATCCTGGAAGCTGCATTCCGCCTTCAGATAGACCATGTGCTGGATGACCTCCACGCTGGCCACATCTGCTGGCTGGCCAGACCCGGCGTTAATCATCACGACCTTCCTGCTGCCTCTCTCGGACCGGACACCGACAAGTCCATAGTTCTTCTGGAGGAGCACCAGCCCGGCGAAATCGCCGTCCTTCATGTTCGAAACGTCGAGGGCTGTCGCGCCGGTACATTCGGGACCGATGGTGCGTTGAGTGAGCGTGTTTCGAGCAGAGAGAATGTCGCTGGCAATCCTCCCCGTGGTCAGCCTGAGAAGGCCCGGCCGCGCGGTCAGCGACCAGAGTGTGTTGTCGGGATTGTGATTCCACTGCCAGACGAGCGGGAGGGGGGTGTCACCGGGTTTCCTGGCGAACTCGTCCGAGTCCACAATCCCAGGAATGAGGCCTCTGCTCGCGGGTAGGTCCAGTGAACCGGGTACCTTGCCATCCACACCCAGTACCGGCCAGCCACTCTCCCATGTCACCGGTACCAGGTAAGGGATCCGCCCCACGGAGCCGTGGTCCTGAAACAGGTAGCCAAACCAGTTTCCGTCCGGCGTATCGACGAGTCCCCCCTGCGCCACCCCTTGATCCTGCAAGGCCACCCGTCCCTCGTACGGACCTGCGATGTTGTCAGCACGGTGGATGAGCACCGTCCGCATGCCGCCCCTGGGCCAGGTGATGTTGAGCAGGTAATACTTCCCGTTCACTTTGAACAATTGGCTGCCCTCCGCGCCGAGCATGATGTTCCGGCCGGCGACGGCACTGGCGTTGGCAACCACGACCTGGTCAAGACCTCCGGGCTTGAGGCCGGAGAGATCTTCTGTGAGTTCGACCAGGCGCAGGTTGTTTACCCCGTAGAGCATGAAGATGCGTCCGTCATCCTCAAAGAAGAGGGAATGGTCGTGCAGGGATGGAGCGAAGGACTTCGCTTCCCACGGCCCGTTCTCGATGTCTTTTGTCGTGTAAATGTAGGTCTTGCCCGTGGTGCCTGAGAACGAGGTCACGTAGAACGTGCCGTCGTGATAACGGATACTGCTGGCCCAGGACCCGCGTCCGTAGGCGTTCTTGCCGTTCTCCAGGTTCAGCTCATCCAAATCATCCAGCGTGTCGTACGCGTAACTCACGATGTTCCAGTTCACCAAGTCTTTGGACCTCATGATGGGCAGGCCCGGACTCATGTGCATGGTGGTGCTGCTCATGTAGTAGGCGTCCCCCACGCGGATTATCGACATGTCCGGCACGTCGGCGTGGATGATGGGATTACGCGCTGCAGCGGCCAAAACAGTCGTCGAGGGGCTGAGACCCGAGGCCAACCCCACGAGGAACCAAATACGAGCAATGATGCTTGGAGGCGTTTTCTTGGAGGACCGCTGGGCCATAGGATGTGTTGGGTCGATGTTCATTGGGCTCGCGGGAAACATTCGGGGCATGGTCGAGATTGGATAAGGTGCCAAGAGGCTCAGTCCGACACAGGCGTCACAGAGGACGCGACACAATAGAGGTGGCCGTCAGTGCGGACGTAAATCGCCGAATTGACGACGGCAGGCGAGGCGAAGACCGGGCCGTCCAGTTGGTTTTCCGGCAAGACACTCAACGTCCTGTCGGCCTGGAAAACCACGGTCCTGCCATCGCGACCGAAGCAGTAGATGCGCCCCTCGGCATAGACCGGAGAAGCGGCGTACTTGCCGCCGGTTCGCGCCTTTCCAACGATCTGACCGGTCCCGGCATCGACGCAGGTCAGGAAGTCTTGGTCGTCGAGCAGGAACAGGGTTCGACCCAGCAAGAGCGGAGAAGGCATGAATCCAATGGAATTCGGCAGCTTCCACGCAACGTGGGTTTCGGTGACATCGCCCAGACCGGTCGTACGGACGGCCCATAGTTGAGCCCTGCCGCGAAAGACTCCCGTGCTGACGAATACGAGTCCGGTCCCGTAGACCGGGCGCGGCGCCACCGTCTCTCCCTTCCCGTTGTCGACGCGCCAGATTTCCTTCCCTGTCGCGGGTTCGTACGCAACGAACCACTGCGCACCCGGTACGACCATCTGCGCGCTGCCGACGTCTTCGAAGATCAGTGGTGTCGAGAAGGACTTGCGGAAAGCCGGGACCGGTGTGCTTAGCGGGGGACGATTGGTCTTCCAGACGGTCTCACCCGTGTGTTTGTCCAGGGCGGTGATGTACTGCTGATCCCGACCGTCACGCACCAGGATGAGGAGGTTCTCGAACAGGGCGGGCGAACTTCCTGGTCCCTGGTGGTGATCCAAGGGCAGTTGACGCTTCCAAAGCACCTCGCCGGTGTCCGAGTTCAGGCAAGCCGTGCCGAACGTGCCGAAATCGCAGTAGAGCCGTCCCGGTTCGACCACCGGGGTGGGGGTGGCGTAGCTGTTGAGCGCGTTTATCGCCGGTGGATTGTCCACGGCGAACAGCTCCACGTGGTAGAGCTGTTTCCCGGTCGCACGGTCCAAGCAGACCACGCCGATCTCCACCCGCTCGGCTTGTTGCATCTGGTCCGGACCGGCGTTGAAGGTCCGGACATTGAACTCCGAAGCGGTCGTGAGCCAAATCCGTTCACGCAGGATAACGGGCGAGGATCGCCCGCGGCCGGGCACGGAGGTCTTCCACTTCACGTTCTGATTGGCGCTCCAGGTTAACGGAACGCCGGTGGCCGCGCTAATGCCGTCACCCGTCGGTCCGCGGAACTGAGGCCAGTCATCCGCTGAGGCCGACTGCGTATGTAAGAACGCCGCCGATTGGGCAAGCTCGGCACCGCCCAGCGCGGCCAGCGACATGCTGACAGCCAAGGCAAGCGCGACGCGATGGAGTCTTCGTTTAATCAACATCAGGGGGCTCATACGCATGGTTTCTCATGACTAGTATTCCTTGGGATGCGGGGAGGGAAGGCCTGGGAACGGAGCGTTAAGGGTGAAATAGTTTCTGAGCGAAGTAGTAGAGGCTGTTCCTCCAGTGGGTCGCGTCATGCCCGTTCCCGTCCACGTGCCAGATGTGCGGCACGTTGTTCTCCTTGAGATACGCGTGGACGCCCTGGCTGATTCGGATCAGGCCGTCCTTGTTACCAGCGGACAGCCACAGGAGCTTCAACTTCTGGGCGGCAGCTTCCGGATCGGGCACGAGTTCCTCCGGCGGCTTGGTGTTCGGGGCGGAGGAGAAGCCGCCGACCCAGGCGAAGGTGTCCAGGTGCGCGAGACCGAAATTGAGTGACTGGCCACCGCCCATGGAAAGTCCGGCCAGGGCGCGGTGTTCGCGATCCGTCTGAACGGCATACCGCGACTCAATCGTCGGAATCACATCCTGAAGCAGGTCCTTCTCAAACGCGGCGAAGGCGGGGGCCGATGCCATGACGTTTCCTTCGGCTCGATCGTTCTTCTGGGCCCGGCCGTTGGGCATCACGACGATCATGGGCACGGCCTTGCCGTCGGCGATCAGGTTGTCGAGTAGGAGGTTCGGCTGGGCAAAACGCTGCCATTCCGTCTCGTCGCCGCCAATCCCATGTAGCAGGTAAAGCACGGGGTACTTGCGGTCCCGACTGTAGTCCGGTGGCGTATAGACGTTCATCTTGCGCGTCGTTCCGACGCTCTTCGACTCGTACTCGATCATCTCCAGCTTCCCATTCCGGATGTCGGCACGGTTCTCGACAATGCCCGCGGGGGGATCCGGAAAAGCAGCGTGGTCATCCGGTCCGAGCACAACCGGTCCGCCGAAGCCTCCGCCACCCCGTCGCGGTCTCGCGGCGGGGGTGGCGGCACCGTTGCGGGCATTCGGCGCCACCGAGGCTGCCGAGGCCTCCACGGGTCGGGCCACGGACTCTTCCGTCGCGAAGTTGCCCACCTTGCGGGTGAACGCGATCGCGCCGTCCCGGACCTTCCCCGTGTAGTCGATCCGGATTTCGTTGCCTTGGAACGAGAGCATCTCCACGAAGGTCAGCGTGTTGCCGGAAAGCCTGACGTCGCGGAACTCAACCTCCCGTTGTCGACCGCCCACCTCGGCGTTGGCCGTGCCTTTCAGGTCGTCTCCTGAGCCCTGGAAGTGGAAGACGTAGGTTTGCGTTCCGATCTGGGTGTTGAACTCGGCCTTCCAGGTACCGGTCACATCCGCGGCAATCGCGCCGTATGGGAGGACCGCGATGGTCAGAAGCTGGATCAAGCGTCTCATGATGTCTCTGCTTTTGGAATTCCGGCGTGGTGATTCGATCAATGGTTGAAAAGCAGCGGGGCGAACTCACGCAGGCTTCGGCGCCAGGTCTGCCACTCATGGGCTGTATTCGGGGAGACGTAGTAATGACTGTTGACACCGGTCTCCTTCAATGCGGCGGCGGTCGCCTTCGGGTCACCGCCCCGACGGGGGCGATCTCCACCGATCTCGCGGCTGCCGTAGCTGACGAAGACCAGCTTGTTCGTCTGCTTGAAGGCGGCCAGGTCCGGGATGTCATCCGGCCCGATGCTTCCGCCGCTGAACAGGCCAATGTGCGAGAATGTGTCGAGATTCCTCAAGGCGATGGTCTTCGTTTCCATACCGCCCATGGAAAGACCCGCCATCGCACGATGGGGCTGATCAGCAAGCGTTCGGAAATTGGCATCGATGAAGGGGATCAACTCCTTGACGAGGACCGTCTCGAAAGGTCCGATGTCGAAGTTCCTCAGACCGCCGAAGCGGATCTCGTTGGTCATGCCGTAGATCATGACGATGATGAACGGCCTGGTTTTGTTCTCGGCGAGCAGGTTGTCCATGATCAAATCGGCGCAGCCCTGGGCGCCCCAGCCATATTCGTTCTCCCCCCAGCCGTGTTGAAGATACAGGACCGGGTATCGTCGGTCCGGGTGCTGATCGTACCCCGGCGGTGTGTAGACGAAGGCGCGCCGCATGGAATCGGTGCTCGGCGAGTGGAAGAACAGTTCCCGTAGCTGGCCGTGGGGGACGTTCTTCAGCGCATAGAAGTCCTGATCGTGCGCCGGCAATTCAACCGCACTCCCCCAGCGCATCGCGCCGAAGAACATCAAGCTGTTGGGATCGGGCACCTCCGCGCCGTCAATCCTGATCAGATAATAGTGGAACCCCTCGTCCAGGGGCCGCGTGATGCCGTACCACGCACCGTCCTCTCCCTTGGTGAACTCGCTGCTGTCCCTGAATGTGCAACCCACGCTGGTGGCTTCAGGCGCAACAATGCGGAACTTGACCCGGCCCTCGGAGTTCACTTGGGGATACTCCTTGCCGGGTTGATTGGATGACGCAGGATTCCAGTCATCAGCGGGCGTCTGGTCCTGTGCAAGAGCCAACTGACCACAGAGCAACGAGATCGTTACGAACATGAACTGTGTCTTCTTCATGGGTTCACTGGGTGGGTTGTTTGTTACCGTTTAGAGCGGATTCGTGTGAGTCAGGGATTCTCTGCCTGGTTCTGGTCGACTTCAGCTCGGACTACCGTCCGGTCCATTGGCGCGTTTCTCCTTTGGCGAGCTTCACTTCGTGCACCGCGGAGCCGTAACGAAGTCGGGTTGTTCCCCCGTTCAGCGAACGGACCTTGGCCTCGGCCAGCACGCCGTCACTCCATGCGACATCCACCTCGAACGCGCCGCGTGCCCGAAGCCCCTTGACGCGTCCTGTTGGCCAGGCCGCAGGCAGGGCTGGCAGGAACTCGATCTCCCCCGCACGACTCTGCACCAGCATTTCAGCGATGCCCGCCGCGCCGCCGAAGTTCCCGTCGATTTGGAAGGGCGGGTGAGCATCGAACATGTTCGGATAGGTGCGTTGGGGGCTGATGAGGAATTTAAGGATCTCGAAGGCATGGTTGCCGTCTCCGAGGTGGGCCCAAAGGCAGATACGCCAGGCGGTGGCCCAGCCGGTGGCGCGATCACCCCGAAGCTCCAGTGATTTCTTCACAGCCGCCGCAAGATCCGGGTGGTCCCGACGGTCGATGTCGCGGCCCGGATACAGGCCATAGAGATGCGACACGTGACGATGATGGCGGTCTCCCGCCTGCAGGTCCCAGTCCTCGAGCCATTCCTGAAGCTGCCCGGCACTCCCAATCTGGTTGGGGGCGAGTCGTGCGCGCGCTACACCGAGTCGGTTGCGAAGCTCTTCGTCGACACCGAGCGTCTTTGCCGCCTGGACGGTGTTCGCAAACAAGTCGCGGAGGATCTGCATGTCCATCGTGGGCCCCGCGCAGATTGCCGAGCCAAACGGGTGACCGTTCTCCGGCGAGATGGAGGGGTTGGTGACCAGCCAATGGTGCGTCGGGTCCTCCTGGAGGGTGTCGAGAAAGAATTCCGACGCACCCTTGAGCGCGGGGTAGATGCGGCTCAGATCGGCAGGGTCCCCACCGAATTCGTAGCGGTCCCAGAGGTGGAGGCACAACCAGGCACCGCCGCAGGGCCACATTCCCCAGTTGGGTCCGTCAATGGGCGCGCTTGCGCGCCAGAGATCGGTGTTATGGTGCACCACCCACCCGTGCGCGCCGTACATCTCCCGGGCCGTGCGGGCTCCGGTTACCGTGAGCTCGTTCACCATCGCGATCAGCGGCTCGACACATTCGGCCAAGTTCCCCGATTCGGCGGGCCAGTAGTTCATCTCGGTGTTGATGTTGATGGTGTATTTGCTCTGCCATGGCGGGTTCATGCTGGCGTTCCAGAGACCCTGGAGGTTGGCCGGTTGACCTCCTGGACGGGAACAGCTGATGAGAAGATAGCGGCCGAACTGGTAGTAGAGAGCAGCCAGGTGCGGGTCCTGTCCCCCAGCGAACCGTTGAATTCGCACGTCCGTCGGAAGGCTCATTGCGTCGGTCTGGCCGAGATCCAGCGTCACGCGACGGAACAGGCCCTGATAATCCGCCAGGTGCTCACGTTGGAGTTCGCGGTAGCTCTTGGGCGCAGCTGCTTCCAAGACCTCCGTCACCCGGCCCTCAGGATCGCCCTTAAGGTCATCGAAGGACCGATGGTTCGTCGCGGCGGCGATCAACAGAGTGGCCGAGTCGGCGCTCGTCACGGTGATCGTTCCGGCATCGGCAGTCGTGCTGCCGCCTTGGGTCTGGATCAGGACGCGGGCTTGGTAGCGAATCTGGCCGGGGATCCCGCTTGACGCGCCGCCCTGCCCGCGCAGCGCCAATGTGTCTTTGCCTTCGGAGTTCACGGTGGCCTTCATGGGCGTCTTCATGGTGGCCTCGAAGGAGATCCGGCCGGGCTGGTCCGCGGTGAGTCGAACGACGATCACGTTTCCTGGTGCGCTGGCGAAAACCTCCCGCGTGTATCGCACGCCTTCCGCAGCATACTTCAGCGTGGCCGTGGCGGTATCGAGATCCAGACTGCGGCGGTAGTCCACGACTTCCCCGGCGTGAGGCAAGGTTAGCAGCAGGTCACCGACGGTCTGATAAGGCATCTGGTTGAGCGGCTTCGCCATAACCTTCGCACCGATCAAAGCGGCGGCTTCCCGGTACTTGCCCTCGTTGACCAACTGCCTGACTTGGGGGAGCGCTGCCTTGGCGTCCGGATTGACCGGATCGTAGGGGCCACCGGCCCAGACCGTGTTCTCGTTGAGCTGCAGCCTTTCCTTGAACGGATCGCCGAAGATCATCGCGCTGATCCGGCCATTCCCGACGGGCAAGGCCTCCTCCCACTTCGCTGCCGGCTGGGCGTACCAGAGTCGGTTGTGATTCGCGGCCCTGGCGACTTGGCTGACGTTTGCGGCCGTCACAATCGTCAGGGCGAGAAAAAGGGGGCTTGCCAGTGGTGTGTTCACGGTAGGGTCTCAATCTGGAGGTGCGGGTTGTTGTCAAGGTTTGCCATGGGCATACAGCTCATGAATCTCTGCCGCGCTCAGCGCGCGCTGGAACATGTGGAACTCGTCGAAAGCCCCGCTCAGGTTGCGGATCAGGGCGGGCGCCGGCTCGGGGGCGCGCCGGGCATTCCAGTTGCCCAGCTCCGCAGCACCGATTCGGAAAGGCGGCCCGATTCTCAGCGCGTGTTCCGAGACTGGCTCGCCATCGAGGTAATGGACCACCCGTCCGGAAGATCCATCCAGCACCACCGCCAGATGCAGCCACATCCCAAGCTGGTCGAGCATCAGCACGCGGGGGCTGGCGATGATCTGAAAATCACGGTCCCCATCGCCGAAAACCGTCACTCCCAGCACGCCGTCGTTCCGGATGAGCCAGTGAATCGTTCCCGGCGCGAATCCGTCGCACATGAACAACGAATTGAACTGCCGGTCCAGTCCCAGGACGCAGACCCATGCGGATAGGGTGATCGATTCGAACTCCCCCGGTACCACCAACCGCACGCGGTCATTGACACTCTGGAATTCGAGGGCCGGCTTCTCAGGCCAGCGCCCTTCAGTGCGGGCACACCCAACGATGACGGCCTCCCGGACCGATTGGCCGTGGACGGCGGTGTTGGCCAGCGTCCACTCCGTGCGACCTGAGTCCTCGAAGGCCAGGTGCACGAGCAGTGAAGGGTCCTGGTTCAGCCGCGCGTTCCGGAATTGCCACTGTTCGTAGCGGAACGCCTCCGAAGCCGTTGAACGCTGCTGAAACGAGAACATCGATGAGAAGGCCGCCGCATTGGCGGCGATGAGACGGAATGGCGCATCAGCCTGAACCACGGCCCCCTGGCTTTCTTGCAGGGTTTGCTCCGGCCGTGCCCCGGCAACCACTTTCACCTCGCCTTGGAAGACGTGAACCTCGGTTTGGCGCTCGGTTGTCTCGATCCCAAATGACGTGCCAAGATCCACGACGCTCAGGTATCTCGTCCCCAGGCGAAAGCCGCGGGCCGGCTCGGGCACCTCCGCCAGAAGCCGTCCGTGGTCCAGCACCGCTTCCGTGGGCGAAACCAGCCGCAAGGCCGCGGGTCCCTCGATTACCACGCGGGCACCGCTGTAAAAGACCACCTGAGCCAGGCCGGATTCCAATCGCAGCCACCCCGGTTCCAAGGCGTTTCCCATCGCAGGTTGCGCGGCGCCTTCACTCCAGCGCGCATCCACGGACCGGGTCAACACGGCCACGGCACTGCTGGTGGTCCCGGTCGGAATCTTCGTTCCGCCGAACCACAACTTCCAGACACCTCCCGCCGCAATCGCGAGCGCGGCTGCCAAAGCCAACACCACCCCCCGCTGCCGCCTGGGTCTCGGAAGCGCCGAAATTCGACCGCGAATGCGGCGTTCGTCGCCCGGATTGACGATTTCCAGCCGGCAGTTTTCGGTCCCAGCCGCGTCCCGCGTGAAGAGATCCGGATTCGACGCCAGCCGGGAGTGCAACTCGACCCGCAGGAGATACTCATCGCGGGCGCCCAAGTCGTTCCGCAACAGCTCGTTCAAGGCCCGCATCCCGGCCTCCGTTGCTGAACCGTGGCAAACGGCGGCAACGGCATCGTCGAATTCGGGGGATGGGAAGGCGAGGTTCATGCGAGTTCCGGCTCCGACTGACCTTCCACGCAGCGTTGGAGTGCCTGGCGAATCCGCTGCAACGCCTTGTAGGTCGCCGCAACCGTTCGGCCCGTGCGTTCCGCCAACGAGTCGATGTCGGCCCGCTCGTAGTAGTACGCCTCGACCAGGGTGCGCTGCGCGGAGGGCAGTTTCCCCACGCAACCCTCAAGACGCTGCAACCGTCGTTCGAATTCGGGCTGCAACTCCTGGCGTCGCTGCGCCAGCTCCTCCGCGAATCCCCGGTCCAGCAAGGCCTGCCAGCGTCGGTGCCGCTCGGTCCATTGGCGGGCCTTGTTCAGCGCAAATCGACAGGCCCACGGTGTGAATGGCTGGGACCGATCGTAGGCGTCGAACTTCTCCCAAAGGGCCAGCGCGGTCTGCTGCACGATGTCCTCGGCATCCGTCACGTTGGGAACCAGGGCCGCGACGTACCGGAAGACCTCCCGTTCGCTGCGCAGGAATAGGGACAAGAACCGCTGCTGGTCGGCGGTCGAGTTTTCAGGCTGGCCTTCTGGTTCAGTGCTCACGGCGAACAGACGGTGTCTACTCATACTTCCGACGAACCACGAGTTTTGGACATCAAAACCCGATTCTTGCGCGATTTATCCGGATTCTCTCCGTCACCTCCGGCGCCAGTAGTGCGTCTTCCTTGTTCGTCTTCGGACACTGACTGGATCCCACGCCGCACGGGGTTGTAGTGAAGTCTGCCTGCCGGGGCTCTTCTCTTCCAGGTGAAGAACTCCTTTTGCCTGCCGGTTGCCAAGTCATGCGCGACGGCAACATCAACATTCTCGGCAGGCTTGAAACGAAGCAAGAACACGGTCTTGCCGTCCCAGGCAAGATAGGTTTGCCACCACGGATTGCCAAGCTCAAAGGCGTTTTGGACTTCGTATTGCGTTTCCTGGCCAGTGTCAAGATCACGGCGCACCAAGTAGGCCGTTCTCGTATCCACTCGGTTACGCCAATAAGACACAGTATTGCCAACGAATGGCGACCTTATGCCCTCAAGGGCAATATCAGGTCCCTCCAATTCAAACGCCGTTAACTCGCCCGAATGGCAGTCGAGCATATAAGCGCCTCTTGCTTGAGCGCCGCCAAAACCTCCAAGAGCGACCAAGACGCGCTTGTTATCGGGGGAGGGCCGCCACCACCCTATGTAAGGAGCCCAGGCGCCGGACTTCGTGTATTCCCGCAGTTCTCCCGTTTCCAAGGCGAGCCTGCAGGCCAAGGGCATCTTACCGGCAGAACGGTAGAACAAGTACCTCCCATCGGGCGAGCGATCCGCTTTGTCATGAGATCCAGACACACGAGTGCCAATCCGTTTCAGTGGCGCAAGGACCTTGCCCGTCCTGAAATCAGCGGAGGCGGTGTAAACCTCCTTGAAATAGGCCTCATCTCCCCCTCCAGGCACGTAGAAGAAGCGGCCATCGAGGGTAACTCCAATCGGCTGCACTTCGCCAATGTCGGCCTTCGACAGCGTAGGGGGACCTCCGGCTTCACCGTCCTTCACCTTGACCGACCACAAGTCCTTGGTTCCGCGCCGCTCGCTGGTGAAGAGGATCTCCGACCCGCGGGGCACCCAACCGACGAACTGCTCGTTGGCGACTTGCTCAGCGACAAGCTCCGACGCGCCGGTCTCGATGTCCACCGCGAAGATGTCGTTCGACATCTGTGCCAGACTCGTGGGTCTTAGGTTTCTCGCACGGTTGTATGCCAGATAGCGTCCATCGGGCGAGAACCGCAGGCTATAAACGAGGTTTGAGTCCAAGGTCGTAAGCTTGCGCACTGCGCCGTCGGCAACACTGATTAGAGAGATCCCTCCGAGCGAGTGTGCGCCCACCTTCTGGTCAGCGACCATGGCGATCGTCTTGCCGTCGGGCGACCAATCTTCGGCCGAAAGCCGGCCGTTGGTCTGCGAGCTGAGAAGCAGCCGCGACTTCATATCCTCAAGGCTCAACACATGCAAGGCGTAGTCGTCGTTTGTGTTGCACCAGGTGTAGGCGATTTGTTTCGAGTCGGGCGAGAACGTCCCGGATTCCGCGTATTGGGTGGCGTTCTTCTCCATGGACCCGTGTTCCGTTAGGCGGCGGTTCTGGCCGGTGGCCAGGTCGCGAACATAGATGTTTCCAGTGTACCAATCAATGAACCCGAGATGCCGGCCGTCGGGACTGATCGTGCTATCGATCATGTTCGTGTAGGACCAGACCTGTCTGATGACGAGCGTGCCAGCCGGCTGGCCCAGCTCGCTCAGGCGGCTGCGGGCGTTGGCGACAAGCTCTGCCTCCGTGGCAAATTGCTCGACAATCCGGCGGAACGCCGTCGCCGCTTCCTCCTTCTTCCCTTGCTTCTGGTAGCACACCCCGAGCCGATATTGGGCCTGGGCGACCAGCGGGCGGTCGGCGGCTGCCTCGGCGGTGATTTGCTGGTAGATCTGGATGGCGGCGTCGAGGTTCCGCTCCGTCTCCTCGGCGAAGATGCCTTTCTGGAGGAGGAGAGAGACCGATTCGGCGCCGACGACCAGCCCGACGGAGAGCAGGGCCGCGGCGGCAGCGAGCAACAGGTTGTGATGCTTCTTCATAGCGATGGCCTTTCAGTGAAACGCGACGCAAGCAGCACCCTGGCACCGTTCGGGCACCCGGTCCCTGGGCTCCTCGCAGGGGACTGCGCGCCGGGCGCCAGTGCCTGGTGCGGTCGGCCCCAAGGCGCGTTCAGCCGGGCAACCAAGCGCCCCATGAGGCCGGCGCTCGACCGGTGTCCTGCCGGAGCCGGCCGCGGAGCGCCGGGCACTGCGACCCTCGCCACCGGACTGCTGGCCGAGACGGCATTCGTCCGCGCCGGGCGCGTCCGGCGTCCCTCGAGGATTTCGCGGCGGCAGCACAGCACTACGAGGATGAGGGTCGCCCCGCCGAACACAAGCGTGGCGAGCAGCAGGCAGTCGAGCACCTTGTCCACAGCGATCTGAACGGCCCGATCGAGTTCGGCCTGGTGGGCGCGGCTGGAGATGAAGTCGGCCATAGCCCGACCCTCAACCCTCGGCGGCCACGGTTGGCCAGCTCGTTCCTGCCCGCCCTGTTCCTGCTGTGCGTGTCATTTGCGTCAGGTTTCGGGTGGACCTTGCCAGGGCCATGTTACCATTGTATTACCCTTCCAATACTCTTGTGGCCTTTTTTCGGCCCTGGATCGCCGCGCAGGGCCTCGAGGGCGCCGATGATTGCCGCTGGATCTTCGGGAGCGAACCGGAATGGGAGCCGTTCCGCTGACCACGCGACCGCGTGGGTAACCCCGTCCGGCGCGGCGGCTCGGCCCGAGCAGCGACAACGCGTCGAGCACGGAACCCAGCCCAGCGCGCAGCCCGTCTTCCCGGAACAGCACGACTGCGGCCGCGTAGCCAGAAGCAGCAGAGGTTGCTACGCGGTCTGCGTCCGCCCACGTTCCCTCGCCTATCGGATGGGAGATGGTGGCCGTCAGGCCGGTGAGGGTCGGCCTGGATACAGCGGATCGAGACGGAATAGACGCCCCCGTTGGCGCGCCAGCGTCTTGGACTGCGGCAACGCAGTTTGTAGAGTGGGCCGTGCGCCTCGCGCTCGGGGTGGTGACAGGACAACACGCACTATGCGCGGCGTCGGTGACGAGCACGCATACTCCACGGTCGTTCTTCAACGGCCTCGATGCCCAGCACACGGTTGAGGGCGTCACGATCGACAATCTGCGGCTCAACGGGAGGCCCGCCACCAGCGCTGCGGACGCGAACCTGTCGACCGGCCAACATGTGAGCGAGGTCCGGTTCCGCAAAGCCACAAGATGACTGGCTGCGTCCGTTCGGGCCGCTGCCTGGGCACGTCGTGCCGATCAACACGCACCGGACACCACCAGCTCTTATGCTGAATCAGCCGACCCGGGGCAGGGGGGGGTAGCGTGCTGCTCTGGCGAGCCTGCGTGAGGAGGCCGGCCGCCCGCGATAGCCGATCGCGATGGCACCACGCCGACCGCGCATTGCCGTGACGTAAACCCTGCGGCTCTGACCCGCGTGTCCCGAGGTTATCACTCCGGCTGTTCCATCCACTCGTCGGGCTTCGCCTGATTATGGCCCTTGAGCAGCAGTCGCGGGCCGCCAGGCTGACCGGAGACGCTGTACGCCCATTCGCTCAGGCTCCCGTTCTGCCACATCACGTACAGCTTGCCGTTACCGGCAGACCAGGTCCCCTGATCGCTGTCGCCTCCCACGCTGGCGTACCCGGCTGTCCAACTCTCGTTGCCGCCGGAGTCACGGCCCCGGATGCTGCCACTGCTCTCCGTCTGGCTCGACCAAGAACAGGTGCCATCGGCCAGCAACCTCAAGAACCGCGTGCTCTCGGTGCTGTGGCCGCCTAGCGCACTGCTCGAGTAGTGCCAGTGCTTCCAGGTGCCGACAATTTGCGGATCCTTCTGGCCCTCGCCGGCCGCGAAGCTTGCGAAGACGCCCCGCAGCGTCCGTTCGCGGGGGGTGGTCTGGTGCTTGTCCCCCACCGCAATCAGCGCCACACCGTAACCTTTGAGGATCGTCGCGAAGGCATAGGCCCGGACGAGCATGCCTCTCGGGTTCTGGCCTTCCCAGGTGGCCAGCATGCCCGGCGCAGCGCCCGCGCGGATCTTCTCCGGCGCACCGGTGCGTTTCAAAAAAGGCATCAACTGTCCCAGTTGTGCGTCCAGGTACTGCAACACGCGGGGGTCCTCGGCTGATTGTGCATCCTCGGCCGCCTCGGCGAACACCAGGTAGGCCTCGGTGGGCCCGTCGGCGTTGGAACCCGCGTCAGGGGGAACGAGCTGCAGCATCTGGGCATGTTCCGTCAACTGCCAGTCCTGGGGATAAGACATCCTCAGCCCCGTCGGGTGCCGGTACGTCTTCCACGCCGCGCCAGGAGCCGGGCCGCCCACGGGTTCACCCGTTCGAGGCCCGGCGGCTTGCGGCGGGGCGGCGGAGGTCGCTCGCGCCAGCGGGTTGGCGGCCTGAACGGGGGTCGGCGGCTTCTTCGCCAGCGGATTGACGCCGCCTTGCCGCCCGAGCGTGTACGCTGTGCCCTCGGTGCTGAGGCGGAGCGTGTCGCCCTCCATCGTCCCGGTGAACGCGAAGCGGTCATCCCCCGCCTGGAAAGTGCCCTCCAACTTACCGTCGCGCTCAGTGGCGGTCAGCGGGAAAGTCTGATCCCCCAGGCGGATGCTGCCGGTGTAGCCGGAACCGCCGGCCTGGAGCGTGATCGTGAGTTCGTCGCCTTTGAACGTCCCGGCGAACGTCGCCGTGGCGGCGTGGCCGCCGACCGAAGTCACCAGCAGGACGGCGGTGAGGAGGGACCGGATCGGTGTGGTTGCTTTCATATCAGAGAGGCTGCGGAACCGTTGTTGGTGTCGAGTTCGTTGGTCCTGGGAGAAGCGGTGCGGACCAATTCGCTGCAGCCGGCCTCGTGCGGGCTCGGTGCAGCAGACGTCGATTGGCGTTGATGGGCCTTCTCATGGACACTCGGGCTGGCTGGGAGATTGGCGCGTCAGCCCTTCCGCTGGCAACAGTTTCCCGGGTCGGCCTGGTCTGATGATTGTTGCGCGCGATCCCCAGCCGGGGTCGACGGCGGTCAGAATCCAGGTACCCTCGATGGTCTGTTCCCCACCTCGCTCGAAACGTTGCTTCCCACATCACATTAACAACCCCGTTGGCCCTGAAGCGACTGGAACGGGTCAACATCCCTCCTTGGAAAGGAAATCCCACCGAGCCTTCCGCCAAGTGGGTCACTTCTCGTGAGCACAGGCGGGTCGAAATCGACGACCGTCGTCCGGCCCCACGCATGCAGACCAGCCGTGACGAGCGGTACGTGGCCAACCCCAACGATCATTACGTGCCCAATCTGCCGGTGATCGTGATCCGCAAGAACGTTCGGGCCGCTGTCTAGGGCGACGGTGCTTGTGCCCTCGACGATCGGGTTGATGCTGAACTGGCAACGGCTGTTGAAATCCAAAGGGTTGGCTTCCGAGGGCCACGTCCTGGTTCGCCGGTCCACGCACCCGCCCAAGGCGGTGCCGTTTCGCGCTAGGCTCTTGGCAGGTCGGACTTTCAGCTTGCAATCATCTAGTTGACTGGTAGGTTATCGCCATGAACGCAATCGGACTCTTCGAGGCGAAGACGAAGTTCTCGGAAATCTGCGATCGCGTCGCCGCCAATGGCGTGGCCGTCGTCGTGACGCGGCGTGGCAAACCCCTGGTGACGATTGAGCCGATCTCCGTGCCCAAGGGCCGGCCGTCCTCGGTCTGGGATCGTCGCGCCGCCTTGGAGCGCAAGCAGGGCAGGTTTGCCGACGACTTCACGTTGCCGCGACGCGAGAAACAGACCTGGCGCAACCCGCTCGACGATTAGCCCCGCTCGCACTGTCTCGACCCTCGCCGCATTGGATTTCCCTTCACCCGTTGGATGGGAGATGGTGTCCGCAGGGAGGGTGAGGGATCTCCTCCTCGGAGCCTCGACTCTCAACCATTAGCCCTCAACCAATCGTGCTTTCCCATCTTCTCGACACCTCCGTCTTCTGCCAGCCCATCAAGCCGAAGCCGCTGCCTTCCGTGGAACGCCGATGGCGGGCGCTGGGCGACGCCGCGCTTGCTGTCTCCGCGATTGGCGAAGCGGAAATCCTCTACGGTCTGGAGTTGAGGCAATCCCCAAGACTCACCGCGCTCTACGAGCAGTTGCTCAAGGGCCGCCTCCAAGTCCTCGCCGTTGACACTTCAGTCGCCGGAACCTTCAGCCAGATCAAGGCCGCCCGCCGGAGGAAGGGGTTCGCAGTCTCCGATTTCGATCTCCTCATCGCCGCTACGGCTAAAACCCACGGCCTGATTCTAGTCACTCTCAACGTTCGCCACTTCAACGGCATCGAAGGCTTGGCCGTCGAGGACTGGGCACAGGGCTGATTCCTCGCCGACGACTCGCGCCGCTTCGGAAGCCGCGAAGCCTCGTCCCCGCCGGGGTCGCACCACGCGCCTACGGCTTGAACACCCGGAAGAAAATCGGCTCATGTCGGCTGCTTGGTTGCAGGTCATGCGCACCTCCCTGTTGCTGGACCGTGCGGCTGGCAGTCCGCTCGGGCCAGGAATCGATCGCCGCGTTGCCGGGCAAGGAATACCTCTTGCGTGGCCGGCGAGCGCCTCAGGCGCAGTTTGGTGAAACCCGGGAGGTGCAGGGTGTAATGGCACCACCAGGTGCCGTGGTTGTTCCAGAGGTGGTGGTTTGCGTTGGCCAGGTCGAACCGGACCGAGAGGCGCGTGTCGTTCATGTTGCGTTCGTGTTATCGGCGAACGCATCAGGACGCCGGAAAAGCAAAACCGCCGACCCACATCAGGAAGGCGGTTACCGTTCCGCGGAGAATCGGTATTCGAGAGTCGTTCGCCCTCGCACATCGATCAGCGGCACTCACCGCCGATCAAGGCACCTTGGCGTTCTCCCAGCCAGGTTGCCAGGCCCCGTCACATCACGGACAGGACCGTTCCTGATGCACGGGGCTAAGGAATCACGGGAGACGCGCGGGCGCAAGAGCGGCATGTGTCATAATCGGGTTGGTCCTGGCCTGGGGTTGGCTGGGTGTCCAAGGTGCTGCAGAAGCGCAAGCTCGACTGGCCAGGATTCTGCCAATTCCAGCGGGACCGGATCGAGTACTAACTGAGGAATCCAAATATGACCGAACAGAAGATCACGATCAACCGGGCCCCGGTCCTGACACTGTGGGCGGCAGTGGTCGCCGAACGGATGGGATTCGAGCCGGGAGAGGCCCCTTCCCTGGGCAAGGCGGTCTCGGGTCTGAACGCCCAAACCAAGGGGCGCCCTCTGGGCATCTTCGCGCCCACCGCCTGAGGCGGCCGCAAGGCGCGCGAACAGAAACGGGGCGAGCCATTCTGTGTCGAGGTTTGCGGGCGGGCCGTGCCCGCGATCAGCCGCGGCGCGCTTGGTCAGACTCCGATCGCAGCGGAAGAGAACATCACCAAGTCGCCGGTCTCGAGACCCTGCCGGGCCAGCCGCGGACTTCATTGCGGGCTTCGAACCTGATTGGGCGGGAGTTCCTGCGGGACGGTGGCGACGACAATGTGGTCCTGCCCGTCTACGATCGTCGACTCGCAGGACACGATCTGGCGTGTGACCTCGGGGTACTTCTTGAGCTTCTGTTCGATCAGTAGCTCCATGTCCTGCCGCAAGGCCCGGCTCTCCTCGGCGTCCACGTCAGGATTCCACTTCCGGTATTCCACCAGCCACTTGTCGAGGAGTCCAGTCCGCACCCGCTCAGGAACACAGGCGTAATTCCAGGCCGTGCAAGCTGACCGCAACCGGTTCAGTCGTTCTTCGGGTGTTCGGCCGCTTCCGATAAAGAAGCCGGCGCAATCCAATACCATCTCGGAGTATTTCTGCCGCTTCATGCCACCATCAAGCCCGGGGGCGCTTCTGACGGCCCTTCCCGGCCTTGAATCCCGACTCCTCACCCTGGTGAAAGACGATCTTGCCGTTCAATGAAGTCGATGTCCCATTGGTCCATCTCGACGATGCGCCAACGGCCGATGAATGCAGTCTGAGGGGCCCGCATGCTTCAGCAGCGACTCTGAGATCCCCAGGCCTTCGCAATGTCTGCGCAGGAGGAACGGCAGCCTTCTGTACACGAGGACGCGGTCCTCACCGTAGTCAGCCGGCCTTGAGCGACGCCTTGCCTGCGGCGCGGACCTTTGCCCAGCGCGCCTTGGCGAGCGCTGAAAGGCGTTTCCTGCCTGCCGCTGTCACCTTTCGTTTCTTAGGAACAGCGGCCGGGGCAGCGGCTGTCGCTTTCTTCTGGTTCGCCCAGCGAGCCCGTTGGGCGGCTGAGATTCTGGCTCGCGCAGCCGCGGACATCCTTCGCTTCTTCCGGCCAGCTCTGCTGGGAGCTGAAACCGCAGCCGGAGCTGCGCCGCCGAGTACAGAGGCCAACTCGCTTTCCAGAGCCTCGATCTGCTCCTTGATCGTGATGGCTTGTTTGAGTTGCGTGACCGACAGGCTGCCAAGTGAATTAGTCATGGCGTACCTATAGGGATTGTCATGATGACAGTCAATCGCATCTCGGCTCCGGGATTCAGTCGGCCTACTCTGTACCCGAGGTCTGAGAGGGGACTCCGCGCAGGAATCCCCACACATATACATGTGTATTCAAGCTGGAAATCGTCCGCCACAGCTCCCTTGGCGATTGGCACCAGGGGAGACCTGACCTGGCAAGGCGGCACGCGGCCCTTGATCTTGACGATGCCTTCGCCCACGGCCAGGCGATCCAGGAAGACCTCGTCGCGGTGCTCGAGGAACAGGGCGCGCTTTGGGACAGACTCATCTTGGACAGCCAGCGCGCTGCGCAGTCCCATCCCGGGCGAGTACTCGATGGTCTGCTTTGGGGCCATCGTGGTCGAACCATCGCTCCAGAAGACGTTCTACGCTCGGGTGCGGCCGATCACGGACCGTTACCTGGAGGAGGCGCTGCTGCACTTCGAAACGCTCGGGCTGAAGATGCCAGCGTTGATGGTCATCCGGACTCAGCCCAGTACGATCCGGGGGTTTGGATGCCACTAGCCCGCCCTCGGTTTCCACTATTCCTTCTCGAACTCGAAGGTCTTGAACTTGAGCGTCCGGCAGTTCTCGCTCACGTCACGAACGGTCTTGTCAGGGATGCCGCTTGGGACTTGTGCCTGGATTTCGAGGGTGATCTCGACCTGCGCGCCGAGTTGGCTGGTCAGGTGCTCGACCACTTCCTTGGAGAGCGTGCCGGCGTCGCGTACCAAGCGCAGAGCATCGACCTATATTGACCCGTAGAAACGCGTGGGCGGCTTGGGTGCGGCCGCGGTCGGGGAAGAGCCCCCAGGCGTCTCCCCGCTAGGAATTGCGGGTGGCGCTTGCCCACTGCCGGGCGAGGGAGCCGATACCGGCGGCGGAGCCTCGGCCTTCATCTGGGCCTCCGCGACATCGGGCTTGACCAAGAGCCCGGTGCTGTCCCGGCTGACGGCGACCAATCGGCCCGCCTGCAAGCCGACGTATCGCTTCCTTCCCTCATCCCACCCCTCTGCATACGCAAAGGAATCCGTCGGCCAGGTCATGAGGTTGACTCCGTCGCGGATCGCATTGAGCAGGACCTCCGTATCCCGCAGACGTTGTAGGTAGAGGTATTGCACGAAGTCCTCGATGACCCGCTTCAGTGCGACGTGGTTGCCGCGCCACAGGGGGATTCGGTCAAGGTCCTGCCGCAAGAGCGTCGAGCCGTATTGCAGGGCCAGCAAACCGTCGTTCCTCAGCTTCCTGGACACCCGGACGGCTAGCGGGTCCTGGCCCTGCAAGCGCGTCGCCTGCCATTCCAGCTTCGCCACCTTCGGGTCCGATTGCGCTGGCACCAGAAGCCAATGGAACGTCTCCGGAATGCGCGCCTTGCCGAGCTGATTGCGTCCCAGAGCCGCGTTGGCCTTCTCGAACCGCGCGTCGCCGTGCGCGGCTTTGAACTCCCGCTCGACGAGGGGAGAAGCCCCGCGTTGAACACCTCCAGCGCCTTGCCGACCCGGTCATGGTTCGTCAGTGCCATAGATCATTCCTGGTTGAACTGTGATTCCCACTGGCGCAAAAGCGCGAGGATGTTGTCGAAGGTCGGCGGTTCGCCGAAGAACATCTGCTGCATCTTCGCGTAATCATCCCGCAGTGCCTTCAGCCGATGCTCCGGCGGCATCACTCGCAGGGAGCCTTTGACCGCCTCGTTGTAGTGCGCCCAACTCGTCTTGAAGAACAGGTTCTTGTGCTGGGCCACACGCGCCAACAAATCGAGTTTCGCAACGGCAGACGTGCCCACCCCCCGCCGGACCATCTCGTAGAAATCGCAGTAGTGCCGCGAGAAACACTCCGGCATGGCCTTCTCCGCAGGCCGGTGAAATTCGGCGTGCAGAATGGTCGCCTTCTCCCAGAACGTTCGCTCTGCCGACAGCACTCTTACTGGGTAGCTTCCTTCCTTGAATCCCTTCGGGAACTGCCCGGCCACGTAGGGTGTAATCGCCTTTGTCTCGCTCGGCCAATGGTCAGCCCGCGCGCCCATCTCGATCTTCACCATGCGGCGGACGTAGCCGGTTGCATCCGGCGGAAAGCTCGTCGCGTAATCAAACAACAGCGTCTGCTGGTCGGGATCATCGGCGTCCGAACGCAACGCCCACTTTTCGTCATCGCGCACCTTGGCCCTGATGGCAGCTTCGAGCGCTGGCAGCAGTTCCTTGGCAATCTTCTGCTGGCACGCCGCCTTCAGCCCGTCAATGCGGCGCTGCTTCTCCTTGTTGCTCGCGCCGGCCTCCGGTTCGTTCGTCCCGCCGAAACCGAGGAAGCTCCGATCAATCGAACCGTCAATGTCCTCCGAGAACCGCTCGATCACTTTGAACACCTTCGACAGCGACGTGCCCCCTTGAAGATCAAATGCTCGCCTATTGCCGGCAGATGGAACATTTCCTTGAGGGTCCAACACACCCAGAAGTCCTTCTCGACGATCACGGCATCGAAGCCGGTTTGCAGCGCCGTTTCTGAAAAGAGTTCAATCCGATGCCGTTGTCCGAGTTGGAGCACCGTATCTATGTCAGTTTTGGGAGATTTCTTGCGCCAGTGGTTTCATCCAGGCGGGCAGTTCGGGCGCGAGTGCCGCCAAGTCTTTCTTCGTTTTCGGGTCCAAATCCCGTCGGAGTCGCGCCACATGCTTGGCCATCTCGGGACTCCCTTTCAGATACCGCAACGCTTGGATCACCAACCCGGCGCGGCGCCCCGCTCCCAGCAGATTGCGCGGCGCGGCGCGACGGAAAACCAGCGCCAGTTTCCCCAGCGCCACCTTGCGCGGGATTCCGTCCGTCAGGATGATGATCTTGGCCGGAACCTGGTCTGACAACCCCAGCGCGTTTACCGCGTAGGCTCCCGTAAACTGCCACTGCGCATGACTCCCTTCCATCAACGCCCGCACCGTCGCCATGATGTCCGGTCCGGTCTGGCCGATGATCGGATGCGGGCGTGGCAGGTGGTAAAGCCCGCGGCGAACCCTCTGGATCTTCCCGGCCTTCACCAATCGGCTCAACGCCTGCCGAACCGCGTCCGGCCTGCCAAAATCAGAAAAGTGCCTCGGCGAGAACACCGAGGCAACCGGAGCGGCCCGCATGGAGCGGAGAATCGCATTATCAATGGGTCGCGCCACGTTCATCACAATTGCATTGTCACAAAAACCACCCACTTTTTGTGACAGATTGCAGCGGAT
>VHCO01000095.1 GCA_016871715.1 Verrucomicrobiota bacterium
TTCGGCTCACTCGAAATGTCGATTTCACGGTTGTCTGGAGTTTTCGAACAACGCCATTACAGCCAGTGTTTACCGGCATTTCGAGCTTTTTCTTTTGATCGCAAGCTCAAATCACGCTTGTTGGAGGTCTAGAGCCTCTCGATCCTGCGCATCATCGCCGAGCGGCGCGCGTAGCGCTCTCGAAACAAAGCGAGCTTCTCCTGGAACCTAACGCGCTCGCCAACCTGCTCGTACGCGTCGCGCAATTCTGTCAGTTGGGCGGCCACCCGGTCGTAGGCGGAGGCGATTTTCTCGGCCATGGGCCCATCCAGACTCGCCCATATCGAGTCGGCTCGCTGCAGGACGGAGGTCAAATGCCGCTGACGCGCCTCTTCCTCGAGCTTCCGCTTCTCCGCCGCCGCTTTGGCCTCCCGATCCAGCCGCGCCTGGCGGACTTCGATGGTCTTGCTCTGCCACCAGCCACCCTCCTCGTTCCTTTCCCACCAGACGATATGTCGATTGCCGACCTGCTTGGTCGTCAGAGTATCCTCGTACCCCTCGCCTCCATGGAGATACGACTCGATCGCCTCCGGCTTCAGGCATCCCTGCGGAAGAGCTAACGCCAGTCGGACCGACCCCAAATTCGCGATGTAAAAGTGCGCATCGTAGTGCTGCAGCAAGGTGTCCACACTCCCGTGGAAACTGCCGAAGTGGTACACGTTGCGCCAGCGGAAGGGGGAGACTTCGGCGCGACTGGAACAAGCCCGGGCATACCGCAGGCCTTCGTCGGAGATGGGTCCGTCCACGGCGGCGAACTCGTAGTACTGGAGTTCGCTCACGGGTACTGTTTCTCCCGGTCGTCCGTCCACGGTTTCTGCGCCCGCACTTCGTCGACCGGTCGGCTCAGATCAAGCGCCTCCGTCGAAACCTTCGGCTGGACCTCGCCGGAACGGACCTGCTTCCGCGATCCGCGCGCCCGGGCGATTTCGGCGACCGCCGGCGCACCGTTTGCCCGCAGCGCCTCGCCCAACCTCCGATGCAGTTCGGCAAAGCCGATCCGGGCATACTCTTCCCCCGTCAAGACAAGCAACGGAGCGACGTACTCCTGCGGGTTCCGCTCCGTTCCCTTGCTCGAGTGCTCCGTGACGAAGACCACCGCTCGGTGGTACGGTGCCGCCCCTGCCTCGTCCACCACGACAGGAGGCGGCAGAAAACTGGCATACGGATCGCCTTGCTCGTACCCCTGTCCCGGTGTCGGCGTGCCGATGTGTGGAGGGACCGCCTGGGCGTGGACGGCGATCCAATCCCCTTCGGACGCCAGATCCCCATCGCGCGGGAACTTCAGCGTCCACAACGTGGCATAGATACTCATCAGGTCATCAGGTCATTGGCAGTCTGGCTTTAGCGTCCAGCGACTCGAGCGTCGCCGGGCCGCGGTTGCCCTCGGCCCCGCCCCAAGTCACGGCGCTTTCCCAGGCGCCCCATGGCACGGTGACTCCGTCGGGTCAGCGCGTTTGCGTTTGCGGCCGACATCATGCGCTCGCACCGAGCGCTCGTCCATGTTGTTCGTGCCGGTTCCTCGAGCTCCGAAAAGGTCGCGCTATTCGGCGGCAAGCGCCAGCACCGGGTCCAGACGGGCAGCCTTCTGCGCGGGCAGTATCCCGCTGGCCAAACCCACCGCCAAACTCACCACCAGCGCCAAACCGACATACTCGGCAGGCGTTTCCACCGGCAAGGCCGGCACATACGCATGCAGCAATTGCGCTAACCCAATCCCCGCCGCAATCCCCAACCCGCCCCCGCACGTCGACAGCAACGCCGCCTCCGCCAAAAACAACCACAGCACTTGCTGCGACGTCGCCCCAAGCGCCCGCGCCAAGCCAATCTCGGATGTCCGCTCGTTGACCGAAATCCACATGATCGTGAGGATGCCGATCGAACCCACCAGCAACGAAATGGCCCCAATGCCCCCAACCGCCATGTTCACAATCCGTAGGATCCGATCCAAGGTCTCGAGCATGCCCGTCTGAGTCGTGATCGTGAAATCTTCCGTGTCGTTGTGCCGCGCGATCAACGTCTCCCGGATCCGCGCCACCACCGGCGCAATCAGCGACGCGTTGGCGATCAACACATCGATCTCCTGCAGCGCCTCGCGGTTGAACAACTGCCGCGCCGCCGCCACCGGCACGTACACGCTGTCGTCAATGTCGAACCCAAGAAACTGCCCCTTCGGCTCCATCACCCCAATCACCATGAACCGCTGCCCCGCAATCCGAACGTACCGCCCCAGACTGTTGCCCTCCCCAAATAACTCCCGCTTCACCAGCGGCCCAAGCACCGCCACCGGCGCGCTCCGATGCGGCTCCAACTTCGGCAAAAACCGCCCGCTGCGCACCCGCATCCGCCACACCCCCGGTCCAGCCGCCGTCACCCCGTAAACAAACGTGTGGCGGATCTTCCCCTCGTGCTCGACCGGCGCCGTGCCCATCACCACCGGCACCACCTCCTGCACCCCGCGAATCCGCTCCAAAGCCGCCGCGTCCTCGATGGTCAAAGGATGAATCGTGATGCCCAGCGCCCCCGGCATGCCCGTGGTCTGTAGCCGCCCCGGCGTGATGCCAGCCAGGGTGGTCCCAAACTGGGTGAACTCGGACAATACATACAGCCTGGTCCCCTCGCCAATCGAGGTCAGCAGAATGACCGAGGCGATCCCAATCAGCACCCCCAGCATGGTCAACACCGACCGTTGGCGGTGCGACCACACCGCCTGCCACGCCAAGCGCATCAGGTCCCCACAGCTCATGCCTTCCTCCGCGCTAACGCCACCACCGGATCCAAACGCGCCGCGTTGCGCGCAGGCAGAATCCCAAACAGCAACCCCACCGCACACGAAACCCCCAACGCCGCCGGCCCCGCCCAACCCGGCGGCCGAAACGGAAGTTCCACGTATATCTGCTGCAACAGTTGCCCCGCACCAACCCCCGCCAACAGACCCGCCACCCCGCCCGCCGTCGACACCATAGCCGCCTCGATCAAAAACACACCCACCACCTGCGCCGGCGTGGCGCCGATGGCCTTCATCAGCCCAATCTCACGCGTCCGCTCGGTCACCGACACCAGCATCAGATTCATGATCCCTAAACCCGCCACCCCAAGCGAAATCGCCGCGATCCCCGCCAGCGCCGCCGTCAACGCCATCAGAATCCGATCGAACGCCGCTAACACCGAGTCCTGCGTCAACACCGTCACGTCGTCTTGCCCACCGTGACGCTCCCGCAAAACCTCGAGCACCGCCGCCCGGGCCGACGCCAGATCCTCGTGCGACCCGACCTCGGCCAATATCCGAAACAGACTCGTCCGATTGAATAACCGTAGACCCGTCGCCACCGGTATCTCCACCACCTCGTCCAAATCCATCCCAATCGAAGTGCCGCGCGGTGCAATCACGCCAATCACCCGAAAGCGCCAATCCCCAATCCGCACCACCTGCCCCAACGGGTTCTCCCCAGGAAACAGCTCCCGCTGAACGCGCGCGCCCAACACGCACACCGCCGCTTCCGGCATGTCCGCCGGCAAAAACCGGCCGCTCGCCAGCTTGAGCTTGCGAATCTCCAGCAGCGGCCGCGTCGTCCCCACCACCGTCACCTCCCGACTCCGCTCCCCCGCCCGCGCCGCCGCCGTCCCCACCACCAAAGGCGCCACCCGCCGAATCGCCGCGATCCGCCGCCCCAAAGCCTCCGCATCGGCTTCCGTCAAGTCATGGGGTGCCGTACTCACTAACGGCGCAAACCCGGCCGTCTCGGTCTTCCCAGGCACAACGATGAGCAGGTTCGACCCCAGCGACGTGAACTCGCCCGTGATGTACTCCCGCGCGCCTTCCCCCAGACTGGTCAGCAAAATCACCGACGCCACGCCAATCGCCACCCCAAGCAGCGAAAAACACGTCCGCAACCGATGCCCCCGTAGTGCACCGCCCGCAAATCGCAAGACGTCCCCCAACCTCATACCGTGGCGGCCGACGCCGCCGAACTCGGCCCGCCCGCTCCGTGGCGTTCGTCCGCCACAATCAGGCCATCGGAGAGCCGCACCCGCCGGCGAGCCCGCCCCCCGACCTGCGGATCGTGCGTCACAACAATCAGCGTCAGACCGCTCTGGTTCATCCGCTCCATCAACCCCACAATCTCGCTACCCGACGTTCGGTCCAGGTTCCCTGTCGGCTCGTCCGCCAACAATAACGAGGGCCGCATCGCCACCGCTCGCGCAATAGCCACTCGCTGTTGCTCCCCTCCCGAAAGTTGATCGGGCCGATGCCCCGCACGCGCCCCTAAACCGACCCCCTCGAGAGCTTGCCACGCCCGCTCCGTCCGCTCGCCCGGCGGCATCCCGGCAAAAATCATCGGTAACTCGACATTCCCCACCGCCGTCAGCCGCGGCACCAAGTGGAAGAACTGAAACACAAACCCGATCTGGTGCCGCCGCAGCCGACAGCGCTCCGCCTCCGTCATCGTCGTCGTCTCCGCCTCGCCGAACCGGTAGGAACCCGCGTTGGGCCGGTCCAAACAGCCCAACAAATGCAGCAGCGTCGACTTACCCGAGCCCGACGGGCCCATGATCGACACGTACTCCCCCGCCCCAATCGCAAGATCCACCCCTTTGAGCGCGTGAACGGGGCTTCCACCCACCACATACGTGCGACTGACCCCAGCGAGCTGGATCACCGCCTAGCCTCCGGCGCCACCTCCACACGCGCCCCAGCCTTCACCTCAGGCCGGTCCAGCGAAATCACCACCTGCGCCCCTGCGCTCAGGCCGCTGGCGATCTCCGTGTAGCTCCAGTTCTGCAGGCCCGTAACCACCCGCTGCTCGACGAGCCGCCCGCCTTGCACCACCAACACCCGGTCGTTCTCCAGCAACGCATAGGTCGGTATGCGCACCGCCTCGGCCCGCGCATCCAAAATCACCTCCAAGTCGGCCGACAGCCCCGGTAAGATGTTCGCCGGTAACGCCGTCGCCCCAAACTCCGCCTCCACCCGCAGCGTCCGATTCTGTTCCTGTCGCGTCTCCACAAACGACGAAAGATACGTCACCTGGCCGGCAAACGACTGCCCCCGAAACGCATCCAACGTGATCCGCACCGGCAGACCCACCCGCAATCGCGCCACGTCCGCCTCGTCGATCGGCGCGCTGACATACAGCGCCGTCGGATCGATCAAGTCCACCACCGGCGGAATGAACACCCCGGGCGGCGAGGGACTAATCCATTCCCCTACCTCCGTCGTCACCTCCAACACCACCCCGTCGAACGGCGCCGTAATCACCGCCTTAGCCAACGTCGCTCGGGCCACCTCCAGCGCCGCTTCCGCCTCGCGCACACGCGCCTCTGCCGCCCCAGCCGCCGCCTGCGTCGTCAGCGCGCGGGTCCGATCGAACTCCAGCGTGTTCTCGGATACCACCTCGTCCTGGGCCAATTTCTGCGCCCGCTGCGCCTGCCGCTGCGCATGCCGGGCCTCGGCCCGCGCCTGTTCCGCCACCGCGCGCGCAGCCTCCAGCCCACGCTCGGCAAGCTGCACTTGGGCCTGATACTCCCGATCGTCCAACCGCAATAACACCTCCCCCGCCTTCACCCGCGCCCCTTTCCGAACCGGGATCTCGCGCACCAAACCAGCCAAGCCAGGGCTCATCCCCGACCGCCGCCGCGACTGCACGGTGCCCGCCCGGGAGTTAACCACCGTATCCTCGACGCGGCCCACCTCGACCTCCTGCACGCTCACCGGCACCAACTCCGGCCGCAAGACCGTCAGGCGCAAAACCGCGATCCCAAGCGCCACGGCACCCAAAATCAGCAGGGAATTTCGCCACCGCGCGCGTTGACGGACGTGCTCAGTCAAGTGGCGCCCAGCCTACCACAGCTCCTCGCCAACCTTCAAGTGCCGCAGCGCCCGGCTCCAGACGCCTGGCTCAAGAGATGGCCGCCACCTGCAAGTCCCGCAACGCGCTTAACTCCGCCAACGACTTGCCCCCACCCCGAATCGGCCGCGCTCCGCTCCGCCGCTTCGCCCCGAACCGCTCCCGATGCGCCAGCCATACCTCGTCCACAAACCGCTTAGATCCGAGTACCACCCCGTCCGTCAGATGCCGGATCCGTAACCGTAGCACCTCCCCCACGCTCAACTCCCCATGCTTCTTCAACACCCGCATGATCTGCTCCCGACTCAACGCCACCTTCTGGCTACTCCCCGAGACCTCCCCGCGCACAAACAGCCGTTGCCGATACTCCGCCCCCACCTCCTTCCACTCACGTTCCTTCACCCTCACCGTCATCGAGTCCTCGGCCCCCTCTCGACCCTCCGCGCCAGTCAGGAGCGGAGCGCGGGCATCTTCCCCGCGGGCCCTTCCCCCTGCCCCTGCCCCAACCGCTCCACCCCTCGCCGCCCCTGCCCCCTCTGTTGCCCCAGTCCCACTCTGTGACACCCCCTGACTCGCGTACATACTTAACAACCCCGACCGCGCCTTCCCATCCCCGGCCACCGCCGCCGCGTAACCGCAGTGCCGGTAATCCTTAGGATCCTCCACCAATCCAGCCCGTACCGCGTTCAAATCGATATACGCGGATACCGTCTCGAGGACCCGTGACCGATCCTCGACCAACACACTCCGGAACCGTTCCGCCCACAACGTCCCAAACCGCTGATGCCGTATGTTGTACCACTTGCTGAACCGTTGTTTGAACTCCTTCATGAACTCCGACACATCCCCCATCCGTGCCAGCATCTTCTTTCGGATGTCCGCGTCCACTCGGCCCCGCTCTCGCAACCCTTCTCGAGCCAGGGCGACCAATCCCGACTTAGGGCTCCTGCCGTAGAGCGCTTCCATTCGCTCGATCAGCTCCTGGTCGGTCGGGTTCTGCTCGGCCGGGACGCGGACCAATACATGGAAATGATTAGACATGATGCAGTAAGTGATGACCTCCAAGCCGCAGAAGGTGGCCAGGCGCCGGAGGAGCCTAACCAACGTCTCTTTGCCGAGGTCATCGAGGAGGCGTTGGGCGCCGACGACGCGGGAAACACAATGATAGACGGCCGTGCGCCCTTTAACTTTGATGCGGGTCATTCGCATAGGTCCGCGAGCTTCGCCAGGAAGACAATCACTGTCAATAGTTATTTACGCGGCACATAATGTTCAGCTTGTTGACTGTGACCGTTCCCGTCGCCGATTCCCATCCAATCCGCCATCCGCCCCCTTCATTGAAGCATTCCACCACCCCACCACCCCGTCCTCCCCGACGTCCATGTGGTAGACCCCGGACCTTCAAGCTCGAGCGGATGGAACCTCTCGGAGCGTCTTCCAAGTGTCAACGTTTATTTTCCGGTCACTTAATTTGTAGGCGGCCAACTTCGGCTTGCCAGGCCCCCCTCGTCCCCCTTCAATCTTGCCGCTCGGCCGCGTTCGAGCCAGCATTCATCCGCGCCCGGACTCACGGAGCGCTGAAGGGCACTTGTTCGACCCGACTCTGATTGGCACTGATTGGCACAATGAAAACTGCGCTGAATATTCGTCCGCAGGGCGCCTTGGACCTTCTTTCGCTGGGAGCGTTGGTCCATCGTCTGGATCCCGGCATCATCCCCTTCCGCAAGGCGAGTTCCTGCCAGATCCATGTCAGCGGCGGGGAGTTCAATGTGGCCGCCAACCTAGCCGATTGTTTCCAGATGAGGACCGGCATCGCCACGGCGATGGTGGATTACCCGATCGGCGACCTGATCGCCGAACGGGTGCGGGCCATGGGGGTGCAACCTTTTTACAGGCGTTTCAAGCATGACGGCGTCCGCGGCCCCAACATGGCGACGGTCTACAGCGACCGCGGCCAAGGGGTCCGCGCGCCAGTGGTGTTCTACAACCGGTCCAACGAGGCGGCCGCCCAACTCAAGCCCGGCGACTTCGATTGGGGGACGCTCTTGGGCGGAGGGGTGCGTTGGTTCCACAGCGGGGGCATCTTCGCCGCCCTCTCGACCACCACCGCCGAGGTGATCATCGAGGGGATGGCGGCGGCCAAGGCGGCCGGGGCGATCGTGTCATTCGATCTGAACTACCGGGCGAAGCTCTGGAACAGCGTGGGGAGCCAGGATCGCGCGGTGGCGACCGTGGACCGGATCGTGAAGCACGTGGATGTGTTGGTCGGGAACGAGGAGGACCTCCAGCTCGGGCTGGGGATTCCGGGGCCGGAGGTGGCGGCCAAGTCGAAGCTAGACCCGAGCGCGTTCCTCGGGATGATGGACCGGGTGGTGCGAAAGCATCCCCAGATCAAGGTGGTGGCGACCACGCTCAGAGAGGTGCATTCGACCAACCGCCACAGTTGGGGGGCGGTGGCCTGGGTGGACGGCCAGAGTTACCAAGCCCCCACCTGCGAACTGGATGTTCTCGATCGCGTCGGCGGGGGAGATGGGTTTGCGGCCGGTTTTTTCTACGGCCTCCTGACGGGGGCGTCACCCGAGGAAGCGGTGAGACTGGGGTGGGCGCACGGCGCATTGCTGACGACGTTCCCGGGGGATACCACCATGGCCAGTCTGGATCAGGTGCGCGCCTTCGCGCAGGGGGGCTCAGCCCGAATCCAACGCTAAGACGCTTCCGTGCTCCAGCAACAGACACTGCGGGAATCGGTCCGCTTGGCCGGCATGGGCTTGCACAGCGGCAACCGGGTGACCATGACCTTCACCCCGGCGGCCCCCAACACCGGGATCCGGTTCCGTCGTGTGGACTTGGAGGGCCAACCGGAAATCGAGGCGCGGCTCGAGAATGTGGTCGAGACCGCGCGCTCGACCACGCTGGGCAAAGGCAATGTCAAGATCCACACCGTCGAACATGTGCTGGCGACCTTTGCGGGTTTTGGCGTAGACAACGCCGTGGTCGAGCTGGACGCCAGCGAACCGCCGGTGGCAGACGGCAGCGCGCGGCAGTTCTCGAGCATGGTCGAGTCGGTCGGGCTGGTCCCGCAGGGGGAACCGCGGGAGGTCTGCGCGGTGACCGAGCCGATCGAACTCGAGGTGGGCGACACGCATTTATCGGTTTTTCCGCACGACCGGCTGAAGATCTCGTGCACGAGCGCAGACCGCCAGGGTCGTTACACGCAGTTCTACGCGACCGAGATCACGCCGGAGACCTGGCTGCGCGAGCTCGCCCACGCGCGCACGTTTTGTTTCTTCGAGGAGATCGAGTTTCTGATCAAGAACGGCCTCATCCGCGGCGGGAGCCTCGAGAACGCGGTGGTCATCCGGGACGACGCCGTGCTGACCACCGAACCGCTCCGCTACAACGAGGAGTTCGTCCGGCACAAGATGCTCGACCTGTTGGGGGACCTCTACCTGCTGGGCCGGCCGTTGGTCGGTCACGTCGTCGCCATCCGCCCGAGCCACGCCGCCAACTGCGCCCTCGCCCGTCAGGTCCACACCCAGACGCGCCGCCCCCTCCAAACCGCGCGCGCCTTTGCGCCGCCACCGCCGCCGCGCACCGGGGCGCCCGCTCGCCCTGCCACCGAGCCCGCGCCTGGCCCAGCGGAGACGCCGGTGGTAGACGGTGCGACTCTGGACATCGACGTGCTGATGAAGATCTTGCCGCATCGGTACCCGTTCCTGATGGTGGATCGGGTGACGCGGATCGAAGGCAACAAGATTACCGGGCTGAAGAACGTAACCATCAACGAGCCGTATTTCGCCGGGCACTTTCCCGGACACCCGATCATGCCGGGGGTGCTTCAACTCGAGGCGGTGGCGCAGGTCGCCGGCATCCTCATGCTGCGCCAAGCCGAGAACGCCGGTAAACTGGCCTATTTCATGTCTGCCGAGTCCGTCAAGTGGCGCAAACCGGTTCGCCCCGGCGACGCGCTCGTCATCGACGTCGAGCTCACCAAGACCCGCGGCAAGATCGGCCGCGCCCGGGGTGAATGCCGCGTCCAGGGCGAGGTCGTCAGCGAAGCGGAAGTGACGTTCATGTTGATCGACGCCGCCCAGGCGTTGGGCGGCTGAACGGCCGACAGCCTGCGATGCTCACCCCTCTCGTTCGCGTGTCCGCCCGCCCCCCGCGCCTCCCGACCCCCGACTTATCGCTAGCGATGAAAATTGCCAACCCACCCACGACGCGGCCTCCGAAGCGCTCGCGCATCAAGCGGCCGCCGGTGCTGTTCAATCGGACGCAACGTGTGATTCAACGGCTCGAGACGGACCTGCGCTGTGCGTTTGTGAGCTACTGGAACTCGAACAACGGGTCTGTATGCCAAAACGACGTCGTGGGGATCTACGGCGTCCTGCGCAAGCTCGGTCCGCAGGCGCGCATGATTCTGTTCATCAAGTCCGACGGCGGCTCGGGTCAGGCCTCGCTCATGATGGTGAACCTGCTGCGCCAATTCACCCGCCGGCTGATTGCAGTGGTCCCCCTCGAATGCCAATCCGCCGCCACCATGCTCGCGCTGGGCGCCGACGAAATCCAGATGGGCCCGCTGGCGCATCTGTCGGCCGTCGACACCTCGCTGGCGCACCAACTCTCTCCGCTCGACCGCGACAACGAGCGGGTCAGCGTGAGCCAGGACGAGCTGATGCGCCTGATCCGGCTCTGGCAGAACGAGGTCAAACGCGACTCGGTGAATCCGTACCAGGCGATCTTTCCCTACATCCATCCGCTGGTGATTGGCGCGGTGCATCGGGTGAGTTCGTTGTCGGTCAAGCTGTGCATGGAAATCCTGTCGTACCATCTCAAGGACCGGAAGAAAGCCGCGGCGATCAGCCAGAACCTCAACTCGAGTTATCCGTCGCACAGCTACCCCATCACCCTGCGCGAGGCGCAGCGGATCGGGCTCAAGGTCCGGCCGTTGGCGCCGCGCATCAACGAACTGCTGCTCGAGCTCAACGAACTCTACTCGGAGATGGGCCAGCGCGCGGTCACCGACTTCGACGCCTTCAACAATCACGACAGCCAGATCTACAACATTCTCGAGGGGCGCGGCGTGCAGATCTTCTACCAGTCCGACCGCGACTGGCATTATCGCAAAGAGGAACGGCGCTGGGTCACGTTGAACGACCACAGCACCTGGCGCAAGATCGAGCGCGTGGGGACGCGCACCGTTCGCTCGGTCTACCACATCAGTTGAGCCGGATGATCCACCCCACCGCCGTCATTCATCCCGCCGCCGAGTTAGGCCCCGATTGCGAGATCGGGCCCTACTGTGTTGTCGGGCCAGACGTGGTTTTGGGGGCCGGTTGCCGGTTGCACGCCCACGTCGTCGTGGACGGCCACACCGTCCTGGGCGCGGGCAACGAGCTGTTCCCCTTTGCCTGCGTGGGGCTCAAGACGCAGGATCTCAAGTGGAAAGGCGGGACAACCTGGACTCGAGTGGGCGACCACAACACCTTTCGCGAGCACGTGACCGTCCACAGCGCCACCGGCGACGGCGAAGTCACGGTAGTCGGGTCGCACAACCATATCTTGGCCTACGCGCACCTGGCGCACAACGTCACGGTGGGCAATCATGTGATCATGTCGAACGTGGCGACGCTGGCGGGGCATGTCGTGGTCGAGGACCGCGCGGTGATTGGGGGGTTGGCGGCGGTCCATCAGTTCTGCCGGATCGGCCGCCTCGCGATCGTGGGGGGATGCGCGAAGGTGGTGCAAGACGTGCCTCCCTACATGCTGGCCGACGGCAACCCGGCAGTGACGCGGACGCTGAACAAGGTTGGGCTCGAGCGGAACGGTGTGTCGGCCGCGGCACAAGCCGCCCTCAAGCAAGCCTACCGCATCCTCTTTCGCGAGGGGCTGACGATCCCCAACGCCCTGGCGCGGATCGAAGCCGACGTGCCGGCCTTGCCGGAGATCGCCCACTTGGTGGGGTTTGTCCGCGCGAGCGAGCGTGGCATCGGCAAACACTGATGAGAATCCTCGGTTAGCGCGGCGCTTCCCTCGCGATGTCTCCGCTGCCGGATCGAACCAAGGGGGTTTGGCTGCTGGTGTTGACCACCGCGCTCTGGGCGTTCAGCTTCCCTATCAACCGCGCCTTGCTCATGGTGCAGCAACAGATGCTGCCCGAATCGAGCACGTGGTTCCTATCCGCGCTCTGCATTGGGCACCGATTTGGCAGCAGCGCCCTCGTGATGTTGGTCTGGTGCCTGCCGACGCTGCATCGGTTGACCTGGCTCGAGGTCTGGCAAGGCCTGGGACTGGCCGTGTTCGCCACCGCCGGGCTCATCTTCCAAATGGACGGCCTGGCCTATACCGACGCCTCGACTTCGGCCTTTCTCACCCAGTGTTATTGTCTGATCCTGCCCCTCTGGGTCGCGCTGGTGGATCGGCGTTGGCCCACGCCGGTCGTGCTCGCCAGTTGCGTCCTGGTCCTGGTGGGCGTCGCGGTGCTCTCGGACCTGGATTGGCGGCGGCTGCATCTGGGCCGGGGCGAACTCGAGACGCTGATTGCGTCCGTGATGTTCGCCGGCCAGATCATCTGGCTGCAGCGCGGCGCGTTCGCCCGAAACAACGTCAACCATTTCACGCTGGTCATGTTCGTCCTGATCGCCCTCGGCAGTTGGTCGGTAGCCGCGGTCAGCCGGCACGGGGTTGGAGACTGGGCGCGCGCCTACAGCACGGCACCCACGCTGCTGTTCCTGGCGGTCTTGGCGCTGTTCTCGACGTTGGCCGGCGGGTTGCTCATGAATCATTGGCAGCCTAAAGTCACCACCGTCCAGGCCGGCTTGATCTACTGTGCCGAACCGCTCTTCGCCAGTCTCCTGGCCCTCGTTCTGCCCGCCTGGTGTTCGCGCCTGGCGGGGATTCAGTACGCCAACGAGGTGGTCGGGCTGAGCTTGTTGCTCGGTGGCGGTCTGATCACCCTAGCCAACGTCCTCGTCCAACTCCAACCCGCGCCGGCCCAGACGACGCTGGGTCCCCTGCCCGCCCCGAACCCACCACCCTCAGCGCCCGCCGCTGAGCCCGTTGCGCAACCGGGTTCAAAGCGATCGTGCGCCGGTCTCGGACCGTTGCCTCCCCCGGATAAGCGCCGATGACTCGGCACACTCCAGACGCGGCGCGAGGGTGGGAACGCGTCCAGGCTCGATTCCGCAGGCGAGGTCGCGGGGTGTCTGAACTGCCCGCGCTTATGGTAGGCGCACCGTACGGGTGGCCTAGCGTCGCTCCCGTCGCGTCCTGCTGCCGGTGGTGTGGCCCAGTTCCGGTTTGAAAACAATGGCGTCCTAGCCCATGCTCGCGGCATGCGAAGCCCCATCTCAATTCCTGCTCTGGCACGATACTGCGGCGGCGTGTGGCTCGTCGGCATAGCCTTATGCGCTGCGGAAGTCACCCGCGAACGGATTCCGACTCCGGCCGGCGAACTGGTGCTCTATCCGATCCAACACGCCACGCTTGCGCTCCAGGGGGGCGATCGTGTGGTCTACGTGGATCCGGTTGGCGGCGCCGCTCGGTTCGAGGGTGTGCCCAAACCGACCTTGGTCCTGGTGACGGACATTCACGGCGATCATTTCCACCTCGAGACGTTACAGGCCGTGGCCGGGGAAGCCGTGCCGTTGTTGGCGCCGAGCGCGGTGGTCGAGAAGCTGCCTACGGCTCTGCGGTCGCGCGCGACAACGCTAGACGCCGGGCAGCGACGGGAGGTCGGCGGGGTCCTCGTCGAGGCCATCGCCGCCTACAACACGACGCCCGAGCGGTTGCGGTACCACGCGAAAGGGCGCGGGGTGGGGTTCGTGATCGCCCTGGCCGGCCAACGCATCTATGTCAGCGGCGACACCGAAGACGTGCCCGAGATGCGGGCGCTGGAGAACATCACGGTGGCCTTGGTCTCTATGAACTTGCCTTACACCATGACGGTCGAGCAGGCCGCCGACGCCGTGCGCGCCTTCCGCCCGAAGCGGGTGTATCCCTACCACTGCCGCGGCAGCGATCTCGAGAAGTTCAAGGCCCTGGTCGGCGCCGACGCCGGCGTCGAGGTGCGCCTGCTGGACTGGTACCGGCCTTAGCCCTCACGAACCCAAGGCAGCCGGATGATCTGGTTCGACCGGAACAGCAGCGGCACCGTGCGGCGCTTACCACCCCTAAGCCAGCGAACCGCGCGCGCTTCCCTTCGCTGGACGCGAACCTGGACTGGCCCCCGAGCCCTCACGCAACTCGTGGTTGGCCTAGGCGCCAGCCTGTGCTTGCTCGGATCCGTAGGCGCCGCGGCTGCGATGAACCTCGGCGATGCAGCCGGGCCCATCGCACTCACCACGTTGGACGGCCAACCGTTGACGATGAGCCATTGCGCCGCCACCCGCGCCACTGCCATCCTGTTCCTCTCGGCGCGGTCGCCGGACACCGAGGCTGCCGTCCCGACCCTGAACGAGCTCAACCGCCGGTTTCGGCTGCGGGAGGTGTTGTTCGTGGGCGTGTTTCCCAACCCCGCCGAGGACGCAGTCGAAATACGACAGTTCGCCCAGCGACGAGGCTTCATGTTCCCCGTGTACCGCGATCCTGCCCAACAGTCGGCGGCGAGGTTCGGCGCGCGCGCGATGCCGGAAGCTGCACTCCTCGATGCTGCGGGCCAGCTCCGTTACCGCGGCGCGGTGGGCGGCACCAACGACAGCCCTGGGTTGGGCCAAGCGTTGGCGGCCCTGCTCGCCGGCGAGCCTATCGCCATCCCCAGCGTGCCAGCCGTCGGCTCGCCCATCGCAGAGCCCGCTCCGCCGCGCGACGTGCCGGACCCGTTCGGCGCGCCCGCCTTTTCATCCGGCTTAATCTTCGAATGCCTTCCGGATGTGCCCGCTCATCATTGCTCGACCCTGGCCGAGGCCGCGAACGGGGATCTCGTCGCCGTCTGGTACGGCGGCAGTTTCGAGTCGGCCGACGATCAGGTCTTGTTCCTGGCGCGACGCCGGAAGGGCGAGCGCGTCTGGGCCCAACCCGAGGCGTTGATCCGGAACTCGATCCAACCGCCCGGCAATGCTGTGGTCTTTCGTGACGGCCGCGATCGGCTTTGGATTGTCTGGTGCCGAATGGAGGCCCCTCGACCGTTGCGTCGCGGGGGCGGCTGGGGCCAGACGCGGTTGTGGTATCGCACCTCGGAGGATCACGGGGTCACGTGGAGTGAAGATCGCCCGTTCTTGGGCGGTCTGGGCGAAGGCCTGCGCAACGTGCCCATCACCCTGGCCAACGGCGCCTTGCTGTTGCCGCTGGGGCGGAGCTTTGCCCTGACAGGGGACCAAGGCCGGACGTGGGAGCAAGTGGGGGCCGTCGCCCGGGGCGGCCAACCGACTGTGGTCGAGCGGGCCGACGGCTCGCTCCTGACGTTGTTGCGACAGGGACCGCGCATCCTCCAGACCGAATCGCGCGATGGCGGGCGGACTTGGAGCCCGACTGTCGCCACCGCCCTCCCGAACCCCAACGCCGGCATCGCCATGGCGCGCCTGCGCAACGGTCATTTGGTGCTGGTCTATAACCACTCCGAGAACGCGCGCTCCCCGCTCAACCTGGCGCGTTCGCTCGACGAAGGACGAACCTGGGAGGCACCGCTCGCGCTCGAGAGCAACCCGGGCGAGTACTCTTACCCGAGCCTGATCCAATCGGCTGACGACCGGATCCAGATCGTTTACACCTATCGACGTTACGCCATCATGCACGTCGAGTTGAATGAGGACTGGCTCGCGCATCTCACTCGGCCCAATTGAATCCAACCCACCGATGAACTACCACCTAACCGTTCCCAAAGGTTACCAACCACTCCTTGGCGTTAAAGAGACCGAGCGCGCCATCAAAGCGCTCAAGGACTTCTTCGAGCTGAACCTGGCCACCGAGTTGCGCTTGAGCCGGGTCACCGCCCCGCTCTTCGTCCAGGGCGGCACCGGCATCAATGACGACCTCAACGGTCTCGAGCGGCCGGTCTCCTTTCCGGTCAAGTCCATCCCGGGTATCCGCGCCGAGATTGTGCAGTCGCTGGCCAAGTGGAAGCGGCTGCAACTGGCCGAGCTGGGGTTCGAGCCTGGCTACGGCCTCTACACGGACATGAACGCCATCCGACCGGACGAGACGCTGGACAACACGCACTCGCTTTACGTGGATCAATGGGACTGGGAACGCGTCATCACGCCCGCCGATCGCACCCTGGACTTCCTCAAACGCATCGTGCGCGGCCTCCATGCCATCCTCAAGCGCACGGAGCAATTCGTCTACGAACGCTACCCCGCCATTCGCCCCGAGCTGCCCGAGGAAATCCCGTTCATCCACACCGAAGAACTCCTCGACCGCTTCCCCGACTTGCCCCCGCGCGAGCGCGAGCAACGGCTGCTCGCCGAGTGCCGCGCGGCGTTCATCATTGGCATCGGCGGCGCCTTGGCCAACGGGGAGAACCACGACGGGCGCGCCCCCGACTACGACGACTGGACCACGCCGACCGAGCGGGGGTACTGCGGGCTCAACGGGGACCTGTTCGTGTGGAATCCGGTGCTCGAGCGGGCCTTCGAGCTTTCGTCGATGGGCATTCGCGTCAACCAGGACGCCTTGCTCCGCCAACTGGCCATCCGCCACTGCGAAGAGCGGCGCGAACTCATGTGGCATCGCCGCCTGCTCGATGGTCAGATGCCGCTATCCATCGGCGGCGGCATCGGCCAATCGCGGCTCTGCATGTATTTCTTGCGCAAAGCCCACGTCGGCGAGATCCAGGCCAGTCTCTGGCCGGAGGAGATGCTGGCCGCGTGCCGCGCCCAGGGGATACCACTGCTGTAGGCCTCCAATCTGCAGGTCGCTCCCTGCGCCGGAAAAGGGCTGGCGACCGCGGCCAATCCATGTCAGAATAGGCGCCAACACGATGCACACTTCTGCTGCCCATTCGAGAGGGGTCGGTTTCGAGCGCCGGTTGGCCTGGTTGGGACTGGCGCTGGGCTTGATCCTCGACGGCCGAGGCGCCCCCGGCGCGGACGCGCTGGTGGCTAACCCGGAGGAACGCCAACGGATCGAGCAGGCCATCCCCACCCGGGCCGTGGCGCCGCCGCTCCAACCGCGCACGCTGCTGATCTTCGACCGGAACGTCGGCTACGGCGGGCATCCGTCCGCCAAGCACGCGGCCTATGCCTGCACCTTGATGGGACAAAAGACAGGCGCCTTTGCCACTGTGATCAGCGGCGACCCCGAGGTGTTCCGGCGCGAGAGTCTCGAACGGTTCGACGCGGTCTTCTTCAATAACAACGTGGGGAACCTGTTCACCGATGCCGAACTCCGACAGAACCTGGTCGAGTTCGTGACGGGCGGCGGCGGTCTGCTGGGCGTGCACGGGACCACCGTGGCCTTCACCCAATGGCCCGGCGCGAGAGAGGACTGGCCAGAGTTCGGGGTGATGATCGGGGCGCGCGGCGCCAACCACCGCGAGAACACCGAGCACGTGTTCATCAAACTGGACGACCCGGACCACCCGCTCAACGCCGTCTTTGGCGGCCAGGGCTGGGAGTTTCGCGACGAGTTCTTCCGCGTCGGCGATCCTTACTCGCGCAACCGCGTGCGCGTGCTCTTCAGCATCGACACCGCCAAGACCGATCTGCGCCAAGGCCGCGCCTTTGGCCAACTCGAACGCGCCGATAACGACTTCGCGCTCGCCTGGGTCCGCAGCTACGGTCGCGGCCGGGTCTTCTACTGCACCATTGCGCATAACCCGTATGTCTTCTGGGATCGGCGGATGCTCGAGTTCTATCTGGGGGCCATCCAGTTTGCCCTGGGCGATCTGCCGGCGCCGACGATGCCCAGCGCCCAGCTTACCCCGGCCCGCCGCGCCCAGGAACGGCTGGGCTGGCGCCTGGGTCTCGAGGCTTACACGCTGCACAAGCTCACCTTCTTCGAGGCCATCGAAAAGACGGCCCAACTCGGGCTTTCCTACATCGGCGGCCTCAGCTTCCAGAAGGTGAGCGCCGACCTACCAAAGAACTTCGCGCCGGTCCTGAGCGACGACGAACTGCGCACCATTCGGCTGAAGCTCGATGCCGCCGGGTTGCGCCTGTTGACCTTCTACATCCAGGAGATCCCGGGGGATGAGGCCGAGTGCCGCAAGGTCTTCGAGTTCGGACGGAAACTGGGCATCGAGACCTTCATGACCGAGCCCAAGCTCGAGGCGCTCGACACCATCGAGCGGTTGGCCAACGCCTATGGCATCAACGTGGCCTTGCACAACCACGATCCAAAGGCCTCACCCCACTATTGGAGCCCGGCGGCCATTCTCAAGGTATGCGCCGGCCGCAGCCCGCGGCTAGGGGCGGCGGCAGACCTCGGCTACTGGATGCGGGCTGGGATCGACCCGGTCGAGGGCATTCGCGCCCTCAAGGAGCGCTTGATCACCCTGCAGATGCACGATCTTCACGAACGCAGCCCCAGCGGCCACGACGTCCCTTGGGGCACCGGCCAAGGCCGATCCGCCGGCATCTTTCAAGAACTCCAGCGCCTGCGCCTGAAGCCGACCATGATCGGCCTCGAACACTCGCGCGACTTCGACGATAACCTCGCTGCCTGCGCTCAGAGCGCCGCATTCTTCGACCGGTGGACCCTCGCCGTCGCGCCCTAGGCCCGACACTCGACACGTTGGAGCGAGTCGGTTCCAGCCCGCGGTCGCACCAGCGGACGATTACCCACCAGTAGGATTCTCAGCGTCGCCTTCATTCCCCCCGCACCACCCCTGACCGGCACGCGGCCCGCGTAACACCTCGTGCAGCGCCTGCTGCAGGACCTCGCGGTTGTTCGGCTTGGCCGACAGGTGCGCGATCCCGCTGAGTTCTCGACCAGCCAATGACACAGCGCTTCCGACTCCCGCAACCGCGCCTCCGCGTGGCGGCGTTCCGTTCGTGCCTGCGCCTCGACCTGCGCACGCCGCAACACGGCCCCGAGGCGGGTCAGGGGCGTTGGCCGCCGGTCAACCTTGCCTAGCCGGTGAGCTGAGACGGAAACATTTGCCCAGCGCCCGGGGCGGAGGCGGCCTTGGACAGTTGCGAACAGGGCAGTTGTAGCCATGGCACAGGTGCTGCTTGTCGGCTCGGCAAAGATGTCGCTCCATGATTGACGCCTTGTTCAGCCAACCCAACTACGTGGCCGCAAAGAAGATGCTCGAGGCCACCGTCCGGCGGCATGAGGCCATCGCCAGCAACTTGGCCAACCTCGAACGCCCAAACTACAAGCGCCTGGACCTGGCCCCTTCCTTCGCCCAGGAACTCCGCCAGGCCATCGCCGCCAAAGACCCAGCCCAAATCGCCGCCCTCGAACCCACCCTGGCCGTCGACACCTCCGCCGCCCCGCGCACCCGCGACGGCAATACCGTCCATCTCGAGTCGGAGCTGCTCAAACTCAATCAGAATTCACTCGCCCACGCGCTCGAGACGCAGTTGATCACCTCGTCGCTGCTCCGCCTGCGCACCGCCATCTCGGGCCGTCCCACCTGAGGCTTGACCCATGATCAACCTCCTCGCCGGCGTCCAAAGCACCACCTCCGCCCTCACCGCCGAGCGCGTGCGCATCGATGTCGCTTCCGAAAACATCGCCAACGCCAACGTCGGCCGCCACCTCGACGGCAAGCCCTATCAACGCAAGGTGGTCCACTTCGATTCCGTCCTCAACGCCCAGCCGGGCGCGCACCCCTTCGAGCCGTCGCCGCAAGCCCTGACCGTGGCGCGCGTGGACCGCGACCTGCGCCCCCCGCGCGTGGTGTACAACCCCAGCGACCCCGCCGCCGACGCCCAAGGCTGGGTGGCTCTGCCCAACATCAACATCCATGAAGAAATGGTGGACTTGATCGCCGCCTCGCGCGCTTACGAGGCGAACCTGGCGGTCGTGAAACTGTCGCGACATCTCACCCAGCAGACCCTCGCCCTCGGCCGCCGCACCTGACCCCTAAGCGTTTGCTTCTATGGATGCCGTAAGCCTCTTCCGGTTGGTCCGTCCCCCAAACCCCTTGTCCACCGGCCTGCCCGACGCCCCAGGCTTCGAGGCCGCACGTGCGAAGGACCTGGCGCGCGAGGCCGGCGCGGCTTGGCCCGCCGCCCCAGGCGCCGTAGCGCGTCCGGCGCCCGTCGACGGCACGTTCGACAGCGCCCTCGACCGGCTGGTGCAGGGCGTAAGCCAGAAACAGGCCGTAGCCCGCGAGACCATGGCCGGATTGATGAGCGGCCAACAGGTTCCGTTGCACCAGGCCATGATCGCGATGGAAGAAGCCAGCGTCTCCTTCCAACTCATGGTCGAAGTCCGTAACCGGCTCCTCGAGTCCTACCAGGAGCTGATGCGCATGCAGGTCTAAGCTTATCTTTCTGAGCCATGATTCAGAGCCTGCGTCAACTGGGCAGCCAACTGCTGGGCATCTGGAAACAGCTCGGCCTCAACCAAAAAGTCACGGTGGCCCTGGCGACCACCCTGGTCCTGGGCGGCCTCATCGGACTCGCCATCTGGTCTCAACGGGTCACCTACGAGCCCCTCTATACCCGCATCGACGACGCCGAGGCGGCCAAGGTCATCGCCGCCCTCGAGGCCGACAAAGTCCCGCACCAGGTCGGCCCGGGCGGCGGCTCGATCCTGGTGCCCTCGGGCCAGGTGCATCGCCTGCGCATGCAACTGGCGGGCAAAGGCCTCGGCAAAGGCGCCATCGTCAACCCCGCCGGTTGGGAACTGATCGACCGGGCCAATTTCGCAACGTCGGATTTCCTGCAACGCGCCAATTACTTGCGGGCGGTGCAGGGCGAACTGGCCCGCACCATCGGTCAGCTCGACGATGTCGAAACGGCCCGGGTGATGATCGTGATGCCCGAGAATCGGCTGCTGATCGATCAACACCGCAAAGCTACCGCCTCCGTCTACGTCAAGGTGCGCCATCAGGCGCGACTGCCTGAGACCTCCGTCAACGCCATCCGTTACTTGGTCGCCAACGCCGTCGAGGGCTTGCAGGTCAACCACGTCTCGGTCGTCGACAGCCGCGGCCAACTCCTCTCCGCGAACACGGAACCGGATTCCGTGGCCGGCTTGACCGCCAGCCAACTGGCCCTGCGCCGGCAACTCGAGCAGTACCTCGGCCAGAAAGTCGAGTCCATGCTCGAGACGGTCTTGGGACCCGGACGCGCCCTGGTGCGCGTGGCTGCCGACATCGACTTCGACACCTCGACGACCATGCAGACCGTCTACGACCCCGAGACCGTCGTGCGTGAAAACGTCACCAAAGACGACAAAAACGATACCCTCGCCAGCCAACTGAGCCAGCCGGCCGGCGCCGCCGCCAATACCAGCACCAACACCCTCACCAACACCCTGGCCGGCGCTGCCTCGTCCGTGCCCCTGAACAACGTCAAGACCAGTAGCACCACCAAAACGATGCGCTACGAGATCGGTCAGACCACCACCAACCTCGTCAAACAGCCCGGCACCATCCGCCGCCTGTCCGCGGCGGTGTTCGTGGCGAAGCGATTCGAGGGGACCGGCTCCGGCCGCAAGGAACTCCCTCTCACCGACAAGGAAAAGGAGTCCTTGACCAAAATCGTGCGCAGCGCCTTGGGCATCCAGGACGAGATCGGCAGCGGGGTGGGGCGCCGCGACGAGATCACCCTCGAGGAGTGGGAGTTCAATGACCAACCGGTCCTCGAGCTGAGCCTCCAGCTCGAGAAACAACAGCGCACGCAGTTCTGGCTGAACCTGGCCCGCAGCCTCCTCTATCCCTTGCTCGCCGGCGCCGTGCTCTACGCCTTCTACCGCGCCCTTAGAAGAATGCCGGCCGACAGCATCCCCATCGGAATCCCGCTCAACGAACTGGCCGCCACCGGCGGCCTGGCGGCGGCCACTCCCCGCCGCGGCAACGGCCACGGCAACGGCAACTGCCGCACCTCGCCGGGCTCGTCGGGCGTCCGCGGCGGCGATTGGGATGCCGACGGCCAAGATAAAGTCGTGAGCGTCGAGGTCCTCAACCAGTTAATCCGAGAAAACCCAGCCAACATGACCCAGGCCGTGCGGGCCTGGCTCACCCGGGGGAACAGTCACGGCAGATAGACAACCGGTCATGAACGCCGCTCCACTTAACCCAGCCAGCACCGAGAGCGCCGCCGCCGCAACGGACATCTCGAAGATGACCAAGATCCAGAAGTTGGCGGCGCTCCTGGTCATTCTCGGGCCGGAAGGCGCCGCCCAGATCTTGCGTAACCTGGATGAACACGAGCTCGATGCCGTCTCCGCCGAGATGACCAAGCTGACCCTTATCAGCCACGAACTCCAAGCCGCCATCCTGCGCGAGTTCTCCGAAGTGGCCGTCCTGGCCAGCACCGCCATCCTGGGCGGCGTCGAGTACACCCAAGGCGTCCTCGAGAAATCCATCGGCCTGTTCAAGACCTCCGAGATCATCGGCCGGGTCTCGCCGCTGCGCACCCCCGTGGCTGCCATGCAGCAAATCGCCGACATGGAACCGCGCCACATCTTCAACCTCGTCAAGCTCGAGCAGCCTCAAACCATCGCCCTGGTCTGCAGCTACCTTTCCCCCGAGAAATGCGCGCAAGTCCTCGCCATGCTGCGCGAGGAACAACGCGACAAAGTCGTCGAGCGCCTGGCCACCCTCGCCCCCACGCCCATCGAGGTGGTCGAGAAACTCGTGGCAGTCCTCAGCCAGAAATCCGGCACCCAACAAACCCGCGCCCTCAACCAAACCGGCGGCGTCAAATGGGCCGCCACCGTCCTCAACGCGATGGACAAGACCTCCTCGAAGGCCACCTTGGTCGCCCTGGACGAACACAACCCCGAGCTCGGCCAAGCCATTCGCCAAAAGATGTTCACCTTCGAAGACCTGACCCAGCTCGACACCTCCGCCCTGCAGAAGATCATGCGCGAGGTCGATATGCGCGACCTGGCCGTCGCCCTCAAGACCGCCAGCGACAAACTCAAAAAGGTCCTCTTGAGCAGCATCTCCCGCCGCGCCGCCGAGACGGTCAACGAGGAAATCAGTTTCATGGGCCCACTCAAGCTGCGCGATATCGAGGCCGCCCAAGGTCGGATCATCGAGGTCGTCCGCCGCCTCGAGACCGAAGGTGAGCTGGACCTGACCGGCGCCGTGCATTCCTCCGATGCCGTCCTGGTGTGACCATGTCCCCCTGCGCCATCCGCTGCGCGAGCTGCGCCTGGTCTCCTGCCGTTCGCAAGCCGAGGAGGCCGAGGTCCGCCTGCGCGAGCGCGAGCAAGCCAGTTACGAACGCGGCCGGCGCGAGGGCGAACAAGCCTTGAGCGAGCAGTTGATCCGTCAACGCGCCGAGTTGCTCGAACTCCAGAACGGCGTCCTGGACGCCCTCCAGCAGGTCCAACCGCGCCTCGCCCGAGAGTGCGAACGGGAGTTGGTCGCCCTGGCCCTTGATGCGGCCCAGAAACTCGTCGCCGGACTGCCGGTCTCCGCGGAACTCGTCGAGCGCACCGTGCGCGAGGCCCTCACTCAAGTCGAGGAATCCGCCAGTTACACCGTCCTGTTGCATGCCGAGGACCTCGCCCTCTTGCGCCAGGTCAACTCCCCCTTGCTCTTGCCCAGCGGCGGCTTGGACCGCATCAGCTTCCAACCCTCGGAAAACGTCACCCGAGGCGGCTGCATCGTCCACACCCGCTTCGGCACCATCGACGCCCGCCGCGAAACCAAAGTCGAACTCCTCCGCAAAGCCGTCCTCGGATGACCCCCGCCACCGATACCGCCCCCCGCGACGGGCCGTTGCTGGCCCACTGGCTCCACCGCGCCCGCCAAGCCCGCGTGGTCGAGAGCCGCGGTCGAGTCGTCCAAGCCATCGGCCTGGTCATCGAATCCGAAGGACCCCTGGCCGCCGTGGGCGAGGTCTGCCGCATCGAATCCGCCCGCCACGACGGAAGCACGCTCGCCGAGGTGGTCGGGTTCCGCAATCATCATGTCCTGCTCATGCCCCTGGGAGAAGTCCAGGGTATCCATCCCGGCAGTGAAGTGATCACCCTCGGCCGGCCCCTACAAGTCCCCGTGGGCGAGGCCCTCAAGGGCCGCGTGATCGACGGCCTCGGCAAACCGCTCGATGGCCAGGGCCCCATCGCCGCCACCGACCAGGCCAGCATCTACCTGGCGCCGCCGCACCCGCTTAAACGCCAGCGCATCACCCGCGTCTTCGAGACGCGCCTCAAAGCCATCGACACCTTCACCCCCTGCGGCCGCGGCCAGCGCCTGGGCATCTTCGCCGGCAGCGGCGTCGGTAAGTCGACTCTGCTGGGCATGCTCGCCAGCCAAGCCGAGTCGGACGTGAACGTCATCGCCCTGATCGGCGAACGCGGCCGCGAGGTGCGCGAGTTCCTCGAGGAAAACCTCGACGACGCCGGCCGCCGCAAGTCCGTCATCGTCGTCGCCACCTCGAACGAGCCTGCCTTGTCCCGCGTCAAAGGCGCCTTCCTCGCCATGGCCATCGCCGAGTACTTCCGCGACCAAGGCGCGAACGTCCTCTTGATGATGGATTCGGTCACGCGGTTCGCCATGGCCCAACGCGAAATCGGCTTGGCCGTCGGCGAGCCGCCTGCCACCCGCGGCTACACCCCGTCGGTCTTCTCGCTCCTGCCGCAGTTGCTCGAACGCGCCGGCACGGGCGAACGCGGCTCGATCACCGGCCTCTTCACCGTCCTCGTCGAGGCCGACGACATGAATGATCCGATCGCCGACTCGGTCCGCTCGATTCTGGATGGGCACATTGTCCTCACGCGCGAGTTGGCCACCCAAAACCACTACCCCGCCATCGATGTCCTCGAAAGCGTCAGCCGGCTCAACCGCGACCTGACCGAACCCGACCAGCAATGGCTCGTCGCCACCGCCCGCGAAGCCATGGCCGTCTACCGCAAGAACCACGACCTCATCAACATCGGCGTGTACTCCCCCGGCAGCAACGCCGTCATCGACCGCGCCATCCGGCTGCACGAACCGCTGAACCAGTTCCTCCGCCAGTCCATAACCGAGTCCTTTAGCGCCCCGGAAAGCTGGCGCCGCCTCCATGACCTCCTCGGGCGTGCCGACGCCGCCACCGCCCCTGCGCCGCCTCCACGGCCAACCCCAGCCCACGCTGCATGAAACCGTTTCGCTTCAACCTCCAGTTCCTCCGTACCCTGCGCCAACGCCAGGAACAGCAGGCCATGGAGGCTTACGCCCGGACCCTCCAAGAACAGCGCCGCGCCTTGGCCGAACTGCAGCGCGTCCAGGGCGAACTCGAGGCCGCCTGGGCCGATTGGCACGGCGCCGTGACCGAAGGCTGCGTGGCGGGCGTGATCGCCCAAGCCCAGCGCTACTTCCAAACCGTTGAAGGGCGGCGACAACAAGCTGCTCAGCGCGTCAAACAGTGCGAACGCGAGGTGCAATCAGCCCTCCAGTCCATGCTGGTGGCTCGCCGAGAACGCGAAGCGGTGGACGCGTTCTTCGAGAACCAGCGCCTGGCTTACGACCGCGAGCTCCAACGCGAAGAGCGTAAGCTGCTCGATGACATGGCCCAACGCCGCGCGGGCACCGCCTTAATCTGGTCCGCCGAGAAAGCCGCCTGCGATGATTAGTTTTCTGCGCTCCAAATGGATGGTCGCCCTCCTGGGAGGGCTGAGCTACCTGCTGACGACCGTCTTGACCTGGCACCCCCCAAGCCTGCCCGCGCGCACGCCCCAGGCCGGCCCGGCCGAAGCCGAGCCGGTCTACTCCCCAGCCTGGAGCTACCGTAACCCAGAGGTGGATAGCCTCATCGCAGAACTGCGCAGCGAGCGCACCCAGCTCGAAACCCGCCGCCTCGAACTCCAACAATGGGAGGCTCGCCTGCGCGCCGAACGTTCCGAGATCAACACCCTGACCCAGATCGTTCATCAGCTCCAACTCGACCTCGACTCGACCTTCATGCAGGTTCAGGAATCGGAAAAGACCAACCTCAAACGCCTGGCCAAGGTCTACACCGAGATGTCCCCGGAATCGGTGGCCACCATCTTCGAGCAAATCGAAGATGAAGCCGTCCTTAAAATCCTCACCACCCTGCGCGAGCCCGAAGTCGCAGCCATCCTCAATGCCATGGCCAAAGAACCGGCTCAGACCAAACGGGTCGCTCTCCTTTGTGAACGACTCCGCGCCCTCAACGTGCGCGATCCTGCCGCCACTCGCGCCGCCCCCAAGTGAACCCTGCCACCCTCCAACCCAGCCCACCCGCCCAGGGCGTCCACGATGCCGCGGAGCCGGTCATGGGCCTGGGAAGGATCCCAGCCCCGCTCGCCTCGGGGCCCCCGCGCCTTGACTTCGATGCCGTGGTCGATCGCAACCTCCTCCCGCATCGCGCCCGTGCTCTCGCGCCATCCCACCAACCCACGGCCGACTCGCCCCCAGTACCGCCCCTACCCCCACTCGGTTCTCCCCCAGTCTGGCGCCTAACCCAACCGCAGGGTTCTCCGTCAACCATTGTTCCAGACACAACCCTCACCGCCCCACCGGAACCAGCACCCGCCACAGACTGGAGCGCGGACGCTCACGTCCGCCCTGCGCCTCTGACGCCTCGCGCCCCAGACGCAACCCTCACCGCCTCGCCCGAATCCGCACCCGCCACCAACCGGAGCGCGGACGCTCACGTCCGCCCTGCGCCTCTGACGCCTCGCCCCCCAGACGCGACTCTCACCGCCTCACCCGAACCGGCGCCCACAACAGTCCGGAGCGCGGACGCTCACGTCCGCCCTGCGCCTCTGACGACCCGCGCCCCAGACGCAACTCTCAGCACCTCGCCCGAACCGGCACCCACCACAGACCGGAGCGCGGACGGTCGCGTCCGCTCTGCGCCTCTGACGCCTCGCGCCCCACACCCGACTCTCACCGCTTCACCCGAACCCGCACCCACCACAGACCGGAGCGCCGACGCTCACGTCCGCTCTGCGGCTCGGACGCCTCGCGCCCCAGACCCGACCCTCACCGCTTCACCCGAACCGGCAGCCCCCACAGACCGGAGCGCGGACGGTCACGTCCGCTCCGCGCCTCTGACGCCTCGCGCCCCACACCCGACTCTCACCGCTTCACCCGAACCCGCACCCACCACAGACCGGAGCGCCGACGGTCACGTCCGCTCTGCGCCTCTGACGCCCC
>VHCO01000096.1 GCA_016871715.1 Verrucomicrobiota bacterium
TCGCGAGCTGCTCGGTTGGACAAGGTCAACCTGGTGGATTACGTCGCCATCAGCGTGGCCTCGCCGGAGACCGTGCGTTCCTGGTCCAAGGGAGAGGTCAAGAATCCGGAGACGATCAACTACCGCACCTTCAAGCCGGAAAAAGGCGGCCTGTTTTGCGAGCGCATTTTCGGCCCCGTGAAGGACTGGGAATGCTCGTGCGGCAAATACAAACGCATCAAACACCGCGGCGTGGTGTGCGACCGCTGCGGCGTCGAAGTCACCCTCTCGCGGGTCCGACGCGAGCGGATGGGGCACATTGACCTGGCGGTGCCGGTTTCCCACATCTGGTTTTTCAAGTGCATGCCCTCGCGCATCGGCCTGATGCTCGACATGACGGCGCGCAACCTGGAACGGGTCATCTACTACGAGGATTACCTGGTGGTCGATCCGGGCAACACCCCCCTGCACAAACACCAACTCCTCAGCGAGATGGAGTATCGCGAGGCGCGCGAGACCTACGGCCCAGAGGCCTTCCAGGCCAAGATGGGGGCCGAAGCGGTGCGCGATGCCCTGGCGCACACCGACCTGCCGCGGGAGATCGAAGCCCTGCAGCAGGCCATGACCGAGACCAAGAGCAAACAGATCCGCAAGAAACTCGCCAAGCGCATCAAGATCTTCCAGGGCTTCCTCAGCTCGAAAATGCGGCCCGAGTGGATGGTCCTGACCGTCTTGCCGGTCATCCCCCCCGATCTGCGCCCGCTCGTGCCCCTGGAGGGCGGCCGCTTCGCCACCTCCGACCTCAACGATCTCTACCGTCGCGTCATCAACCGGAACAACCGGCTGAAGAACCTGCTCCAGTTGAAGACGCCGGAAGTCATCATCCGCAACGAGAAGCGCATGTTGCAGGAAGCGGTCGACGCCCTCTTCGACAACGGCCGCCATGGCCGCGCCGTGACCGGCGCCGGCAACCGCCCCCTCAAGTCGCTCTCGGACATGCTCAAGGGCAAGTCCGGTCGATTCCGGCAGAACCTCCTGGGCAAACGCGTGGATTACTCCGGCCGAAGTGTCATTGTCATCGGCCCGGAGCTGAAGCTGCACCAATGCGGTCTGCCCAAGAAGATGGCCCTGGTCCTCTTCGAGCCCTTCATCATTCGGCGGCTCAAGGAGCTCGGCTACGTGCACACGGTGCGCTCGGCCAAGAAGATGATCGAGCGCCAGTCGCCCGAGGTCTGGGACATCCTCGAGGAAGTCACCAAGGGCCACCCGGTCTTGCTCAACCGCGCCCCGACGCTCCACCGGCTCTCGGTGCAGGCCTTCGAGCCCGTGCTGATCGAAGGCGAGGCCATCCGCATCCATCCCTTGGTCTGCACCGCCTACAACGCCGACTTCGACGGCGACCAAATGGCTGTGCACGTGCCGCTCTCGGTCGAGGCCCAAATGGAGGCCCGCCTCTTGATGATGGCCCCGCTGAACATCTTCAGCCCTTCCAGCGGTCGGCCGATCATGACCCCGACCCAAGACATCACCCTGGGCTGCTATTACCTGACCGCCGAGCCGCGCTCGGTCTCGCGCCAGCGGCGGCGCAAGCTTCTCTTTGGCTCGAAGGCAGAAGTCCTGTTCGCGCACATGGACGGCGAAATCGGCACGCACGAGCGGTTGCTGTTGGCCAACCCGGATCGCGGTCGCTCGACCGTCTTTGGCGACGCGCAAAAGGCGGTGGTCGAGACGACCGTGGGACGCGTCATCTTCAGCGAGGTCTGGCCCCAGGAACTGGGCTACATCAACCGGGTCGCAGGTAAGGCCCAACTGGGCGAGATCATCTGGAATTGCTACAAGGTCTGCGGCCACGAGGCCACCATCGCGGCCCTGGATCGCCTCAAGGAACTGGGCTTCCGCGAGGCCACCCGCTCCGGCGCATCGATCGGCATCGACGACATGATCATCCCGCGCGAGAAAACGCAGGAGATCGAAAACGCACAGCGCGAAATTGCCGATGTCGAGAAACAATACCGGCGCGGCATCATCACGCCCGGCGAACGCTACAACAAGATCATCGATATCTGGACCCATTGCACCGACAAGATCTCGAACGTGATGATCAAGACCCTCGAGCAGAATCACGGCAAGCGAGAGTACAATCCGGTCTGGCTCATGGTCGACTCGGGCGCGCGCGGCAACAAAGCCCAGGTCCGCCAGTTGGCCGGCGTGCGCGGGCTCATGGCGAAGCCCGACGGGTCCATCATCGAGAAACCCATTCTGTCGAACTTCCGCGAAGGTCTCTCGGTGCTCGAGTACTTCATCTCGACCCACGGCGCCCGCAAAGGGTTGGCTGACACGGCGCTCAAGACGGCCGATTCCGGCTACATGACGCGGAAGCTGGTGGATGTTTCGCAGGATGTCATCGTGCGCGAGCACGATTGCGGCACCACCAACGGCATCTGGGTCCAAGCCATCTACGAAGGCGAAGACGAAGTCGTCAAGCTGGCCGAACGCATCATTGGACGGTTCGCGTGCGACGACGTGATCGACCCGCGCGATCCCAAGCAGAAGCTCATCCAAGCGAACGAAGAGATCGACGAAATCAAGGCCCGCAACCTGGAGGCGGCCGGACTCGAACGCGTCCGCATCCGCTCGGTGCTCACCTGCGAAAGCAAGTACGGCATCTGCCGGTGTTGCTATGGTCGGAATTTGGCCACCGGCCGCGCCGTCGAGATGGGCGAGGCGGTGGGCATCATCGCCGCCCAGTCCATCGGCGAGCCCGGCACCCAGTTGACCATGCGCACCTTCCACATCGGAGGCACCGCCTCCCAGGTGTTCAAGCAGCCGCAAATCAAGGCCAAGTACGATGGCCTGGTCCGCTACAACGAAATTCGTTCCGTCCGCCTCGAGGACGGCAGCAACATCGTGCTCAACAAGAACGGTTCCGTTTCGATCGCCAGCGACGACGGCCGCGAGTTGGAGAACCACGTGGTCGTCATCGGCGCGGTCATCTCGATCCGGGACGGCGGCCGGGTGAAGAAAGGCGACACCTTCGTGCAGTGGGACCCGTACAATGTGCCAATCCTGTCCGAGAAGGCTGGCCGGGTGCAGTTCCACGACATCATCGAGGGCGTGACCATGAAGCAGGAAGTGGATGAGACCACGGCGCAAGAGGCGATGGTCATCATCGAGCACAAGGAAGACCTGCACCCGCAGATCATCATCCGCGACCAGCAAGGCGAGGCCACCGCCAGTTACCCCATCCCCTCGGGCGCCCACATCGTGGTCAACGAGCACGACCACATCGTGGCCGGTACCCTCATGGCCAAGACTCCGCGCCGAACCACCAAGACCAAGGACATCACCGGCGGCTTGCCGCGCGTGGCCGAGTTGTTCGAGGCGCGCAGGCCCAAGGATGCGGCGGAGATCTCGAAGATCGACGGGACGGTGGACTTCGGGTCAAGCGTCCGCGGCAAGCGTTGCATCGTGATTCGCGACCTGCAGACCGGGGTGGAAGAGGAACATCTCATCCCGATCGGCAAACACGTCATTGTCTTCAAGGGCGACTTTGTGAAGAAAGGGCAGCAGTTGACCGAAGGCCCCGTGGTGCCGCACGAGATCCTGGACGTTTGCGGACCGCAAGAGCTGCAGGAGCACCTGGTCAACGAAATCCAGGAAGTCTATCGGCTGCAGGGCGTGACGATCAACGACAAACACATCGAGATCATCATCCGCCAAATGCTGCGCAAGGTGCGCATCACCGATCCGGGGGACACCACCTTCCTGTGGGGGGAACAGATCGATAAGATCGCCTTCGAGGAAGAGAACCAACGCGTCGAGAAGATGGGCGGCAAACCTGCCGAGGCCCAACCGGTCTTGCTCGGCATCACCAAAGCCTCCCTCGAGACCGAAAGCTTCCTAAGCGCCGCATCCTTCCAGGACACCACCCGCGTCCTGACCGAAGCGGCCACCATGGGGAAGATCGACTACCTGCGCGGTTTCAAGGAGAACGTCATCATGGGCCACATCATCCCGGCGGGCACCGGCTTCCACCAGCATCGCAACCTCGAACTCAAGCCGCTGGTGGAGCTGGAACCGGCTGAGGAGAGCGAGCCCACCCCGGCCGAGGAGCAACCGGCCATCCTGTAGGCAACGGCGGCGAAAAAAAATTCAAATACTTGTTGCACGACCGCCGGCCGCTGTTAACATCTGCGCTCCGTTTTGTCCCGGAAGCCGTAATCCCCCGGGCTCAACCGGGTCAGCCACCGGAGAGTTTTTGCGATGCCGACCATCAACCAACTCGTCCGCAAAGGGCGAAGTAAGTTGCATTTTAAGAGTAAGGCGCCGGCCCTTCAGGGGTCGCCGTTCCGCAGGGGTGTGTGTCTCCAAGTCATGACACGCACGCCCAAAAAGCCGAACTCGGCCATGCGGAAAGTGGCCAAGGTGCGCCTAACCAATGGCTTCGAGGTCATCGCTTACATCCCGGACGAGGGCCACAACTTGCAGGAGCATTCCATTGTGCTCGTGCGCGGTGGCCGGGTGAAAGACTTGCCGGGGGTCCGTTACCATATCGTGCGGGGCACGTTGGATGCCGCCGGAGTCGAGAAACGGCGCGTGAGCCGTTCCAAGTACGGCGTCAAGCGGCCCAAGAGCGCCAAACCGGCGGCCGCCAGCGCGGCCGCGGCCGCCTAGCAGAGACTATGTCGCGTCGTCGTCGTGCAGTTAAACGGCCCGTGGTGGCCGATCCGAAGTTCCACTCGCCCCTGGTGTCCCGGTTGGTGAGCGTGGTGATGAAGTGGGGAAAGAAAGGAGTCGCCCAGCGCATCGTCTATGGCGCCTTCGACGAGATCAGCGCCAAGAACCCGGCCGCCAACCCCCTGGACGTGCTCCAGCGTGCCGTGGACAACGCGAAGCCGCGCCTGGAAGTCAAGCCGCGCCGGGTGGGCGGTGCCACTTACCAGGTGCCCCTCGAGGTGAGCCCCGACCGCCAGGTCTCGCTCGCCATGCGGTGGATTGTGAACTTCGCCGATGCGCGGAAGGGCATACCGGTCCAGAAGGCCCTCGCCGCGGAGATTATCGAGGCCTATCAAGGCCAGGGCAACGCCATCCGCAAGCGCGATGACGTCCACAAGATGGCGCAGGCGAATAAAGCCTTTGCGCATTTCCGCTGGTAGCGACCGCTGCCAGACCAGCGCCCCGAAGGCCGATGGGTATCGGGGCGTTTTTGTTCCAGACCAGTTTTGATGCAGACCGTGATGGAAACAGCTCAGCCAGTGAACTCGCCCCACCGGCGATACACGATGGAGTGTACCCGCAACATCGGGATTGCGGCACACATCGACGCCGGCAAGACGACCACGACCGAGCGCATCCTCTACTACACGGGGCTCATCCACAAGATGGGCGACGTCGATGACGGCAATACCGTGACCGACTGGATGGAGCAAGAGCGGGAGCGCGGCATCACCATCACCTCCGCCGCCACCACCTGCTACTGGACCGTCAAGGACGAAGGCCCCGCCAAACTGTTCGAGGGCGTCCCCCACCGCGTCAACATCATCGACACCCCCGGCCACGTGGACTTCACGGCCGAGGTCGAGCGTTCCATGCGCGTGCTCGATGGCGCCGTAGCCGTGTTTTGCGGCGTGGCTGGCGTGCAGCCCCAGTCCGAAACCGTATGGCGGCAGGCCACCAAGTACCGCGTCCCCCGCATCGCCTTCGTCAACAAGATGGATCGTGTGGGCGCCAATTTCGAGCACGCCGTCCACGAGATGCGCAAGAAGCTCGGCGCCTATGCCTACCCGGTCTTCATCCCGATCGGCAAAGAAGACCGGTTCGAGGGCGTGATCGACGTCGTCAACCAGCAGGCCTACCGCTACGACCTCAGCGACGAGCTCGGCCTGCGCTACGCCGTCTCCCCCGTGCCCCCCGAACATCGCGAACGGGCGGAAATGGCCTTGGCGGAACTCGTGGACGCCGTCTCGAACAAGGACGACGAGATCGCCGAGCTGGTGCTCGAGGATAAGCCCATCTTGCCCCTCGTCCTGAAGGAAGCCATCCGGCGCCTGACGTGCCGCCTCGAGCTGGTCCCGGTCCTCTGCGGGTCCGCGTTCAAGAAACGCGGCGTCCAACCCCTCGTCGACGCCGTCGTCGAGTACCTGCCCTCGCCCTTAGATGTCCCCCCAGCCACCGCGCAGGATCCGAGCCGGCCAGACGTGGACCAAGAAGTGGCGGCGGACGATCACGGCCCGTTCTGTTCGTTGGCCTTCAAGCTGTGGACCGATCCGTACGTAGGCAAACTGGTCTTCTTCCGCGTTTACCGCGGCCAGCTTAAGAAGGGCGAGAGCATTTACAACCCGCGCACGCGCAAACGGGAACGAGTCAGCCGAGTCATGATGATCCAGGCAGACAAGCGGATCGAGGTCGACGCCGTCTACGCCGGAGACATCGCCGCTCTCGTGGGCCTGCGCAACATCACCACCGGCGACACCTTGTGTGACGAGGACGCCGAGGTGCTGCTCGAGCCGCCCACCTTCCCCGAGCCGGTCATCTCCATGGCCGTCGAACCCAAGACCAAGGCCGACCGCGACAAGCTGGGCGAGGGCCTCCAGCGGTTGGCCGAAGAAGATCCCACCTTCCGCGTCTTCACCAACGAAGAGACCGGGCAGTTGATCATCGCCGGCATGGGCGAACTGCACCTCGAAATCATCCGCGACCGGTTGTTCCGCGAGTTCAAGGTCGAGGCGAGCGCCGGCGCGCCGCAGATCGCCTACCGGGAGACCGTCACGCGCGCGGCGGAAGGCGAAGGCAAGTTCATCCGGCAATCCGGCGGGCGCGGTCAATACGGCCATGCTTTGATCACCCTCGAACCCAACGAACGGGGCAAGGGCTTGGTCATCGAAAACAAAATCGTCGGCGGTGCCATTCCCAAGGAGTACATCCCGGCAGTGATCGACGGCCTGAACGAGGCGATTGCCGGGGGCGTGCTGGCAGGGTATCCAATGGTGGACCTCAAGATCGCCATCGTGGACGGCACCTACCACGAGGTGGATTCCAGCGAGCTAGCGTTTAAGATGGCCGGGATTTTCGCCCTCAAAGAGGCCGTCAAACACGCCCAACCCATCCTGCTCGAGCCCATCATGAAGGTCGAGTGCACCACGCCCGAGGAGTACCAGGGCGACCTGCTCGGGGACCTGAACCGGCGCCGGGGCAAGATCGTCAGCATCGAGGCCAAGAACAGCGCGACCAGTCTGCACGCGCACGTCCCGCTGGCGGAGATGTTCGGCTACGCCACGGCCATTCGCTCGCTCTCGAGGGGCCGGGCGGCCTACTCGATGGAACCGTTCTGTTTTCTACCGGTCCCGGCCAACATCTTGGCGACTATTTTGGATTCGGCTAAGCCGAAACCCGCGCGCAGTTAACCTTGGATGAATTGTTCTTTGTATGGCTGGTCAACGCATTCGCATTCGCCTCAAGGCCTACGACCACCGAGTCATTGACCAGTCGGTCAAGGACATCGTCGAGACCGTCAAACGCACCGGCGCCATGATCGCCGGCCCGATCCCTCTGCCCACCCGGGTCGAGCGCTTCACCGTCCACCGCTCCCCGCACGCCGATAAGAAGTCCATGGAGACCTTCGAGCAACGCACCCATAAGCGGTTGCTCGATATCCTCGAACCCACCGCCAAAACCGTGGACGAACTCAAGAAGCTCAACCTGCCCGCCGGCGTGGACATCACCATTAAGATTTAGGCTATGATTGGCTTGCTCGGCAAAAAAATGGGTCAGACGCGCGTCTATGACGCCGCCGGTAAATTGGTGCCGGTCACCATCGTGCTCGCGGGCCCCAATCACGTTCTCCAGTGCAAGACCAAAGAGTCCGACGGCTACCAAGCCGTCCAGTTGGGCTTTGACCCCCAAAAAGAAAGCCGGCTCACCAAACCCCTCGCCGGACACCTGCGCAAGCATAACGGCACCCCCGTCCGCCGGATTCGTGAGTTCCGCGATTTCTCTCTGCCGGTCAAACCGGGCGATGTCGTCGGCCCCAACCTCTTCACCGCGGGCGACTTCGTCGATGTCATCGGCACCACCAAAGGCCGGGGCTTCGAGGGCGTGGTCAAACGACACCACTTCCGCGGCGGCGACTCGACTCACGGGGCCAAAGGTTGGCACCGCCGGCCGGGCGCCATTGGCCAACGCCTCTTCCCCGGCACGGTCCGCCGGGGGTTAAGCATGCCCGGTCATATGGGGCAAGTGCGCCGCACCGTGCAGAACCTCGAGGTGGTCCAAGTGATCGAGGCCGAGCACGTGCTCCTCATTCGCGGCGCCGTGCCCGGTGCGCCGGGCGACTACCTCGTCATTCGCGAAGCGAAGAAGATTTCCAAAGCGGCCTCGGAGGCGATCCGCCAGGCCAAAGCCGCGGCTGCCGCCAAAGCGAAGGAGGCGGCGAAAGCGGCCGCCAAAGGCGGCGCTAAGGCAGGCAAATAACCGGCCAGCTCATGAAACTTACGGTCAAAGACATCCACGGAAATGCGGCGGGGGAACTCGAGGTGGGTTTCGCCCTGCTCGACAGCGGCAAGGGTACTCAGGCCGTTCACGATGCCGTCGTGGCCTACCAGGCCAACCAGCGCATGGGAACCGCCTGTACCAAGACCATGGGCGAAGTGACCGGCTCCGGCAAGAAACCCTGGCGCCAGAAAGGCACCGGCCGCGCCCGCGCGGGCTCGTTTCGCTCGCCGCTGTGGCGGGGTGGCGGGGTGGTCTTTGGACCCAAACCGAGGGACTTCGGCAAGAAAGTGACCAAGGGCACGCGCAAGTTGGCCTTGCGCAAAGCCCTGAGCGAACGGTTGCGTGCCGGCGATGTGCTCTTGGTCGAGGACCTGCCTTTGACCGCGCCTAAGACGCGGGAGTTCGTGGCGCTCCTGCGGGCGTTGGAAGTCGACGGTACGTTGCTGGTCGTCCATGCTGGTACGAGCCCCAACCTGAATCTGGCCGCGCGCAACGTGCCGGACGTCGAGCTAACCAGCGGCACCGAGTTGAACACTTACCAGGTCCTGCGCCACGACAAGCTGCTGTTCACCCGGCCGGCCTTCGCCCAGGTCGAGGCCCGTCTCAAGTAACATGAGCCCCTTTGAAATCATCAAATCTGCCCGGCTCACCGAGAAGGGCAGCATCCAGTCCGAGCGCTTCAACCAGTACACTGTGGTGGCGGACCGGCGCGCCAATAAGGTGCAAATCCGGCGGGCCGTCGAGGAACTCTTCAAGGTCAAGGTCACCGAGGTCCGCACCCTCAACGTCCGCGGCAAGCTGCGCCGCCAGCGCACCCACCAGGCGGGCCAGTCGGCCGACTGGAAGAAGGCCATCGTGACGCTCAAGCAGGGCGACAAAATCGTGCTAACCTGATGCGGAGGAACCTATGCCCGTTAAGACTTTCCGCCCCCTGACACCGTCCACGCGCTACATCACCGTAGCGAACTTCGACGACATCACCAAGACCAAGCCCGAGAAGCGCTTGGTGGTCATCCGTAAGAAGACCGGCGGACGCAACTGCTACGGCCGCGTCACCGCCCGCGGCATCGGCGGCGGCCACAAACAGAAAATCCGCCTGGTGGACTTCAAGCGGAACAAACGAGGCATCGAGGCCACCGTCAAGGCCATCGAGTACGATCCCATCCGCACTGCCCGCTTGGCGCTCCTCGAATACCAGGACGGCGAGAAACGTTACATCATCGCCCCCAACGGCCTGCAAGTCGGCGCCAAGGTGCTCAGCGGTCCGCATGCCGCCCCGGAAGTGGGCAATAGCCTGCCCCTGAAGGTCATCCCCGTCGGCCTGCCGATCCATAACCTCGAACTGTTCCCGGGCCGAGGCGGCCAAATGGTGCGCTCGGCTGGCGGATCCGCCACCGTGATGTCCCGCGACCAGGGTTACGCCTTGGTGCGGCTGCCCTCGGGCGAGATCCGCCGCATCCACGAGGAATGCTACGCCACCATCGGGCAGGTGGGGAATCTCGATAACGAGAACGTCACCCTCGGCAAGGCCGGGCGCTCGCGGCATCGTGGCATTCGCCCCGTGAACCGAGGAGTGGCCCGCAACCCGGTCGACCACCCCAACGGGGGAGGCGCCGGCAAATCCAAGGGGGGTGGCGGTTGGCAGCAGCTCACCTCGCCGTGGGGCGTGCTCGCCAAAGGGTATAGGACCCGGACCCGGCGCAAACAGTCGAACCGCTTTATCGTGGTACGCCGCGATGGCCGGCCCATGAAACAGAAATAACCGGTTATGGGGCGCTCAATCAAAAAAGGTCCCTTCGTGGACCACCATCTCCTAGACAAAATCCTCAAGGCCAAAGAGGCCAAGTCGAAAGCGCCGATCAAGACCTGGTCGCGACGCTCGATGATCACGCCCGATTTTGTCGGACTCACCTTCAACGTCCACAATGGCAAACTCTTCCACCCCGTGTTCGTGACCGAGAATATGGTCGGACATCGACTGGGCGAGTTTGCCCCGACACGCACCTTCCGCCGACACGGCGCCCACACCGCCAAGGCCGAGGCCAAGTAAGCCTATGGAAGTTCACGCTATCACGCGCCGTGTGCGCATGTCGCCGCAGAAGATGCGGGAGGTCGTCCGCCAAATCCAGGGGCTGCAAGCTCAAACCGCCCTGGCCGTGCTGGCCGCCGTCCCGCGCAAATCCGCACGCTGGGTCGCCAAGACCCTCAAGTCCGCCATCGCCAACGCGGAAAACAACAAGCAACTCAAGCCCGAAAACCTGCGCATCAAAGAGGCCGTGGCCGGAGCCGCCCCCACCCTCAAACGGTTCACCCCCAAAGCGCGCGGATCGGCCGGGCCCGTCTTGAAGCGGAGCTGCCACATCAGAATTGTCTTGTCCGACGAGTAGTAAGGTTATGGGTCAAAAAACCAATCCAATTGGCCTGCGCGTCGCCGTCAACCGCGACTGGCTCTCGAAGTGGTACTCCGGCAAGAAGGACTACCACAAGCTCCTCGTCGAGGACAGCGAGATCCGGCGCATCCTCAAGCAGAAGCTCGAATCGGCTTCCGTGCCCAAGGTCCTCATCGAGCGCGCCGCAAACCGCTGTCGCATCACCATCTTCACCGCTCGCCCCGGCGTGGTCATCGGACGCAAAGGCGCCGAGATCGATAAGATCAAGGAGGAACTCAGCCGCATGACCGGCAAAGAGATCTACGTCGATATCCAGGAGGTCAAAACGCCGGAGCTCGATGCCCAGTTGGTCGCTGAAAACGTCGCCCTCCAACTCGAACGCCGAATCTCCTTCCGCCGCGCCATGAAGAAAGCGGTCCAAACCGCCATGGACTTCGGCGCCGAAGGCATCAAGATCCGCTGCGCCGGCCGCCTGGGCGGTGCCGAGCTCGCCCGGACCGAGATGTACCATGAGGGACGGGTGCCGCTGCATACCTTGCGCGCCAAGATCGATTACGGATTCGCCGAGGCCAATACCGTCTACGGCAAGTTGGGCATCAAATGCTGGATCTGCAAAGGCGAAACGCAAGCGGCCAAGGCCGCTGCGCCCGCCGGAGCCAGCGCCGGCGCGGTTACAACCTAAACCATTCCAGGAGAATAGCCTATGCCGATGATGCCCGCTCGAGTCAAGTACCGTAAACAGCAGCGTGGCTGCCGTGCCGGTCTGGCCACCCGCTGTAACGCGGTCGCCTACGGCGAGTACGGCCTGCAGGCCATGGAGCGGTGCTGGCTCGATACCAAACAGATCGAAGCCTCCCGCGTCGCCATTAGCCGCTACATGAAGCGCCGCGGCAAAATGTGGATCCGCGTCTTCCCTGACAAACCCGTCACCAAGAAACCCTTGGAGGTGCGCATGGGCACCGGCAAGGGCGCGGTCGAATCCTGGGTGGCCGTGGTCAAGCCGGCGACCGTGTTGTTCGAGGTGGATGGCGTGCCCGTGGCTGTGGCGCGCGAGGCGATGCGCTTGGCCGCCACCAAGCTGCCCATTCGCACCAAGTTCATCTCGCGCCACGGCAGGGGTTGAGCGCCGCCACTAAGCTAGCCATGAAGATGTCCGAGATCCGAGAGAAGACCGCGGTCGAGTTGGCCGCCCTGAGCCGCGATTTGCGCCAGGACCTGTTCAATCTCCGGCTGCAAAAGGCAAGCAGCCAATTGGAAAAACCCGCGCGCTTGCGCACCTTGCGGCGCGACATTGCCCGGGTGGAAACGCGGCTCACCGAGCTGCGCCACAAGCCCGCCTGATTCCCTGGCTATGGCTGACACGACTGTCCCACGGACCCATCGAAAGGAACGCATCGGCGAGGTCATCTCCAACAAGATGACCAAGACGATCGTCGTGCGCGTCGAGCGGCGCTTCCGCCACCCGCGCTTCAAGAAGGTGCTCACGCGCTACAAGAAGTTCTACGCCCATGACGAGCGGGCCGAAGCGAAGGTGGGCGACCGCGTCCGGATCCAGGAAACCCGGCCGATCTCCAAACTCAAGTGCTGGCGCCTGGTCGCGGTCCTAGACCGCCCCACGCTCGCCGAGCCCGCCGCCGCACCCGCGGCAGGAGTCTGACCTTATGTTGCAAGTTCGCTCCATTCTCGATGTGGCCGATAACTCGGGCGCCAAACGAGCCGCGGCCATCGGCGTCCTTGGGCGCAACCAACGTTACGCCCACGTCGGCGACATCATCAAAGCCCATATCAAAGAGGCCGCACCCGACGGGACGGTCAAAAAGGGCGAGGTCGTCAACGCGGTCGTCGTGCGCACCCGCAAGGCGATCCACCGTACCGACGGGTCTTACTTGCGCTTCGATAGCAACGCCATTGTCATCATCGACGACGAGCGTAACCCGCGGGGAACCCGCATCTTCGGCCCGGTCGCCCGTGAGCTGCGCGATAAGAAGTTCATGAAGATCATCTCGTTGGCGCCGGAAGTAATCTAGCCCGCCTATGCCCAAAGCCCATGTCAAAAAGGGAGATGAAGTGGTGGTGATCGCCGGCACCGAAAAGGGGCGCCGTGGCCGCGTCATCGCCGTCCTGCCTCGCAAACAACGCGTCATCGTCGAGGGCCTCAAGATCATCCAGCGCCACACGCGCAAGAACCCCAAACACCCGCAGGGCGGCATCCTCAAGCGCGAAGGCACCATCCACCTCTCCAACGTGATGAAGGCGGAGCGCTTCGACGCGCGCCAGAGCCAACCCGCCACCCCGGCCGCGGCCTGATCCCTACCATGAAACCGCGACTGCAACAAAAATACTCGACGACCATCCGGCCGGCACTCATGGACAAGCGTAAGTACGGCAACGTCCACCAAGTGCCGCGCTTGGAGAAGATCGTCATCCGCATGGGCGTGAGCACCGCCCTCGAAAAAGGAGCGGTCGAGGATGCCATGAAGGATCTGAGCATGATCACCGGTCGCAAGCCCGTCCTGGACCGCGCTCGCAAAAGCGTCGCCAACTTTAAGCTCCGCAAGGGCCAAACCATCGGTTGCCACGTCACCCTCCGACGGGAAGCGATGTTCGAGTTCTTCGACCGCCTCATCGCCACCGCCCTGCCTCGCATCCGCGACTTCCGCGGACTGAGCGTGCGGTCCTTCGACGGACGAGGCAACTACACCCTCGGTCTCGAAGACCAAACCATCTTCCCAGAGATCGACCTGGACAAAATCAAGCGCCACCAAGGCATGGACGTGACCATCGTCACCACCGCCCAGTCCAACGACGAAGCCCTCGACCTGCTCAAGCTCCTGGGCATGCCCTTCGCCGAAAGCAAGTAATCCCTATGTCCAAAGTCTCCTGGATCGAACGCGATAAGCGGAAGCGCGACACCGTAAAGAAATACGCCGTCTTGCGCGCCGAACTCAAAGCGAAGAAGGACTACGCCGCCCTCGCCAAGCTGCCGCGCGATGCAAGCCCGGCCCGCTTGGTCAACCGCTGCCGCGTCACGGGCCGCCGACGCGCGTTCCTGCGCAAGTTCGGCATCTCGCGGCTTGCCTTCCGCGAAATGGCTCTGGCGGGGCTCATCCCCGGTGTCACCAAATCCAGTTGGTAAGCCTATGACCGACCCCATCGCCGACATGCTGACCCGGGTGCGCAACGCCAATCAGGCCCTGCTCCCCGCCGTCGAGATGCCCCATTCCCGCCTCAAAGAGAGCATCGCTCGCCTCCTCCTGCGCGAGGGCTACTTGGCCGACTGCGCCGTCGAAGGCGCCAAGATCAAGAAGCTCAAGCTCAAACTCAAGTTCCAGGGCCGCAAGGGCGTGATCGCCGGCCTCAAACGCGTCAGCAGCCCAGGCCTGCGGCGTTACGTCCGCGCGACCGAGATCCCCCGCGTCCTGGGTGGCATCGGCGTCGCCATCTTGTCCACCCCGCGCGGGGTCATGACCGGCGCGGACGCCCAAAAGCAAAACCTGGGCGGCGAAGTGCTCGCGTATATCTGGTAAGCTCAGCCACTGACCCAATATGTCCCGCATCGGCCGATTGCCCATCAGCATTCCCCCCCAAGTGAAGGTGGGGGTCAAAGACCGCACCGTCAGTGTGGAAGGCCCCAAAGGCAAACTCAGCTTCGCCTTGCCTAAGCGAACGCAGGCTAAGGTCGACGGCCCCGTCTTGACCGTCACCCGCCAAGGAAACGAGCCCGCCGCTAAGGCCCTCCACGGCATGAGCCGGGCCATCCTCTACAACATGGTGCATGGGGTCAGCGTCGGATACGCCAAGAAGCTCGAGATCCATGGCGTCGGCTTCAAGGCCGCCGTTCAAGGCAAGACCGTCACCCTGACCCTGGGCTATTCGCACCCGATCGTCTACCCCCTCCCCGAACAAGTTAAAGTCACCGTCGAGGAGAACACCAAGCTTACAGTCGAAGGGCCTGACCGACACCTGGTAGGCCTAGTCGCCTCCGAGCTCCGCGCCTTCTATCCCCCGGAACCCTACAAGGGCAAGGGCGTCCGATACGCCGGCGAACATATCGTGCGGAAGGAGGGCAAGACCGTGCAGTAGCCCGCGCGGGCCTCCTGACCGTCGCACCCGTAACCTGTGACTGATGACCGATGAGAACGGAAGATAAGCGTAGACTGGAACAACGCCGCCGTTGGCGGATCCGCCAAGACGTCCAGGGCACCGCCCAACGCCCTCGCATGAGTGTCCGCTTTACCGGCCAACATATCTATGTCCAGTTCGTCGATGACGTCGCCGGCCGCACCTTGGCCGAGACCTCGACCCGCAGTAAGCGGCTGACGGATCGAGCCCAACTCAAGGCGAACGTCCCCAGCGCCCAAAAACTCGGCACCGCAGCCGCCGCTGCGGCTCGTGCGCAAGGAATTCAGCAAGTCGTGTTCGACCGCAGCGGCGCGCGCTACCATGGCAAGGTGAAGGCCTTGGCCGATGCGGCGCGCGAGGCCGGTCTGCAATTCTAACCCACCCAGAGGCTAACGTGGCGGAAATCACTAAACCCAGTTCACCCGAGACCCGCGGCCACGGCCGACCCATGCGGCCCGGCCGGCGCGGTCGACCCAGCCCGGAAGCAGCGGGCAGCGCTGACGGCCAAGCCGGCGAGGAACTGACCGAAAAGGTCGTCTTCATCAATCGCTCGGCCAAAGTCGTCAAAGGCGGCCGACGTTTCAGCTTCAGCGCCCTCGTGGTCGTCGGCGACCGCAAGGGCCGCGTCGGCATCGGCCTCGGCAAGGCTGGCGAAGTCGCCGACGCCATCCGCAAGGGCAGCGACAACGCCCGCCGTAACATGCTCCCCGTGGCCCTGCTCGCCGCCACCATCCCCCATCCGGTCACCGCCACCTACGGCGGCGCGCGCGTGCTCCTGCGCCCGGCCTCTCCCGGGACCGGCGTGATCGCAGGGAAAACCGTCCGCGCCGTGCTCGAATCGGCCGGCGTCCGCGACGTGTTGAGTAAGTCTCTGGGATCGAAAAATGCGGCGAATGTCGCCAAAGCCACCCTGGATGCGCTCCTGCAACTCCGACTGCGCGAAGATGTCTTCCGACTCCGCGGCCTGAGCCTGCCCGCCAAAGCCGCTCCGAGCCTGGAACCCGCCTCTGTTTAGACTTATGCGCCTCCACACCCTCAAACCTCGACCCGGCGCCAAAACCCGACGCAAACGACTCGGCCAGGGCGAATCCAGCGGCCACGGCCGCACCAGCGGCCGCGGCGGCAAGGGCCAGTCCGCTCGCTCGGGCAGTTCGATCCGCATCGGCTTCGAGGGCGGCCAGATGCCGCTCATCCGCCGAATCCCCAAGCGCGGCTTCAACAACGCCCGCCATACTATCCGCTATCTCCCGGTCAACCTCGACGCCCTCAACCGCTTCGCCGACGGCGCCCGCGTCGACGAAGCCGCCTTGCGCGAGGTCGGCTTGGTCAACGGCCGCGCCGCGGGAATCAAGATCCTCGGCGATGGCGAACTCAAGCGGAAGCTGACCGTGTGCGCCCACGCCTTCAGCGCTTCGGCCCGTGCCAAAATCGAGAGCCTCGGGGGGGCCTGCGAGAAGGTCGGCGTCGCCCCGCAGACGTGAAGCCCCGCCCACCGGACTTATGTTCAAGGCCATCTTCAGCACCTTCGCCAACTGCTTCAAGATCCCCGAACTCAAATCGCGGATCCTGTTCACCGTTCTGCTGCTGACGGTCTGCCGGTTGGTGGCCTTGATCCCGATCCCGGGCTTGGACGGCGCCGCGCTGGCCGCGTTCTTCAAGGAGAATGCCAGCAAGGCAGGTAGCCTGTTGGGGATGTACAGCCTCTTCACCGGCGGCGCCCTCGAGAAATGTGGCATCGGTTCGCTGGGCATCATGCCCTACATCAGCGCCACCATCATCATCCAATTGCTCAGCGCCGTGATCCCCCAGTTGAGCAAACTCATGCGCGAGGAAGGCGGCCGCGCCAAGATCGTCCAGTACGGCCGCTACCTCACCGTGGTCCTCTGTCTGGGTCAGGGCTTCGTCATGGCTCTGGGATGGGAAAACCCGGAGAAGGTCTTTACCGGATTCACCGGCAGTTTGGTCCTAACCGAGAACCTTTGGTGGTACCGCATCCAAACCGTCCTCATCCTCACTACCGGCACACTCCTGCTCATGTGGTTGGGCGAGCAGATCACCGAGCGCGGCATCGGCAACGGCGTCTCCTTGGTCATCACCATCGGCATCCTCTCCCGCTTGCCCATGGCCGTTACCCAGCTCTGGCTCAAGTTCTTCCCCCCCAAGGACACATTGCTGCGCTGGAACATCTTCCACGCCGTGGCCTTGCTCCTCCTCCTCTTGGCCGTGGTCGCCGCCATCATCGCCGTCACCCAGGCGCAGCGCAAAATCCCCGTCCAGTACGCCCAGCGTGCCGTCGGTCGTAAGGTCTACGCCGGAGGCACCTCGTTCATGCCCCTGCGCGTCAATTACTCCGGTGTGATGCCCATCATCTTCGCCCAGGCCATCCTCATGTTCCCGGAGAAGATCTTTTTCACCCTCGCCCGCCTTACCGAGAAGACCATCTCGAGTCCCGACGGCGTCGAGCGAACCGCCACCGCCCTTTCCAAAGTCTTCGAGGGCATCGCCGTCGCGCTCCAGCATGGGTCCCTGACCTACTTGGCCCTCGAAGGCCTCATGATCCTCTTCTTCTCGTACTTCTGGGTGGCCACGCAGTTCAACGAACTGCAGATCGCCGATGACCTCAAGAAATATGGCGGCTACATCCCGGGCGTCCGGCCCGGCCAGGCCACGAGCGATTTCCTCCACCGAGCCATGAGCCGGATTACCCTCGCCGGCGCCATCTTCCTGGTCGTCATCGCCGTCATACCCACCCTGCTGTTTACTTGGGTCGATGTCCCCTTCGAGATCGGCCAGTTCTTCGGCGGGACCAGCGCCCTGATCTCGGTGGGTGTCATGCTCGATACGATGCGCCAGATGGAATCGCACCTCCTGATGCGCCATTATGACGGCTTCCTCAAGAAGGGACGCATCAAAGGCCGCTTCTGATCCGCGCACTATGAACCGATTTCCCGGACCCGTCCGGGCCAGGCCCGCCGGACTAACCGGCTGTGCCGTTGCTCTTTTACATTCGCTGTTGCGACGGCGGTCCAGGTCATGATCGTCCTGAAAAACGAGCGTGACCAGGATTGCATGCGCGCCGCCGGCGCCATCGCCGCGACCGTCCTCGACGAGGTCTGCACCTTCGTCGCCCCGGGAGTGACGACCAAGGACATCGATGCGTTCGCCGCCAGCCGTATCAAACACCACGGCGCGCGGAGCGCCTTCCTCGGCTATCGCAAGTATCCCTGCCACCTCTGCATCTCCGTGAACGAAGAGGTCGTTCATGGGCTGGCCAACCAGCGCCGCGTCCAATTCGGCGACATCGTCAGCCTGGATGTCGGGGTCTACTACCATGGACTCATCGGGGATACCGCCCGCACCGTCGCCGTCGGCGGCTGCAGCCCGCTGGCCCAGAAACTCATGGCCGTGACCGAGCGCGCCCTCTACGAGGGCATCGCCCAGGCTGTGTCCGGCAACCGCGTCCAGGACATCTCCCGCGCCATCCAGCAATACGTCGAGGCTAATGGCTTCAGCGTCGTGCGCGAGTTCGTTGGCCATGGCGTGGGCCGCACCATGCACGAAGACCCCCAGGTGCCCAACTATGTCGACGGCAAGAAATCGGCCCGGCTGCGCCCTGGGATGACCCTGGCCATCGAGCCCATGGTCAATGCCGGCAGCGCCGCCGTCCGCGTCTTAAACGACGGGTGGACCGTCGTCAGTCAGGACGGCCTGCCCTCCGCACATTTCGAGCATACGGTGTTGATCACCGAAGCTGAACCTGAGATCCTAACGTGTTGCGACCGGATCGCCTCCGTGTTGAGGGCGTCGTAGTGGCTGTGCGGCCCAACGCGGTGTATCGTGTGGCGCTGGCCAATGGCCACCGCCTGTGGGCCTACCGCGCCGGCCGCGACCGGGCACGCCCCGCGGACTATGCACCGGGCGATCGGGTCACGCTCGAAGTGTCGCCCAGCGATTTGTCGAAGGGCCGGTTGGTAATCAGTAACGCATCAAAGTCATGAAAGTACGCGCCTCAGTGAGAAGGCTTTGCGAGCACTGCAAGATCGTGCGGCGCAAAGGCGTCATCCGCGTCATCTGCTCGAACGCACGCCACAAGCAGCGTCAGGGCTAACCCAATTATATCGATCCTATGGCACGCATCCTCGGAGTGGATATCCCCGGCGATAAGCGCATCGAAATCGCGCTCCGCTACATCTACGGCATCGGCCCGAGCAACTCGCGCGAGATCCTCGCCCGCGCCCAAATCCAGCCCGGACTCCGCGCTAAGAACCTCAGCGAACAGCAGCTCTCCCAGATCGTCCATGCCCTCCAAGAGGGTAAGTACGTCATCGAGGGCGACCTGCGTCGCGAGACCGGCATCAATCTCAAACGCCTGCAGGCCATCAAGTGCTATCGCGGCATCCGACACCTCCGCGGCCTGCCCGTGCGCGGCCAGCGAACCCAGACCAACGCCCGCACTCGAAAAGGCCCACGCAAAACTGTCGGCGTCGTCCGTAATCCCAACGCCAAAACCGGCATTCACTAGGCCTCTACCCCTCCTATGGCTGACGAAACCAAAGCCCAGAAGCCCCCCCCGCCCAAGAAAGAGCCCAAACCCGACGCCCCAGGCGCCGATAAAGCTCCTGGCGGCGGTAAGCCGGCTCCCACCGACAAGCCCGCCGCTGCAGACAAGCCCTCCCAGAAGGGCCCGAAGAAACCGGCGGCCGATGGCGCACCTCCGGGACCAGGCACGCCTCCCGCCCCGGGGGCTAAGCCCGCCGAGCCTGGCGCGCCCGTCGCGGGCACTGCGCCCACGGCCGCCGAGTTGTTGGCGGATGACCAAGCCACGAAGAAGATCATCCGCGCCAAGGGCTCTAAGAACATCACCGCAGGAGTGGCGCATATCCTGGCCACGTTCAACAACACCCAGGTAGCCATCACCGACATGCAGGGCAACGTCATCGGTTGGTCAAGCGCAGGTAAGGTGGGTTTCAAAGGCTCCCGCAAAAGCACCGCCTTCGCCGCTCAACAAGTCGCCCAAGATGCCGCCCGCCAAGCAATGTCGCACGGCATGCGCGAAATCGAAGTCCAAGTCCGCGGCCCCGGCTCGGGCCGAGAGTCGGCCATCCGCGCCTTGCAGGCCATTGGCCTCGAAGTCACCATCATCAAGGACGTCACCCCCATCCCGCACAACGGCTGTCGCCCCCGCAAGAAACGGCGCGTCTAGACCCACTCCTGTCTCCGCTCTCTATACCTCGGCTCTTAGCACCCCATTTCACCAACTGACTCATGGCGCGTTACACTGGACCTCGCGTTCGCATCAGCCGCCGATTTGGCCTGCCCATCTTCGGCGCTTCCAAATACCTCGAACGGCGCAACTACCCCCCCGGCACGCACGGACCTAAGGCGCGTCGGAAGACCACCGAGTACGGGCAAGGCCTGATCGAGAAACAAAAACTCCGCTATTACTATGGCCTGCTCGAACGCCAATTCCGTGGCGTCTACGAACGCGCCCTGCAAAAACGGGGGGTGACCGGCGAAACGATGCTGCAGATCCTCGAGACGCGGCTCGATAACGTCGTCTACCACCTCGGCTTCGGCAACACCCGCGCCGCGGCCCGCCAGATGGTCGTCCACGGCCATGTCCAGGTCAACGGTCGCAAAGTCAGCGTCCCGTCCTACGCGCTGAAAGTCAATGACGTCATCGAAGTCAAAGACCGCAGCGTGTCGCGGCAAATGGCTACCAAGAACCTCGAAACCTCAACCAGCCGGCCCGTGCCGGATTGGCTGTCCCTGAACAAGGACGCCTTTAAGGGTACTCTCGTGCGGTTGCCCACGCGCGACGATATCCAGCCCGTCGCCAACGAACAAGCCGTCGTCGAGTTTTACTCCCGCTAGCACTTGGCCCCCGAGTGGGGGCCGTAGCAATTACACGGATCGGCGCCCTGGCGGGAGCAACGGCGCCCATCAGATTACAATTGCTGTCCAACTCTAAGTTATGCCAGTCCGATTAGGTCGCTTCGAAATGCCCAAGCGCTTGTCGCGCGAGGACGCCACCGCCACCCCCACCTTCACCAAGTTCGTCGCCGAACCGTTCGAAACCGGTTACGGCCACACCATCGGCAATTCCCTCCGCCGCGTCCTCCTCTCGTCCCTCGAAGGCGCCGCCATCGCCTCCGTCAAAATCGAGGGCGCTATGCACGAGTTCACCACCGTGGACGGCGTCGTCGAGGATGTCACCGAGATCGTGCTCAATCTCAAGAAAGTGAAGTTCTTGGCTCATGGCAATGTCCGCGAGTTCCCCCTCCTCCACGTCTCCGTCCACAAAGAGGGCCCGGTCAAGGCGGCGGACATCCAGCTCTGCCAAAACCTCGAGGTCGTCAACCCCGACCAACTCATCTGCACTCTCGATAAAAAGAAGAAACTCGAGATGGAACTCGAGGTCAAAGTCGGCCGCGGCTTCTGTCCCGGCGACGAAAACAAAAAGCCCGACCAACCCATCGGCGTCATCGCCGTCGATTCCCTCTTCTCCCCAGTCGTCCGCGTCCGCTACGGCGTCGAAAACGCCCGCGTCGGCCAGAAGACCGACTACGACCGCCTCCTCCTCGAGATTTGGACCGACGGACGCATCTCCCCCGACGATGCCCTCGTCCAGGCCTCCGCCATCCTCCAACGGCACTTGGACGTCTTCGTCGGTTACGACAAGAACGCGGTCGAATTCGAGGAGATCGTGGACACCCAGGACGAAGAACGCCTGCGGATGAAGAAGCTCCTCAACATGAGCGTGAACGAAATCGAGTTGAGCGTGCGCGCCGCCAATTGCCTCAATAACGCCAACATCACCACCGTCGGGCAGTTGGCCATGAAAACCGAGCAGGAGATGCTTAAGTACCGCAACTTCGGCAAGAAATCGCTCAACGAAATCAAAGAAAAACTCGCCACCCTCGGCCTTTCCCTCGGCATGAACCTCGATACCTCCCTCCTCGAGGCACCGAAAGAAGAGGCGCCCAAGCCCTAATCCCATTCCCCAGCCATGCGCCACCGCAAACGCACCGCTAAACTCGGCCGGACCGGCGAACATCGCAACCGGATGTTGGCCAACCTCGTCTGTAGCCTCATCCGCCATCGCCGCGTCACGACCACCCTCGCCAAGGCCAAGGCCGCTCGCTCTGTCGCCGAGAAAATCATGACCCTGGCCAAGTCCGGCACGCTCCATCACCGCCGGTTGGCTGCCGCCCGCCTCTTCCAGGACGAGGATGCCGTTCGCGTTCTGTTCAACGAGCTCGCACCCACACACCGCGAGCGCAACGGCGGCTACACCCGCGTCGTCAAGCTCCAGCAGCGCCAGGGCGACGCCGCTGCCGTCGCCATCCTCGAGTGGGTCGAGCCTGCCGCCCAGGCCCAAACCGCCGCCCCCGAGCCGACCCCCGAACCCAAGCCCAGCGCCGCTCCATCGACCTAGAAGCCGTCTCCCACACGGCCCCCTCGGGCGCCAGCGGATCGCCACGACTCGAAGTCGCGCAACCGAAGTTCGGTGAAGCCCGCCACGATCCGGTCGGCACCCGCCAGCGCGGGGGAGTCTGCAGGATGAGTGGTGGCAACGGCGACGACCTGCATGCCTGCTGCGCGAGCCGCCGCGATGCCGACCTGAGCATCCTCGAAGACCACGCACACGGTTGGGGGGACGCCCAAGCGCGCGGCCGCGGTCAGAAACACCTCGGGATGCGGTTTGCCGTGTGTGACATCCTCGGCCGTTACAACGGCTCCGAAGCGGTTGGCCGATGGCAGCGCCGAGAGGGCGCAGTCAATATTCTCGCGTGGTGTGGACGAGGCGACGGCGCAGGGGATGCCGGCGGCGTGCAGGCTATCGAGCCAGGCAATTGCTCCAGGCACGAGGCGCACGCCCTGTTGGCGCACGGACTCACGGAAGAAACTCTCCTTGCGAAGCGACAGGCAGCGCAGTTCGTCTGTATCTTCAGTCCAGCCGAGCAGTTCGGTGAGCACCTTGTCGTTCTTCATCCCAAAGCTGCGCTGGAAGAAGCCCGGTGGCAGCGGGCGATGCTCCTCGGCCGCCAATCGGTGCCAAGCTTCTTCGTGTTGGCGGGACGAGTCCACGATCACGCCGTCCCAATCGAATACTGCCGCCCAGGTTTGCACGGGCGGTAGCAGTAACGACTCTGGCGAGTTCTGGCAATGCTCGAACGCCGGTGCAGTGGGTATGACAGGCAGGGCGAGCAGGCCGGGTCTGCCGGGTCCTCCGTGTCCAGTCCGCCGCTCTCGGTCAGGCGCGCAGTCCGGTTAAATCCGGCTCGATCCGGTGCCGGTCCGCCAGCAGGTCGGTCCAGGTCAATCGCCGTCCCTTAAGCGCAGCCTCGCGGCCCAAGATCGTCGCTAAGGTGCTGTTGACGGACGGTGCGAGGGTCGGATTGGTAAAGTCACGGCCCACGATGCTCCGGTGAAAGGCGTCCACATTGCGCCGCATGCCGTCGGCGTACAGGTCATTGGCCTCACCGCCCGCGAAACCGTCGTCGAGGCCGCGGATGGCGGTTTTGCCCCCGTAGTGCGCCTCGAGCCAGCCCCGTTGGCCATAGGCAAAGCAGCCGGATTTGAACTCCGTCGCGTTGCGGACGTGTTCGCTTTGATTGGTCATGACCAAGCCGCTCTGGAACTCGTAGCTGATGGCGTAGCAATCGTGGGAGTCGCCGTGCGCGTCGGGTCGGTTGCGGAACGAATACCCGACCGCGCTCGAGGGCACGTCCTGCGCGATCCAGAGCGCAACATCCACCGCGTGGATGTCGCAGTTGACAATGTAGGAGCCCCCTAACGAGGTGTCGTTCACCCAGGCCAACCCGCGCAGCAGGTTCTCGATAGTCCGCTCAGGGGGTGGGTCCCGGAAACACTCGTCGTGATAAAACGCGGTGAGTAACCCGAGCCGGCCGAGCATCCCCTGGTGTACCCGCCGCAGGGCCTCCTGGTGGAACGGGTCCGTGCGCGTCTGGAAATCGACGAGGAACACTTGACTGTTGCGCGTAGCGCGTTGGCCGGCTTCGAGGATCGCGAGGCAGCCCGGCACGTCCACTGCCACGGGTTTTGCCATGTAGACATGACAGCCGGCCGCCACAGCCGCTTGCGCGTGTGCGGGGAAGAAAAAGGGCGGGGTCTCGAGGAACACCGCCTCGACCTTGCTCTCGAGGAGCCGTCGCGCGCCGCTCAGGCCCGAGAACCGCCGCTCCTTTGGCACGCTAAGCCGCTCGCCGACCGCCTCCGCTACCGCCGGGAAGTAATCGGCGACGGCGGTGATCTCGAATCCTGCGTGCTGCGCCACGTGCTCGGCGATCCACGCGCCGCGCCCGCCCAGACCGACGGACCCGACCCGTACGCGGGTGTTGGCTTCCGAGCTGCGAATGCTCGATGCGCTGACCACGGTGAAGGCGCCCGCGGAGGCTGAGCGGGCGAGAAATTGCCGACGGGTAAGAGCAGGAGGGGTGTGAGCGGGTGCGGTTGGGTGCTTCATGGCGGACACCGTAGCCGATCGAGGCCGGGCTGCAAGCTTCTGGCGGACGACTGCAGAAGGGAAGCGGCTTCCGCTACTGAACAGTCACCGAGATCGGCTCCCACCAGCCTGCCGCGCCGCCGTCAATACACCCCGTGGGTCCGGAACGCCTCCCACATGGCCAGCAGGTTCTCCGGCGGCACATCGGCCTGGATATTGTGCACGGTGGCGAAGATGAAGCCCCCCCCCGGCGCCAGGTCGTCCAGGCGGCGCTTGACCTCGTCTCGGACCTCTTGCGGGGTGCCGCGTGGCAGGACCCGCTGAGTGTCCACCCCGCCGCCGTAGAAGGTGAGGTCGCGGCCGAATTGGCGTTTGAGCTCGCGCGTATCCATCCCCCGCGCGCTGACTTGGACGGGGTTGAGGATGTCGATGCCGGACTCGATCAGGTCTGGGATCAGGGCCGCGACCGCCCCGCAGGAGTGAAAGAAGATCTTCACGGGCGCCTGGGCGTGCTTTCTGATGAAGGCAAAGAGCTGGGTATGGCGCGGTTTGATCAGTTGACGGTAGAGCTCCGGGCGGCAGAGACAACGGTCCTGGCTGGCTAGGTCGTCGGCTTCGGAAACGATCATGACGTTGGGGCCGACCCGTTCGAGTGCGCGCGCCCAGTAGGCCAGCTTGACTTCGAGGATGCGGTCCAGGAGGGCCTCGGCGAACTTGACGTTCGTGAGCATGTCGGTAAAGAAGTTCTCGAAGCCGCGCAACCGGAGGGCCATCTCCCAAATGCCCGCGGCGTTGCGCCCGAGCACAGAGGCCACCTGTCGCCGGTTCAGCAGGTCGTCGGCGCGCTCGGCCAGGCCGACGTACCGGGCCGGATCGACTAGGTCGGGGAATGCATGCGCCGCCAGTCCGTCTAGCGTGTCCACAGTCGCCAGCGGATGCCGCCGCATATCGTAGTAGAATCCGCCCTCGACCGGCTTCCACCATTCGATACCCCACTCGTCGGTGAGTTTGTCGTACCCGTCCTCGCGCCGGGGCGGTTGGCTGATGCCACGCGGCCTGGCCGGACTGAGGCCGTAGACATCCACGCCCAACCGATCTTTCACGTCCTGATGCACGCGCGCGAGCTGTTGGATGGTGTCCTCGATTTCGAGCTCGAGGTCGGGCAAGCCCAACCTTCGGCGCCAGCGCTGGTAAGCAACGTGGTGGATCCCGGTGAGAGTCGTTCCGCCCAAGTCGAAGGGCACTCGGTCGGGCTCTTGATGGTTCAAGACCGCCTCGACACGGCGGCGACTGGTCCAAGTTTGATCGGTTGTGGCCTGCATCCTGCAGCCTTGGGGTGGGCTCGGCCGGGTGCAGCGTTCGGAATTCCCAGGCCGGTGCGACAGCACCAACGCGTCACCCAGCAGGGCAGCGCATCCTTGCACACCCCACACGGCACGCTGCCCCTTGCGCCGCCATTCCAGCGTGACGGCGCACGAGGCACCTTGATTCAGATCAAGCCCAGAGTCGCGTGCTCCGAGCTACGATCTCATTATCTCATTATCTCACTGGTTTTATGTAGTTGACACGAGTCTGTAACCGGAACGTGCGCGGTGTGGAGCCCCCCCGAGGCCCCAAGACCAAGGGCAACACCCGTCGCTTCCAGCACCGCTCCCGCTCCGTTCCACTCGCGGGGGCTGTGAACGGCTTCGGGCCAGCGTCTTCGCCAAGCTCCTCAATGCGCTGAGCTTGTGAAAGTGACAAGACTCGTCTAAGCGCGCACCCCGTGCCCCCCCAGACCGGTGCGTCCCAAAGTCGTTGGTGAATTCGCTGAACTACCGTCTCCCGGCGGTGTCAGGGTGGGGTGGTGGACACGCTAATCGTCTGGCAGGGGTGCCGGCTGTCGGCGGCTGAGTTGGTGGGGCTGCGAGGCTCGATAGAGTGGCTGGGAAGATGGAGTTCGAGGTCCGCCACGGGTACTTCCCTGAGGAGAGGTGGGTCCGCCCCAGGCAGCCCAGGCTGCGGGGACGCAGCTAGTCTGGGGAACGGCCGGCTTTGTCGCACTTGCTCAAGTTGAGCGTGCTCGTGAAGAACAACGACCTGCACTGGGACTCACCCTCGCACGCCGCAACCCAACCCGCGATCCTGCCCCCCCGAGATCTACGCCCCATGCCCACCGCCAATGCGTCAACATCGAGCTCCGCCCACTCTCCTCACCAGCGCCGCCTCGAAGGCTCTCGCGCTCGCTGTCCTCTTCCACTAGCCCACCCAAGCCCAACCGCCGAGCGTAACTACCCGAGCACACCCATCACTCACCCATCACTCACGTGATGGCCGCCACGCGCAGATCCCGCAACGCACTCAAGCCCCCCAGTGACGCACCCCCGCCCCGTATCGGCCGCGCCCCACTCCGCCGCTTGACCCCAAACCGCTCCCGATGCGCCAACCACACCGCGTCAACAAACCCCTTTGACCCCAGCACCACCCCATCCGTCATGTGCCGTATCCGCAACCGCAACACCTCCCCCACACTCA
>VHCO01000097.1 GCA_016871715.1 Verrucomicrobiota bacterium
TGAGTCCGAGGGGAGCCGAGGCGTGGCGGAGCTCCGCCCTCCAAGGCGGTGATTCAAGGCGGTCCGCGCTGGAGGGGCGAGCTCTGCGAGCCCCAGATCGGGAACCGCGAGTTGCGAGTCTGCGGTTTGGAGTCCGAGGGGAGCCGAGGCGTCGCGGAGCTCCGCCCTCCAAGGCGGTCATTCAAGGCGGTCCGCACTGGAGGGGCGAGCTCTGCGAGCCCTAGATCGCGAACCGCGAGTCGCGAGTCTGCGGTTTGGAATTCGAGGGGAGCCGAGGCGTGGCGGAGCTCCGCCCTCCAAGGCGGTCATTCAAGGCGGTCCGCACTGGAGGGGCGAGCTCTGCGAGCCCCAGATCGCGAACCGCGAGTCGCGAGTCTGCGGTTTGGAGTCCGAGGGGAGCCGTGGCGTCGCGGAGCTCCGCCCTCCAAGGCGGTGATTCAAGGCGGTCCGCACTGGAGGGGCGAGCTCTGCGAGCCCCAGATCGCAAACCGCGAGTTGCGAGTCTGCGGTTTGGAATTCGAGGGGCACCCGAGGCGTCGCGGAGCTCCGCCCTCCAAGGCGGTGATTCAAGGCGGTCCGCGCTGGAGGGGCGAGCTCTGCGAGCCCTAGATCGCAAACCGCGAGTTGCGAGTCTGCGGTTTGGAATCCGAGGGGAGCCGTGGCGTGGCGGAGCTCCGCCCTCCAAGGCGGTGATTCAAGGCGGTCCGCACTGGAGGGGCGAGCTCTGCGAGCCCCAGATCGCAAACCGCGAGTTGCGAGTCTGCGGTTTGGAATCCGAGGGGAGCCGAGGCGTCGCGGAGCTCCGCCCTCCAAGGCGGTCATTCAAGGCGGTCCGCGCTGGAGGGGCGAGCTCTGCGAGCCCCAGATCGCGAACCGCGAGTTGCGAGTCTGCGGTTTGGAATCCGAGGGGAGCCGAGGCGTCGCGGAGCTCCGCCCTCCAAGGCGGTGATTCAAGGCGGTCCGCGCTGGAGGGGCGAGCTCTGCGAGCCCCAGATCGCGAACCGCGAGTTGCGAGTCTGCGGTTTGGAGTCCGAGGGGAGCCGTGGCGTGGCGGAGCTCCGCCCTCCAAGGCGGTCATTCAAGGCGGTCCGCACTGGAGGGGCGAGCTCTGCGAGCCCCAGATCGCGAACCGCGAGTCGCGAGTCTGCGGTTTGGAATCCGAGGGGAGCCGAGGCGTCGCGGAGCTCCGCCCTCCATCTTTGCGGCATTGCGTTTTGGCGCAACCGCCCGCGTCTGACCGACATCTCACACGTCCGCTTTCCGTTCTTCCAGCCGGATGACACCACCGAACATGGATCGAACCAGTATCGAACCATCCGAGGGCGTTGACTCGGGATCGGGATTGGAGCCGGTGCGATTGCGGTTGCGATTGCCGCGCGACTTGGACCTGGCCGAGGGTCTCGTACGGGGGCACTCGCCGGCGGAGGCCCTCGAGCGTTCAGGCTTTGGCTAAGGGGACGGCGATAGGACGACGCGGTAATAGCGCTGGCCGTGGGATGGTGGGGAGGTTTCCGTAAATTCGGTGCGCGGGCCAGTAGCGCGGATTTCCGCCAAGGGCAACCAGGGGGTGTGCGGGAGCGAAAGACTTGGCTGGTACTCGACGCGGTACCAGCGGCCCGCGGCGGACGGCCAAGCGAAGCGGGCCAGGCCGAGCGGCGTAAAGCCGATGTCCAGGAGCACCGGGAGCGGGGCAGCCAGGTTGGCCGCCGCCGGCGTTGGCTCGGCCAGGACGGCGCGGGAGGCGTCTTGGCCGTCGGGCAGGCTGCCGAAGGAGGTGTCCTGCCCCAGGACGGGATACTCGAGCCAGTCCACAACGACGGGTTGGTTGTTCTGCGTTCGCACGAGGGCGAGGACGCCGGTTGGAGCGAGCCGGAAGCCGGTGTGGACATGGTCGCCGACGGTCTCCTGGGGTTCGCCGTCGGCCCAGAGGAGGCGGAGTTCATGGCCCAAGAGGTCGAATCCGTTCGGGAACGGCCACTTGGTCAGGTCGGTCCAGGTGTCGGTGAGGTACCAACCTTCGAGGAGGAGTCGGGTGGGGTCACCGTGGTATAGCTCGATCCACGGTTCGCGTTCGCCGGCATTGTCGGTTGGGCCTGCGACATTGTGGACGAGCAATTCGTTGAGCCAAAGCCGCGGGAAAGGAGCGAGGGCGGCAGCTACAGAGTTGGTGGTGCCGGGCGTGTAAGGGGCGGCGCTGCCCTCGGCTTCGAGGATCAGCCCAAAAACGACATCGCTACTGCCGGTGTTAACCTGGTGGACCTCGACGGCGAGGACATTATCGCCTGGACGCAAGTAGTCGCCCTCGATGGTGAACGGACCCTCGAAGGCGGCGTCACCCACGGTGCGGTTGGCGAAGGTGCCGTAAGCGACGGTTGCACCCGGCTCGATGCCCAACCGGTAGAACTCCTTACCGTTGAGGTAAAAGACGGCGCCGTCGTCGATGACGGTGGTCAGTTTGAGTTTCACGCCCGCAGTCGGTCCCGTGAAGTTGAGCCGAGTGCGGAAGTAGAAGGTGGTTGGGCCCAGCGTTAGGGGTGTCGTTTTGGGGGCGGGCAGGGCGGCGTTCTCGACGTACAGCAAGGCGCCTCCGGTGGGCCAAGTTGCGTCGTTGTATTCGGGCTCGCGCCAGGCGGTGCCGAGGTTGCTGCCTGCCTGATGATAGCGCCAGACGTTGGTGATCGCCACGAGCGTGCGCGCGGTAACCGGACCGAGGCCAGCCACGGCGGCCCAGTTCCCCACGCGGGAGTTATCTTGGAGGGCATCGATCAACTGCAGGGAAGCGCCGCTGTTCGCCGCCGCGGGCCAGGGCGCGCGTGTGCTCCAGCGCACCTCGTCGAGCCATTCGTCACCGGCGGTTCCGGTTCCTGGTCGCACCAGGCGCAGGACTTCTTCCGGCTTGGCTAGGGCGCCGGCGTATTCGCCGGCGATCGGCAGGCCCGCCCCATAAGCGGCCTCGAAGGCGGCTCGGTTTCGGACGACCAGTCGGAACTGGCCTGGGGCAAGCGTTGCGCCGGCGGGGAAAGCGAAGGACAGGTTGGACCCGAGGAGTCGGAGGCCGCCGAGGTCGACCGAGGCGCGGCTCGAGTTATTGAGGAGCTCGACGAATTGGGCGTTTTGGGCGGCGGGGCTATGCATGATCTCGTTGATGACGACGTGGGGCTGGGGCAGGACTGTGAGGCGGAACGACTGGGTGTCGCTGAGCAGCCCTGGGCCATCGTCGGTCACGCGGACGGTCACGGCGTTGGTGCTGGGGCCGACGTCAGGTCCCACCAACCAGGCGAGCAGCCCGGTGAAGGCGTCGATGGCGAGGCCCGCGGGTGCGCCTGGGTCGAGGGTGTAGGTGAGGCGTTGGGGTGGGAGGTCGGTATCGGTGGCGATCGCGCCCACCGCGAGGGTGGCGCCTTCGCGGACCTGTTGGTCTGGGAGCGGCCACAAGGCGGGCGGCTGGTTGACCTCGTTCACCATGACACTGAAGGTGCGGGTGGCGCTGAGGTGGGGCGGGTTCACCTCAGTGACGCGGACGATAAAGATGGCGTTGCCGGGGCCGTCGAGTTCGGTCGGTGACCAAGCGAGCAGGCCCGTGACGGGGTCGATGGTGGCGGTAGGCGGGGCGAGGTCGAGGCTGAAGCGCAGCGGGCTGGGCGGGGTATCCGGGTCGCGCGCGGCGATCTGGAGGGTGAACCGGGTGCCTTCATCCGCGACTTGGGCGTCGATGAACGGCATATCGGGGGGCTGAGGCACGTCGCGCACTGTGACGCGGATGGTGGCGGTGACACTGGCCGGGGGCTGACCGTCATCCGTGACGCGCACAGCCACGGTGTAGGTTTGATCGCCGGCCACCGCCGGCGGCAACCAAGAGAGCGCTCCGCTCGGCTCGAGCAGGAGACCTTCCGGCGCGCCGGGCTCGAGGCTAAAGGTAAGCCGGTTGGCGGGCCAATCGGGGTCGGTGGCGACCAGTTGCAGCGCCAGCAGCGTCAGCTCGTCGACTGTCTGATCGGGCACGGGCTCGAGGGCGGGTGGGAGATTGACCTCGGTGACGATGACCGTGAGGGTTTGGCTGGCGGCGCGTGGGGGCACACCGTTGTCGGTCGCCCGGACAGAAAAGACGTGGGTCTTGGGGCCGTCGGTTTCGTTCGGTGTCCAAGCGACCAAACCGGTCACGGCGTCGATGGTCACGCCGGCAGGCGTATCAGGTCCGAGGCTGTAGCGGACGGTTTGGCCTGCGTCCGGGTCGGTCGCCTGCACGGTGAAGGTCAACCGGGCGCCTTCGGCGATGGTCTGGGCGGGCAGTGGGGCGAAGGCGGGCGGGCGATTGCCGCCCGGGAGCAGGTTCGGGGCGCGCGGGGTGGGCTGTTCCATGTCGTAGAGGGGCAGGTCCGCGCCATCCGGGTATCGGCCCTGGCTGACGTTCGCGGTTTGCGGTCCGAAGCTAAACCCGTCCACGAGCACACCATCGGGGCTGAACAGGCCGAGGTGTTCGCCGGTCTGGGCCAATCTGAAATTCACATGCAAATCGCCGCCGGGTCGGTACTGGCCGGTTTGCTCGTCGGCCCAGGCCAAGAGAAACCCGCCGGGTGGGACGATCGTACCCGCAGGAATGACGGACTTACTCGGGTCGGCGAAGTCATCGGTTAAGGTGTAACCCGAGAGGTCAGCCGGGTTGGTGCCAGCGTTGTAGAGCTCGAACCAGTCGTCAAAGGCGCCATCGGCGGGGTCAGCCAAGGTCGAGGTGTTGAGCGCCATGAACTCGTTCACACGGACCTGGATTTGCGGGAAGGTCGGATCGTTCGCGGCCCCGGGCGTGGCGTAGACCAACTGTCGGCGCCGGCGCGGTTCGCCGTCGGGGTAGGAGCCGACGGTGCGGTCGGCGGACAGTTGAGTGTACTCGAGGTAATCCATCACGGCGGGGGCGACCGGGTTGCCCTGGAACCGGACCAGAGCGACGCCGCCGTTGGTCGGGTTGAGGCGGAAGTTGGTGTGCGGTTCGCCCGGCCGAGCTTCGGCCGGTTCGCCGTCGGCCCAGACCAAGAGGAACCGGCCGGGTTGGAGGGTGGTGCCGGCGGGGAACTGCCAGCGGGTTAATTGAGTATAGCTATCGGTCAAGTAGTAAGGCGCCAGATCGAGGGTGTTCGTGCCCGAGTTGTAAAGTTCGATCCAGGGATCGCGATCGCCGGCGGAATCGGTCGGGCCCGTCACGTTATTGGGTTGGACTTCGTTGAGCCAAAGCGGCGGGAACGGGGCGAGGTTCTGCAGGAGGGCATTGTGGCGGCCCGGGGTGACCCGGTTGGCGTTGTTGGTGGCAGTAGCCAGCCAGTTACCCACGCGATAGGTGTCCTGGGCTGGGTCGACGAGTTGGAGCGACGACCCCCAGCCCGCGGCGTTAGTGGGCCAGGGCAACCGGTTCGAGTAGCGCACGTCGCTGATGCGGAGGTCGCCGGCGGGCGGCGTGCCGGGTCGAACCAGGGCGATGCGTTCGCCGTCGTTGTCGAGCGAGCCGGGGTATTGGTCGAAGACGGGGATGGTCGCGCCGTAGGCGGTGCCGAAGGCGGCGCGGTTCTTCGCCAGGACCAAGAACGAGTTCGAGGCCATCATGGCGCCGGCAGGAAAGGTGTAGGCGACCCCGTCGAGGCGGAAGCCGGACAAGTCGAACGGCGTGGTGGTCGAGCGGTTGAACAGCTCGAGGAAGGAGGCGTTGGGTTCGGCGGGGTTATAGTGGACCTCGTTGAGGACGACGAAGTCCTGGACCTGCTGGATGGGGCCGGCATAGGTGACGGTGATGCTGGCGACGGCGCCGGGAACGGGTTGGCCGGCTCGATCGCGGCCGACCAACTCGAGGGTGTTGGTGGGTTGGACGAGCGGCACGGCCAAACGGAAGCGTTGGACGGTGGTCCAGGTGACGGGATAGGGCACGCCGTTGATGTCGATGGTGACCACGGCGAAGGGGGCGGTGCCCTCGATCGCCACGACGGGCGTGGGCGAGGCGAAGTCGGCGCCGCCGTTGCTGGTGATGGCGAACTCTCTCGGGTTGGTCGCGTTGATACGGCTCAGGAGATAGGAGCGGCGCCCGTTGATGAAGGTCGAGATGGCCTGGGGGCTTTGGAGGCCCGAGATGGCGTTCTTCAGGAGCATGGCTCGGCGGGCGTCGATCTGGGGCTGATACTGCTCGGGCAGGAACGGGCCGTTGACGATGTCGAGGTAAGCGCGCCAAAGCATGCGTTGGAAGGTGCCGTTAGCGAAGGCGCGGCTCATGACGGGGTCTTGCGCTTCCCAGAGCGGGGCGCTGGTGCCATCGCCCAGGCCGAAGGTGAAGTCGATGTCCCACGGGATAAGGACCCAGCGGTGGCCGGGCTGTTTGTAGAGGTAGGCATTTTGGCCGATGCGATAGGTCCACACGTCCCAGTTGCCCATGGCGTAGTTGAAGGCGAGGGCGCGCATCCATTGTTCGAGGTCAGCCAGGTTCAAGGCGCGGTCGACATAGGCCGCGGAGGTATCGTTCATGGCGGCGACCAGGTCGAAGAGGTTAGTGTAATTGCTGGCGTTACCGTCGTTGGAGCGGCGCTGGAAGTTCCAGCGGTAGCGGGCCAGTTTATATTCGTTACCGGTGGTCAGGAACCGGGCGATGGTGGCGCCGGTGGATTGGAAGGACCGGTTGTCGTCGGCGAACTCGAACCAGATAGCGACCTTGTAGAGGTCCCCTTCGCCGCCGTCAGGATACCAGCGCTCGGCGTAGTCGTGGTTGGGCTGTTCGAGGTCCTCCATGATTTCGCGGAAGCGTGTGCCATTGCGGTAGAGGAGCATATAATGAGCGTGCAGATAGGGGATGCCGAGCTGTTGGCCGAGCCAAGCGGCCAGTTGGCTGCGGATACCCGTAGCTTCCGAGCCGCCGTTGCCGGTCGAGGCGAACACGCGATCGGTGGCGCCCAGCAGCGGGTCGTCGCGGGCGACCGTCACGGCAAAATCCCCGCCGCCGCCGTGGTAGGGGCTGCCTTTGTCGCGGAAGCCGACGTTATAGAGGACGCGGAAGTTGCCATAGACGAGGGTGGCGTCGCGAAAGGTGTTATCGAGGGCATTGGAGCGGGCGCTTTCGGTCGCTTGGGTGCTCCAGAGGTGGTAGTGGGCCACGGTGCCGAAGGGGATCGTGTCCTCCCAGCGGATCAAGCATTCCTGCTGTGGGGCGTTGGCGGGGAAAGTGGCGGTGGCGGCGGGTGAACCGTCGTCGGTGGCGTCGATGCGAAAGGCGACGCGGGTGCCGGCGGACCGGCCGCCGATCGTGCCGGTGTAGAGGCCGTCGCCGGCCACAGCATCGCCCCCGGACCCGTCATCGCGCATGGTCACGGTCGTGAGGGTGGTGGCCGGATCGACGCGGGATCGCAAGAGGACCGTGGCCACGCCGTCGGGGTCGGAGAGGCGGCAGGTGACGGCGACGGCTTCGTTGGCGCGCGGCAGGGGTGGGTCGTGGGTCACGTCGTAGATGGCGGGGCCGGCGTTGTTGACCCGGCGGCTGTTGGGGAGGGCTGGGGTGCCCAGGTTCTTGGGGACGGTAAGTCGGGCGGGGAACTCGAGCCAATTCCCGTGCAAGCGGAACAGGACCTCGGGCCAACCGGCCAACCAGCGGGTCTTGGCGCGGAGGGTGGCGGTTTGGCCATTGGCGAGGGTGGCCCGGAGGGTGTTGCGCAGGGTATTGATGCCGGTGTCGCCATCGCCCGAGCTACGGATATGGAGGCCACCGCTACCGCGGTAAGCGCTGGCGCTGTCCACGGTCGAGCGGCTGTGGTTACCGGTGAGGGTCCAACTGGTGGTGCCGGCCTCGAAATCGCCGTTCGCCACGATGTTCGTGCTCCCCTCGCGGAAGAGTTCGATGTCGTCCACCCGACATTCGCCGGCGCCGAGCATGCCGAGACGCAACCGGTTGGCCGCGCCATTGCCCAAGTCGAGCCGGCCGGTGAACTCGACGGTGGTCCAAGGCGCTTTCTGGGTTTCGTCGCTGTCCGCCCAGTTGGCGGGGCGGAGGGGATCGGCTCGCGGATCGACCAGTTCCAGGCTCGACCCGCCGCCGTCGGCCCAAGTGCCCCAGCGACCGTCGTCGCCGTAGGTCACTTCCGCGACGACGATATCGATGAGATTGGTTTCCCAGACGCCCAGGGCGTTGGTTTGGACCACCAGGTCGGGTTTGGCCAGGGCAATCCGCTCGCCGGCGTTGCTCAGGGAGCCGCCATAGTCACCGACGGTGTTGAGGTTGTTGAGTTGCGGGTAGTTGGCCCGGAGTCGCGCGGCGTCTTTCGCCACCACCAAATAGGCGCCCGCCGCAAGGGCGGTGTTGGTGGGGAAGCAGAAGTCCAGGCCGTCGACAAAGCGCCAGCCTCCCAGGTGGACGGTGCTGGCGCCGCGGTTATAGAGCTCGAGGTACTCGTCGCGGTCATCGCCCGAAATCGGATGGTACATGATCTCGTTGATGACAATGTCCTCGAGGCGCCAAGGCCCGTTGGCCGCGCCGGGGGTGGGCCGCGCCAGGCGCCGCACGGTCCCCGCACCGTCTGGCGATCGCCCCGCACTGACCCCATTCTCTTGGGCGCCGAACCGGATGGCATCCAGTACCCGCGCGCCGTCCGCACTCAACAGGTAGAGCGTTTCCCCACCGGCGCGCAGCCGGAAGCCGAGTTGGTTCTGGTCCCAGGCCACAAAACCGCGTCCGGCAAGGCGGGTTCCGTCGGGGATGCGAAACCGGTTTGTGGCCGGGTTATCCGTGAGGATGCAACCCGAGAGGTCGACGAGGGTATTGGCGCGATTGTAGAGCTCGATGAAGTCGAGGACGGGATCGTCGGTATGGGCCAGGAACTCGTTGATGAGCACGTTCTGTTGCGGGATCGGCACCGTCGAATCGAGGGTCCCGGGCGAGCCCCCCTTAAACTCGCTGGCGGCCCACGCGGCGGGGTAGTCCTCGCCGTAGCTCGGGCGGGCGAGCACCAGCGAGGGGCCGGCGCCGTCCGGTGCCACGGGCCAGGGTGGGGCATCGGTGTAGTTGACTTCCAACCGGATGGCGTCCGCGCCATTACGCAGGCGGAGGCGGCCGTTATCGTTGGGCAAAGCGTTGGTGTAAGGGCCGAGGACATTGGTGATCCCGTAGACGGCCCGGAAGTCATCTGGAGCCGCGGCAATCACCACGCAATCGCCGGCCTGTAACTGGAACCCGGCCGGAAACCGGTAATCGATGCTCCCGCTCAGGCGCCATCCGGTGAGGTCCTCGACCACCGCGCGCGCGTTGTAGAGCTCGACGAACTCGAGGTTCCGACCGTCCGCGCGGGCGGCGGGGTGATACATGATTTCGCTGAAGACGAGCCCGGTCCGGCGGCTCGAGGGACCCGGCGGCTCTTTGGTGGGCCGGAACGTCGTAGCCGAGGTGAACCGGGTCGGCCCCAGGTCGCGGAACGCCGCGTGCGCCATTCGCGCCGCGTTTTCACTCGAGACGGCGCAACCGACGTTGACCCGCGCCGCCAGTCCACTGAGGGTAGCCGAGCCCAGGGTGACCCAGCCCTGGCCGTCCAAGCTGGCGTACCCGGTGAAGACAGCTCCGCTGCGCCGCAGCCGCAGCCAGGTGAACGGGTGGTTGGCGGGGAATCCGCCTGGGAGCGTGGCGGAGGTGGTGTTGGCGCCTGCGGTGGCGCGCGTCTCGAAGAAGCAACCCAGTTGCGGCGACGAGGTGAAGACGCCGGCGAACCTGGCGTTAGCCGCAAGTCCGTCCCGGGCCATCAACCCGGCGTGCACGAACGGATCCGAGACCGTCACCCGCGCCACGCGCACTTCGAGGTCGAAATCGCCCGTCCGCTCGATCCAGCCGAAGTGAAACTGGTCGGTTGTACTGCCGATGGTTTGGCCCCCGCCGGCCACGTCCAGGCCGCCGGGCACGGCGAGCGTGCTGCCGGCCAGGGCGGGGCCCCCGACGTCCGTGCCGGCGTACTGGGGTGCGGCGGCAGCGAGTCGGATCGACCCGCGCGCAGCGGTCGTCTGAGAGGCGGCGGGTGGGTGGTCTTCCTGCTGGGCAGGTTGGCTCAGGCTCGAGTTGACCCCAGCGCATAGGGCCAGGAGCCAGAGCGCCCGCAGCACGATCGAGCCCTGGACGCTTCGAGAGCGCCTGACCGGCGCAGGCGCAGGCGGGTGGGTTGCCGCCGGAGGCGGGTCTGGTTGCGGCGTGTCCGCGCTGGCCGACTGGGACTTGCTGCCCCGATACGGTTGCATAGGTGTGCGAAAAGCAAGCGGCGGGCCAGGATCAGCCTTGCCCGCAGGTCGGGTCGTGTGGTGGCAGCAGACCGAAGGTGCCGGCATGGGAACATGGCCCGCCCGCGGCAAGACGCCCGTCAGCGGCCGGCCTGCGCCACGACGCGGTTCTTGAGGATCCCCACGCCCTCGAGTTCGACCTCGACCACATCGCCGGGCTTGAGCGCGGCGGTCTGGCCGGGCGTGCCGGTAAAGATGAGGTCGCCGGGTTCGAGGGTCACGTGCTGGCTGGCGAAGCTCACCAGCGCGGCCACGTTCTGCAGCAGGTCGCGGGTCCGCTGTTCTTGTCGGACCTCCCCATTGACCCGGAGCCGCAGCAGGAGGTCATCGTAGTTGAGCCCGGCGACGATGACCGGTCCACAGGGGCCGAAGGTGTCCGCGCCCTTGGCGCGCCACCACTGGATGTCTCCGCTCTGCCAATCGCGCGCGCTGACATCGTTCCCGCAGGTGACGCCCAGAATGTACTCGGCCGCGCGTTCCCGAGCCACGTTCTTCGCCCGGCGCCCCATCACAATCACCAGCTCCGCTTCGTAATGAACGTCGGTGCTGCCCGCGGGAAGCACAATGTCTTCCCCGTCCGCGATGAGGCACGACGGCGGTTTGAAGAAGAACTCCGGGTGCTGCGGCAGGGGACGCTCGGCGAGAGTGGTCTGGTGGCTGCGGTAGTTGAGCGCGGCGGCCAGCACTTTGGTGGGTTGGGTGGGCACCAACACGCGGACCTTGGCGAGCGGCAACCGCTGGTCGGTCGCGCGCCACGTGCCAAAGATGTCGCCTCGAATCCGCCGCACCTGGTCGCCTTCGACGATCCCGTAGCCGACCGTGTCAGCCGCTTGGAACCGGACCAAGCGGGTGAGTTTGGCTTCCGCCGCGCCCCCGGGTAGGCTCGCGGCGCAGAGGGCGAGAACCAGGGCCAGCACGCGGCCAGCGCGGAGGTGCGGGAGTGGGGATCGAGGTTTCATGGCGCGGATCCTTTCGGGTTTGGGGGAGATGTTCAACGCCAAACTCAGCCCTTGCCGGTCATCTGGGCAATAAGCCGCTCGTTGAGTTCGCGGGCGGGGTTGTGGCCGGCCATTCTGAGTTTGGCATGGAAGGCGGCGACCTCGATGAGCCGGGCGATGTCCCGGCCGGGGCGCACGGGGATAGTGATATGGGGGACGGGAATCCCGAGCAGGCGGGTGGTTTGGTCTTCCATCCCCACGCGGTCGACATCGGGGACCGACTCCCAGGGCTTGAGGCTGACGACCAAGTCGACCCGTTTCTGGCGGCGAATGCTGCGCACGCCGAACATGGCGGGCACATTGATGATGCCGATGCCGCGGACTTCCATGTGGTCGCGCGTCGTCTCCGGGCTGGCCCCGATGATGCGGCCCTCGTTGAGGGTGAGCCGGGTGACATCGTCCGAGACCAAGCTATAACCGCGCTCGATGAGGGCCAGCACGCACTCGCTCTTGCCGATACCGCTTTCGCCGCGGATGATGACGCCGACGCCGAGGATGTCCACCATGCTGCCGATCTCGGTGTCGTGGGGGGCGAACATGTTCTCGAGCAGAAGCGTGGCTTGGTTGATGAATTTCATCGTCACCAAGGGGCTCTTGAAGACGGGCACTTCGGCTCGGCGCGCGGCGGCCAGGAGCTCGCTCGGCACGCGGTACCCGCGGCAGAGGACGACGCAAGGGATGCGGAAGCCGAAGAAGCGGGCCAGGCGCTTCAACAGGGTGTCCCGGGGCAACGATCTGAGGAAGTGCATCTCGGCATTGCCGAGCACCTGGACGCGCTTGTTGGCGAAGTACTTCGTGAACCCCGCCAGGACCAACCCGGGACGGTTGACGGTGGCCTCGCGGATGACCCGGTCCAAGCCCGGCCGCCCAGCCATGAGCGTCATCTCGAGTTTGGCGCCGTGACCCTCGTAGAAACTCTGCACGGTGACGGTGTCGCGTTTGAGCATAATGGGTGGGCGCAGTCCTGCGTGTGAGTGGGTTCACCGGACGCGGCGCCGGGCGGGCCTCGTCCAACCGAAACCAGCGCGCGCTCGGGTCATAGGTTGAATTCGGGCCCGAGATAGATCTCGCGCGCCTTGGGATCGTTGACCAAGAACTCGGCGGAACCGTCGCAGAGGACCTCGCCGCGATGGATGACGTACGCCCGATCGACCAACTTGAGCGTCTCGCGCACATTGTGGTCCGTGATCAGGATGCCGAGGCCGCGCTCCTTCAACCGGCGGACGATCTTCTGCACTTCGTAGACGGCGATCGGATCGATCCCGCTGAAGGGCTCGTCCAGCAGCATCAACTGCGGGCTCGTGACCAGGGCGCGCGTGATCTCGAGGCGCCGCTTCTCGCCGCCGCTTAAGGTGTAGGCCTTGCTGCGCGCCAAGGGCGTCAAGTCCAACTCGTCCAGCAGATACCGCAGCCGGACGCGCCGTTCCTCCGCCTTCAACCGGCAGGTCTCGAGGATTGCCAGCAGATTCTGCTCGACGGTCAGCTTCCGGAACACGGACGGCTCCTGCGTCAAGTAGCCAATCCCCAACCGCGCCCGCCGATGCATCGGCAACCGATTGATGGTCTGCGTGCGGAACTGGACCAGGCCGGCGTCGGGTCGGACTAGCCCCACCACCAAGTTGAACGTGGTGGTCTTGCCGGCCCCGTTCGGCCCCAGCAGCCCCACAATCTCGCCGGCGTGGACGCAGATCGAGACCCCATTGACCACTCGCCGGCCGCGGTATGCTTTGACCAACTTCTCGGTCGTCAACAGCCGGTCGGTACTCGATCGCGCCAAGGTCGCGCTCGGCGGGTCAGGCGCCTGGGCGGGCTGCGCTGGGGCAATCGGAGCGGTCATAGCGAGCGGCGGATCACGGCGCGGTCACGGCGGCGACGAAGTGCGCAAGAAGGTCGGTTGGTTCGTTCCCAACGGCACGCGGTTCCATTCCGTGCGGAACTTGCCGCTCACTTGGTACCTGCCGGTCGCACGGTCGTAAGCCAAGGTTTCAGCCTCGACAATGCGGCCCTCGGGAAAAGTGGCGGTCGGGTTGCCCGTCAAGCGAACCACGTCGTCGGCCCCGGTATATACGGCGCGGGCCCCCTGGACCACCCTCTCGCCCTGGCTCAGCACGACGCCTCCTTCGGCGACAGCACGCTCGACGCGATTGGTCGCGACGAAGGTGGCGTCCACCCGCTCACACTCCAGCCGCCGCGCCGGGCCGGTCTCCTGCCCCCGCACCCGGCGCTGCTCCTGGGCGAACACCCCGCCGGTGGCGTGACCGGACTGGATTTGGCCGGCGTCGTCGAACGCGACGCGCACGGCTTGACCGCGAAACTGGCGCACGGTCGTCCGGCCGGCGTCGTCCGCGGGCGGTTCCCAACGCGCGTCCACGCCGCCACGGGCGTCGAGGGCCTGGACCCGGTCGCGGTAGGGGACTTCGAGCGAGGCGCAAGTCAGCTCGCCCAGGCGCTGGCCGGCCTCGAGGTACTCGACTCGCACGCGGTCGCCGAACCGGAGCGCTTGGTCGAAAGAGACCATGTAGTCGCTGCGGATCTCGATGTAGGCCGAGCCGGTGGCGGCCGCTGCCTCAGGGGCGGGCGCAGAGCCGAAGCGTTCGCCGATCAAGGCCCAGGGCAGCCGCAACACCGCGTTGGTCCGCGCAGCCAGCCGGCGGTTCACCAGGTCAAAACCCAACCAGGCAGCCTGCAACTCGCCGCCCTGCCCCGACCAGGACGGTTCTCCCGTGAGCTCGAGCGACTGGCCGTTGTGATAGACCAACCGGCGCGCCCGTCCCACACTCGACCTCGCGGCGTCGCGGATGACGACGTTGGTTTCCGCCACCAGGCTCTGCACCGGCCCGTTGGTCGCGGGAAACTGCAGCAGGCACATGGGGGCCTGCACTTCGAGGAACGCCAGGTTCGGGTCGCCCGCACTTGCCCGGGTACCGCCGCTCGCGGCGAAACCCAGCGGGAGCTGACTTCCCAGTTCGACCCGCGGGAAGCGGAACTGGGTGTTGCCGTAAGCGCGCAGGCTGCGTTCGGTGGTATCCAGAACTACCCAGTCGGCCTGACCCGTGCGCAGGCCGTCTTCCCAGCGTGGATGGCCGGACAACCGCACCTGCGCGCGCTGGCCATCGTCCAGGTATTCAGCCTCATCGCAAGCGATGCGGCTGCCATCCGGGCGATGGACCACCAGCACTTCCCGGCGCGCGATGATCCGCTCCGCTGCGTTGTTCGTCGTGCCGAGGATGTCCAGGGTTTGGGCCGTCAGGGTGAGGTTGGTGTTGGCGACGCGCACGCGGCCTTGGTAGGTCACCAAGTTCGACCGGTAGTGGAGCCGCCAGGTGTCGCTTAGGATCTCGAGCGGGCTGTCCCCCACGAGCTCGGGCGGGGAGGCCCGTGGCGCGGGGATCAGTTCGGTGCGGACCTGGTTCGAGATGGCCAAGTCGTTGTTCGTGCGCCACCAAATGAAGCCTTGACCCGCCACGGACAGCCGGCCGTCCCCCGAGACAATCCGGAGGGCTTCGGCCGACGTGGCGGTTTGCGTGCGTGCGTCATAGAGGCATTGGGTGCCGCGGACCACGAGGTTGGTCTGGCCGGGCTCGCCGAAGTACGAGACCTGGACCGATTGCAGTCGCACCTGCCCGTTGGGTTGCGGATCCACCCCCACGCCGTTGAGCATCGCCACCACGCGACTGGGCGACTCCCGATCGTATACCGGCACCGTGAAGGCTCCCCGCACCACTCCGCCCGCCGGTACTTGCCCCAGGGCGCTCGCCCCGGCCAGCCCCAGCAGGGCCATCCACGCTAACGCCGCCAGCGCCGCACGGGCGCGACCGCAGCACCAACCGCCCCAACCGCACGGGCCGGTACACCGCGCACGGGCAAACAGGAGTTGAGCGATGGGTCTCACCCTGACTCGAGATTAAGTCCCGGCCGGGCGCGTTCCACCCGGTCCGCGCTGGTCTGACCAAAAACGCACCCCCGATTTCTAACGCCGTCGCGCTCGCACAGCCACCACGAAATGCGGGCGCGGTCCCCGTCCCATCCAAAACGGAGAGCGGACGTCTCGCCCGCTCGCAGTATTGGGCGTGCCTTTCCTTTCTCCGAGGGTTACCCTATATTCGCTGCGATGAGCGAGTCCCCCTTGTCCACGCCGTTTCTCAATCCCTTCGAGGAAATCCACCGGCACCGGCATCACCTCCCTCACTGGCAGCAAGGCGAGGCGTGGCAGTTTGTGACGTGGCGCCTTGCAGATTCGATTCCCAAAACCGAGCTCGACCAATGGGCAGCTCAGAAGGCGGTGTGGTTGGAGTTGCATCCCGAGCCGTGGGACGAAGTGACCGAACTCGATTACCACAGGCAGTTCAGCCGGCGGATGGACGAATGGCTCGACGCCGGCCACGGCTCGTGCGCGTTGTGCGACCCTGACTGCGCATCCATCGTTGCCGCAGCGTTGCTTCATTTCGACAGTCAACGCTATCGACTCGGTCCCTTGGTCGTGATGCCCAACCACGTCCATGTGTTGTTCCAACCCCTGGCAGGGTGGCGGCTGGATCAAGTGGTGCACTCGTGGAAGAGTTACACCGCCAAGGAAATCAACAAGCGCTTGAACCGCTTCGGGGCGTTGTGGCAGGAGGATTATTGGGATCAGATCATCCGCAGAGAGCAACACTGGCAGGCGTGCCGGCGGTACATCCTGCTGAACCCTGCTAAGCTGCCGCCGCAGACCTATATCCTTCAAGATCGTGAGTTGGCCTCCTCTGGCTAAAGCGAACTGAACTCGGGCGAAGCGGGGGCGAAAGAGGTTTAGGGCAAGATGCCCGCGCCCCGTCCCGACCACGACGGAGAGCGGGCGTCTCGCCCGCTGGCGCCGCGGGCAAGATGCCCGCGCCCCGTCCCATCCCAGACGGAGAGCGGGCGTCTCGCCCGCTGGGCGCCGCGGGCAAGATGCCCGCGCCCCGTCCCATCGACGACGGAGAGTGGGCGTCTCGCCCGCTGGGCGCCGCGGGGAAGAGGCGTGCGCCCCGTCCCATCGACGACGGAGAGTGGGCGTCTCGCCCGCTGGGCGCCGCGGGCAAGATGCCCGCGCCCCGTCCCATCGACGACGGAGAGCGGGCGTCTCGCCCGCTGGCACCGCGGGCAAGATGCCCGCGCCCCGTCCCATCGACGACGGAGAGTGGGCGTCTCGCCCGCTGGGCGCCGCGGGGAAGATGCGTGCGCCCCGTCCCATCGACGACGGAGAGTGGGCGTCTCGCCCGCTGGGCGCCGCGGGGAAGATGCGTGCGCCCCGTCCCATCCCAGACGGAGAGCGGGCGTCTCGCCCGCTGGCTCCGCGGGCAAGATGCCCGTGCCTTGTCCCATCCCAGACGGAGAGCGGGCGTCTCGCCCGCTGGGCAACGCGGGGCAAAACGCGGGGCGAAGAGCCTTGACGTGGCGGCTGGGAGATACTTGATTGCCCCGTGACCACGAGCCGAGCCAGAGGGCGGCGGAGCCTACCGCCGCCTGGTCGTCCAGCTTAGCGATTCATGAGTATGTCACCACGCATCTTGAATCACCTCGAGGTCCTCTACGGACCGGCGCGCGCGCAGGCGGTCGCCGAACCGATCGAGGCGCTGCTGGCACGGCACCGGCACGGCGGTAAACCCGCCCGACCGCGCCGGGCGTTGGCGGCTGGCCCGCCCGACGTGCTGCTCATCGCTTACGCGGACCAGGTGCAGGCCGCCGGCGAAGCGCCCTTGCACACCCTCGCCGGTTTTGCCGCGCGGCATTTGCGGGAAACGGTCAGCGGAATCCACTTGCTGCCCTTTTATCCCTGGTCGTCGGACGATGGCTTTTCGGTCAAGGACTACTTTGCCGTGGACCCGGCTTATGGTTCCTGGGCGGACGTGGCGCATCTGGGACGTTCGTTCGACCTCATGTTCGATGGCGTGTTCAACCATCTCTCGGCTCAAAGCGAGTGGTTCCAGGGGTTCTTGGCGGGTGACCCCGCCTACCGCGAGTTCTTCGTCACGGTCGAGGGCGAGCCGGACCTCTCGCAAGTGGTGCGGCCCCGGGCGCTGCCGTTGCTGACCGAATTCAGCGGCGCGGTCGGGCGGCCTCGGGTCTGGACGACGTTCAGCGCGGACCAGGTGGATCTGGAGTTTCGGAACCCGGCGGTCTTGGTGCGGGTGCTCGAGGCGCTGCTGTGGTACGTGGCGCAGGGGGCGCGGTTCATTCGTTTGGACGCCATCGCATACCTGTGGAAGGAGCTCGGCACCCCTTGCATCCACCTGCCCCAGACTCACCGCGTCATCCAACTCCTGCGCGCGGCGCTCGATGAGGTCGCCCCCCACGTGCTGCTGATCACCGAGACCAACGTGCCCCACGCCGACAACGTGTCGTACTTCGGCGACGGCACCAACGAGGCGCAGTTGGTCTACAACTTCGCCCTGCCGCCGCTGGTCTTGCACTCGATGGCCACAGGCAAGGCCACGGCCCTGAGCCAGTGGGCCAAGTCCCTCGCCCTGCCCTCCCAGGGCGTGAGCTTCTTCAACTTCTTGGCCTCGCACGACGGCATTGGGCTCAACCCCGCCCGCGGGATGCTCAGCGCGGCCGAAATCGATGCCTTGGTCCACCGCACCCTCGAGCACGGCGGCTTCATCTCGTATAAGCACAACCCGGACGGTTCCCGGAGCCCCTACGAGATGAACATCAACTACTTCGACGCGCTCTCGAATCCGTCGGGAGACGAGCCCGTCGAGACGCAGGTCGATCGGTTCCTCGTCGCGCACGCCATCATGCTCGCCTTCCAAGGCGTGCCCGCGCTCTACTTCCACTCGTTGTTCGGGTCGCGTGGGGACCGGGCCGGGGCGGAGGCCAGCGGAATGCCTCGACGCATCAACCGGCAGAAGCTCGAACGAGCGCGCCTCGAAGAGGAGCTCGCCGATGCGCAGTCGCTGCGCGCCCGCGTCTTTCGGCGGCTCGGGTCCTTGCTGCGCTTGCGCCGACGCCAAACGCCGTTTCATCCCCTGGCCACGCAGGAGGTCTTCGAACTGGACCCACGGGTCTTTGCCCTGCGCCGAACCTTGGCGGACGTGGGGGCGAGTCTGCTCGCCGTCCATAATGTGTCGGGGGAATCGCTCGCGGTGGCCGTTCCCCAGCCAGCGCCGCGCAAGTCGAATTGGTACGATTTGGTGGGCCGGCAGCCCTTGCGGGCTGCGGGCGGCCAACTGGAACTCGATCTGGCGCCCTACCAAGTGGTCTGGGCCGGTCGGCGCCCATGAGGGCCTGAGGGCCGAGTTTTCCCGGGGGGGAGGTTAGAACGGCTGTTTAAGATCTTCGTAATTTCTGCTTGAGTTCTCGCAGGCGAGGCTGTTAGGGTGCCGCACTGTTGTTCTAAAACTGAAATGCAGATCGGCTAACTGACCATCCCCTCCCCTCCAATGAAGCGAATCCTCCTGACCGCCCTCGCCCTCGCCGCGACGGGCGCCTTTTCGATTTTGGCTCAGCTCAGTCCCCCGAGCGGGGTCGTCCCCGACAGCTACATCGTGAAGCTGCGGTCGGGTTCAGCCAAGCAAGTGGCCCAGAGCGCCGGGGTGCAACTTGGCCTGACTTACTCGAGGGCCTTGAACGGCTTCTCCGCCCAACTTTCCGCCGATAAAGTCGCGGCCCTCCGCCGCGATCCTCGGGTCGAGAGTGTCACGCCCAACCGCTGGTTCCACGTCACAGGGTTCCGCTCCGACGATGACCCGGCTAACCCGGCGCGGGGGATCAGCAGCAGTGGCGTTCAAACGGTGCCGGCTGGGGTGAGCCGGATTGGGGCGGCTCCGGGCAGCCTGGCCTACAACGGGACGGGCGTGGGGATAGCGGTCTTGGACACGGGCCTGGACTTCACGCATCCGGACCTCGCCCTGGCCTCGCAGCAGTTCAGCGCGTTCGGTGGCAGCGCCCAAGATGACGAGGGTCATGGCACGCATGTGGGGGGGATCATCGCCGCCCTCAATAACACCACCGACGTCGTCGGCGTGGCGCCGGGGGCGAAGCTCTACGCGGTGAAAGTGCTCGACTCGACGGGCTCGGGCAGCGAAGCCGGGGTCATCGCCGGGCTCGAGTGGGTCCTGCAAAACGCGAACTTGGTCTCGCCGCGCATCCGCATCGTGAACATGAGCCTCGGTCGCGACCGTGCGCCGGGGGAATCGCTCGACTCGCCGCTCCGGACGGCGATCAAGGCCCTGGATTGGGCGGGCATCAGCGTGGTGGTCTCCGCCGGCAACAACTGCGACCTGGAAGTCTCGCAGAAAATCCCCGCGGCTTACCGGGAGACGATCGCCGTCGCCAGCGTCAGCGCCACCGACGGCTACAGCGATTATTATCCGTTCTTTTACGTCCCGGCGGACACGGCCTCGTTTTTCACAACGGACGGCGCGCTCATCGACGACGCGCGCAACCCGTTGTTCATGAGTGGCGTCACCATTTCCGCTCCGGGTGAGGAACGCGTGGACGTCATCGAGGACACAGCCTACTCGATCGGGATCCTGTCGCTGGGCTTGGGCGGAGGGACCGAACGCATGTCCGGCACCAGCATGGCCGCCCCCCACGTGGCCGGAGTGTTGGCTTTGCTCCACCAGCAAAGCGCCAGTACTGGCACCCGCCAACTGCGCCAGTACTTCATCCCCTACGGCATCGCGGCGCTCTACCACAAGATGAGCTTCGATGCCCTCCGCCTCCGGCTGCGGATTATCTTCGGCGCCGACCCGGGCCTCTATCCGGTGGATCTCAAGCCGTTCTTCGACTGGACGGTCCTCCTAGGGCCGGTCGGGCCTTGGCCCGCCTTGTTGGGACTCGACGGCTGCTGGTCCTGGGATGGGGATCAAGAGGGTGTGCTGTCCGCGGCGGGTGCCATAGCCCAAGGGGCCCTGTAACCCCTCGCACTCGCAACTCGACTTTAGGCCACACCATAGCCGCGGCCCGGGTCCACCCCGGGCCGCGTTCGTTTTCTGGATGGGACTGAGCAGGGACCGACCCGCTGCCTACCGTTTGCTGTACTGGAAGCGCTTCCGCGCACCCGGTTGGCCGTACTTCTTGCGCTCGCGCATGCGCGGGTCACGGGTCAGGAGACCCTCGGCCTTGAGCGCCGGCCGCAAGTTGGCGTCGGCCTTCAGCAGGGCGCGGGAGATGCCATGACGCACCGCGCCGGCCTGGCCGTCGGGACCGCCGCCCGTGACCTTGACGCGGACGTCGTATTTGGCCGCCGTCTCGGTCAGCACCAAGGGTTGAGTAATGAGGGCTCGCTGCGATTCCACCGGGAAATAGCCCTCGAAGGGGCGCCCGTTGATGGTGATCTTGCCCGAGCCAGCCGCCAGGCGCACTCGCGCGACAGCCGTCTTGCGCCGGCCGGTGCCGAGGAATTCCATGGATTCAGTCATAGCGGATCAAGGAGCGAGGTCAATGGGCCAGGGCGAGCGGCGCGGGTTGTTGGGCTTGATGCGGATGGCTCGAGCCCCGGTACACCTTAAGTTTCGTGAGCAAGCGATCGCCCAGACGATTCTTGGGAATCATGCCCTTCACCGCGTGCAAAATGAGGCGCTCCGGCTGCCGCGCGCGCACCTGCGCGACGGTGCGGTATTTCTCGCCGCCCTTCCAACCGGAGTAGGACATGTAACGCTTGTTGGTCTCCTTCTTGCCGGTAAGGGCGACCTTCTCGGCGTTGATCACCACCACGAAATCCCCCGTGTCGAGGTGCGGCGTGAAGATGGGCTTGTTCTTACCCCGCAGGATATTGGCCACCTGCGCCGCCAATCGGCCCAACACCTTGCCCTCGGCATCCACCACATGCCACTTGCGCGCGTTCAAGTCCACTTTGGGAACCAGAGTCTTCATTCAGTCACGAGTCAAAGGGCGCAGAACCTAGCAAAGACCCAGGCCAAGTCAATAGGCTTTTCTGGGTGGATGGGCATCTCGTCGGGGCACCGAGTTCCAGCATCGGATTGTCTGCGGCCACGGCAGCGGGGACACTCGCTGGACGCACCCCGGTGGCGCGGCTCGCCAGACCCACGGCCCTACTAGTCCAGCAAGACCCGGACGACGTAGGCACGCGGCAGATTGGGGTAGGTGTAGTCCGGATAGCCCCCCAAGCAACCGGCGAGGAGCAACCCCGCTCGGGGTGAGCCCACCGTGAAACTGGGCCAGAGCTCGAGTGACGGTCGAAAGGACTCCTGCCGTTCACCCCCCGGCCCCAACAGCACGAATTCCTTGATCGGACTGGGACCGCCAACGCTCAATTGGCTGCGCACGGCGAGCCTGCCGCCCGACAGCAGAACCAAGTCGCTCGAACCGCTGGCGCCGACCCGGGCCCAAGGAGTAAAGGTCTGGTCCAGGCTCCCGTCCTCGTTCAACCGGAAGACTCCATAAGCCCATTGGGTCGAAGACCAGATCTGGCAGCGACCGGCAGCGAGGACCTTGTCGTTCACCACGGCCAGTGCCCTAAACTCCGAACCCGCGCTGAATTGCGCTGGTTCGAAGGATAGGTCCAGGCTTCCGTCCTGGTTTAAACGCGCGATGCCAGGCCTGGGCTTGCCATCGATATGGGTGAAATCCCCTGCGATCATGAGCCGCTCGCCAACGAGCACCGCGTCGAACACAGTCGGAAGGCCCGGTGACCAGCAATAGGGAATGCCCCTCCCGGACACATTAGGGTCCGGACGAAAGCTCGGGTCTAGCCTTCCGTCCGGCTGCAATCGGGCAATGCCCTTGAGCCTCTGTCCATCGACCGAGTCAAAGCCGCCAACCACAATCACCTTACCGTCGGCGAGCGGTAGTAGAAGCCTGATGTTGCCCCAGCCGCAGCCGGCCCAATCAAACAGCAGGGTAATGGCCGGGGCGTACTCCGGGTCCAACGTCCCATCAGCCTGGAATCTAGCGATAACGCGAGGACCAGGGCCGTGCGAGCAGAGGACGCGGCCATCCGGGTACAAAGCCAACAATCTCGGGTGCTCAAAGCCCAAATTGTTGTACTTGCCCTGCCAGAGCGGCACAGCGAAGGCAGGGTCTGGTTGTCCGTCTGGCTGAAAACGAGCTAGGCCGAAGTAGGCCCTCGGGTATTTCCCCAAAGCCTCCGGGCCCCACCCAGCCACGTACCCCAAGTAGACAGCCCCATCTGGCCCGCAGGCAGCAGCCGATACCGAGACCGGATAGTCCCACTCCGGACGCAAATCGAAGGAGCGATCCACCGCTCCCGGTTGGGCCGCCGGGTCTTCGAGTGGCAGCTCCACGGCTCGGTAGAACCCGCGCGCCGACGCGACAGTCTGGCTGTCCATCACGGCTCCCTCCCCCTCAACCAGGGTAGTCGTGGCCAGCGGTTCCCATGCCTCCAAGTCACTCGACTTCTCCACCCCAACGGGTTGTCCAGGCGGGCCGACGAGCGACAGCCGCACGTCTTGGCTCGGCGGCTGCAGCTTGAGGTCCGCAAAACGCGTCCGTTCCCAAAGCCGGAAATCCCCGCCTTGCAGCCTCACCAGATCTGGCCCCTCAAAGCTACCGGCTGCCAAGATACCGCCGTCTTCGAGTTGCGCAAGCAAGCTAACCGGGACGGCCAAATCACTGCCATACTTGAAAAACGTCCGGAATCCGAGGTCCACCGCGCCATCGTTGTACATGCGCCAGACAATCGAGTAGACTCCAATACCGTAGCCACTTTCCACGCGCCCGCCCGCCAGCAGCTTCCCGTCCGGCTGCGGCAGAATCTGACTGACACCGGCCGGGCCCCACGGGACGAAGTCAGGCACGAAGCTCCCGTCGGCCCGGCCATCCGAGTGAAGTCGAAGCAAGAACGACCGGCTGGTCTGGTAGTTGAAGCCCCAAACAATCAGCTTCCCGTCCGGTGCAACGAACGGGATCACGTCAGCGCTGACTTCCGGTGGCATTCTTACTACCGGGAAGCCCTCGTCCGGTCGACCATCGGCCTTCAGGCGCCCTAGGACAGTGTAGCTCTCGGTGCCCGACCGTTCGGTGGCAAAGTACGAAGCGCTTCCGTCCGGCAGCACGGCGAAAACGGAACCGACCGACGGAGGCTTGTAGGTTCCATCCACACTGCCGTCACGGTGTAGCCGCGCGGGACCGCGCCCCTCGCCGTTGGGCAACGGAAACCAGCCTTTGGTCACGAGGAACTCGCCGTCCTGAAGGGGTACGAACGCCCCCGTGTAAGTGCCGAACCAGTGGAATTCCGTCGGGCCGAAGGCCGTGTCCCGATCGCCGTCCGCGTGCAAGCGGTAGAGCCGCCATACGGTGTTGTTGGTCTGGGTGTTGAACGCCACCATCACCGTCTCATCCCCCACCACGCGCACCACGCTCACCGCGCTCGATGACTGCCCCACACGGTCCAGTTCCGGTTGCAGATCCGGCGCGATGCGGAACGTCGGATCCTGGGTCCCGTCGCGGCACAGGCGCACGCGGCGCACCACGTAGCCACCACCGGGGCGATTCTCTCGGAACTCGACAATCGGCCGGTCGCCACGCTGCAGTCCGCAGACTTTTAAGTCGGGGTGGTCCGGCGAGGGTGTGACGTCTGGGATGTAACTCGGGTCGCGTTTGCCGGGTTCGTACATCGCGGCGTGCCCAGTAGCTAGCGCCGTCGCGATCATCACACGGTACGCGGTTTGTCGGACGCGCACCTGCCGAAGCGAACGGCGAACTGATGTTGGACTTGGCTTCTGCTGCATCCGCTTCGTCCTCCGTTTCACTTGTTGTCGCCTCGCGCTCGTTCGCGTGAGCAGGGATGGACCGATTCCACCTTGGCCAGCGGGAGTGCCACAGGCGGCTGCTTTTCCATGTGATCGGAAGCTACACGGCTGCTTATAACAGGTCAATGTGAATCGAACCCTGTGCCAGCGCGCAACCCGTAGGCCAAACCGACCGACGCCCAGGGCAAGGCGCTCTTCCAGAACGTGGCCAACGGCCGCTGGGTCGTGCAGCCCCAGACCCCCGACCAGCGCTTTCGCTTCACCCCGCTCAACGACCTCCTCGTCTTGGGTGATCGGCGATTCTGTCGGAATGACTCGGTCTTCACCGCCCACCCCAGCGCGGTCGAGGTGGTCGCGCTCGAAGTGGTCCAGGTGGTCCAGGATTGGCGCAACAGCGCCCCCTTGTTCGAACGGAAACCGACACGGGTCCGCGCTTTTATTCGACCCGCAGGATCGAGCCCCACACCGGTCACCGTCTCCAATGCCCGGCTCAAGGTCGAGCGGCCAGGCGAAGCGCCGGTGTTCTTGAAGGCGGGGAGAACTGTCGCGCGGGCCGACTACGCCTCGCGGCGGAACGATCCCGAGGCCAGCCTCGCCTTCAACCTCACCGCGCAGGCCCAAGGCCAAGTCACTCTGACGCTCGAATGGCCCGATGGTCTCCTGGCCACGGCACCCGAAGCCGCCGCCGTTGGCGCGGTGGTGAACAACGCTACCACGGTCACCTTCGCCCCGCCGCCGCCCCTGCGTCTGAAGTGGGTGCTGCTCGATTGGAAGTTCAAGAACAAGCAGGCCGCCGCGACCCCGGCGGTGATCGCTGCGCATCGGCAGCGTTTGCTAGCGGCCTTGCCAGCGACCCGCTTCGAGCCCGGCCGCCAAGATACAACCGTCCTTAAGTGGGAGCCCGACTACGACCCAACGATCGCCGATCCGGAGGTCGAGATGGACAACACACTTCGACTGCGCGAGTTGGTGGCCGATAAACACCTGCGCGACGAGCCCAACATGAGTCGCACCCTCTACTACACCTCGGTCGAGGGCGTCCCCTTCCGCGACAACGCGCCCATCCCTGGCAACTTCGTCCTGGTCCGCTCTCGGCTCACCGCCGCGCTCTATCGCAACCGACCAGCTCATGAGGTTGGCCATGCCCTCGGCCGCCATCACGCCGTGCACGCCGCTTACGGCCTGGTCTTCGGCCCAACGGGCCCCACCAAGTCGGGCGCTTGCGACGAAATCGCCTCGGGAATGGCGCCGGATTACCCGATGGACTTCCTGCGAACGCAGCCGCTGCAACCGACGCTCGGGCCCATGCAGCAAGGCGACTTCCGCTTGGCCTACGGCTGGGACCATACCGACGGCACCTACATCACCCCGTTCCGCACCGCTGACCTGATGAGCTACTGCGGCTTCGGCACCGATTGGACCTGGCCAGGCTTGCATACCTACCCGGCGCTGCACCAGGCCCTGGCAGCACGGTTCGGCCAGGGCGGCGCCCGCACCCAACACGCTGCCGCCGCGCCAGCCTCGAGCCTGATCGTCACCGGCTCCATCGATCCCACCGGCACCAGCGCCTCGCTCGAACCCGTTTCCGAAACCTTGCTGCCGCGCGAGGCGGAGTGGCCGCCCACGGGCGAGTTCACGCTTCAGTTGCTCGACACCGAAGGTCGGGTCTGGGCCGCCGCTCCGTTCGCGCCGAGTTACGTGATCGAGGCGGACCCGGCGCCAATCCGCGCCGCCTCCGGGCGGTTCCGCTTCTGCGTGCCCTCGCTGCAACCGCTGGGGGCAATCGAAATCTGGCACGGCGACCGGCGACTCGTCCGCCGCACCGCCTCCCGGCACCCGCCCGAACTACACCTGCTCAGCCCAGTCCCGGGCGTCCAGGTGCAAGGCAAGGACTTTCTGCTCGCCTGGCAGGCCTCCGACCTCGATGGCGATCCCCTCACCTTCACCGTCGACCTGAGCCTCGACGGCGCCGCGAGCTGGAGCACGCTCGCCAAGGACCTTTCGGGGACCGAGCTGATCATCCCCGCGGCCTCGTTGCCTGGTACCCCTGACGCGCGCCTGCGAGTGACCGCCAACGATGGGCTCCACCGCACGTCCGCCGCCCTGCCCTTCGCGCTTCCCGACCGGCCCCCCACCGTCGCCATACTGTCCCCTGCGCCAGAAGCGGCGTTTCAAGGCGCTGCCGAGGTCGTGCTTCGTGCCGCTGCGCTAGACCTAGAGGACGGCGAACTCGTTGGTGGACGCTTGCGTTGGACCTCCGACGTCGATGGTCTCTTGGGCGAGGGAACTGAACTCCTCGCCACCACCGCGCAGCTCCATGCCGGGCGTCACCGGCTAACAGTCATAGCCACCGATGCGGCGGGGCAAACCGCCCAAGACACCGTCACCATCCAGGTCGAACCCCGGTGACTTCCACGGTTGCAGGCGCGCCAACTCGGCGAGGAATTGGAGCTCTCCTGGCCCGATTGGGCAGACACGTGGCAATTGATTGGCGCCTTGGCCCCGGCCTCCGACCACTGGTTGGTGGGTAAGGGAGTGGCGTTGCCGCCACTCCCTCCCCGTTGTCGCCATAGGGTTCATTCCCTATATTTACCGGCGTGCCCCTTTCGGGCACCGGGCGAGCCCTGCGGAGGAGAGCGCCGCTCG